>NZ_KV788177.1:0-215244 GCF_001807205.1 Corynebacterium sp. HMSC05D03 | reverse complement strand
AAGAAAAAGTCTTCGCAGCTCAACGGGTATAAATAGCGTCGCGGAGTGCTGTTTCAGGTCTGTTTGCGATTAATGAAGCAAGAAAAGGCTCGACCCACTCATCGTGGATCGAGCCTTTGCGGTGGCCTAGCCTTAGTCTAAGACTCCGGGGCTAGGGAAGAAGCGCAGAATTACTTCTTCAGGCCATCAATGATGTCGTTGAAGGCAGCGACTGGGCGCATGACCTCGGCTAGCTTCTCCTCGTTCGGGGCGTAGTAGCCGCCGAGGTCGACGGGGGAGCCTTGGACGTCGAGAAGCGCCTGCTCAATCTCGCCTGCCTTGGCCTCGAGGGACTCAGCAACTGGCTTGAAAGCCTCGGCCAGCTCGGCGTCGTCGGTCTGTGCAGCCAGCTCCTTGGCCCAGTTAAGGGTCAGGAAGAAGTGGGAGCCGCGGTTGTCGTTCTCGCCGACCTTGCGGGACGGGGACTTGCCCTCATCCAGCAGGGTCTCGGTGGCCTTGTCCAACGCTGCGGCCAGGACACCTGCCTTGGCGTTGCCGTTGGTGTTGTGCTCGTGGCGGAAGGACTCAGCCAGAGCCAGGAACTCACCGAGGGAATCCCAGCGCAAGTGGTTCTCCTCCTGGACCTGCTGGACGTGCTTCGGAGCGGAGCCGCCGGCACCGGTCTCGAACAGGCCACCGCCAGCCATGAGCGGAACCACAGACAGCATCTTTGCGGAGGTGCCTAGCTCGAGGATGGGGAAGAGGTCGGTGTTGTAGTCACGCAGGACGTTACCGGTGACCGAGATGGTGTCCTCGCCCTTGCGGATGCGCTCGACGGAGATCTTGGTCGCGGTAACCGGATCCTCGATGGAGATGTCGAGCCCCTCGGTGTCGTGATCCTGCAGGTACTTGTTGACCAGCTCGATGAGGTTGGCGTCGTGGCCGCGCTCCGGGTCGAGCCAGAAGATGGCCTTCATGCCGGACAGGCGAGCACGGTTGACGGCCAGCTTGACCCAGTCCTGGATCGGGGCGTCCTTGGTCTGGCAAGCGCGCCAGATGTCGCCCTCCTCCACGTCGTGGGAGATAAGGGCCTCACCCTTGGAGTTGCGGACCTCAACGGTGCCGGCAGCCGGCACCTTGAAGGTCTTGTTGTGGGAGCCGTACTCCTCAGCCTTCTGTGCCATGAGGCCGACGTTCGGGACGGTACCCATGGTGGTCGGATCGTAGGCGCCGTTAGCCTTGCAGTCCTCGATGACGGCCTGGTACACGCCGGCGTAGGAGGAATCCGGGATGACGGCGAGGGTGTCCTGCTCCTCGTCGTTCTTGTTCCACATGTGGCCGGAGGTGCGGATCATAGCCGGCATGGAGGCGTCAATAATGACATCGGAGGGAACGTGCAGGTTGGTAATGCCCTTGTGGGAGTTGACCATGGCGAGGTCCGGGCCCGCGGCAAGCGCGTCGTCGAAGGCAGCCTTGATCTCAGCACCGTTCTCGAGCTTGTCCAGACCCTCGTAGATAGCGCCCAGGCCGTTCTCGCCGTTGAGGCCAGCAGCCTCGAGCTCCTCGCCGTACTTCTCAAAGACGTCAGCGAAGAAAGCGCGGACGACATGGCCGAAGATGATGGGGTCAGACACCTTCATCATGGTGGCCTTGAGGTGAGCGGAGAAGAGCACGCCCTCTTCCTTGGCACGGGCAACCTGAGCCTTGAGGAACTCGTCGAGTGCCTTGGCGGACATGAAGGTGCCGTCGATGACCTCGCCCTTGAGGACCGGCAGCTTCTCCAGCAGGGTCTGCTCGCCCTCGGCGGTCTTCAGAACGATGGAGAGGGTGTCCTCCTCCGGCATGATGACGGACTTCTCGTTGTGGCGGAAGTCATCTGCGTCCATGGTGGCCACGTTGGTCTTGGAATCAGCGGACCACGCACCCATCTTGTGCGGGTTCTTCTTAGCAAAGTTCTTGACTGCAATCGGGGCGCGGCGGTCGGAGTTGCCCTCACGCAGAACCGGGTTCACAGCGGAGCCCTTGACGGCGTCGTACTTCTCCTGAGCCTCTTCGTACTCCGGGAGATCAAAACCGGCTGCCTGCAGCTCAGCGATGGCCTTCTTCAGCTGCACCAGGGAAGCGGAGATGTTCGGCAGCTTAATGATGTTGGCTTCCGGCGTCTTGGCCAGCTCGCCGAGCTCAGCCAGGGCATCGGAGACCTTCTTGTCACCAAGGCGCTCCGGGAACTGGGCCAGGATGCGGCCGGCTAGGGAAATGTCGCGGGTTTCCACCTCGATGCCTGCGGTGGACGCGAAGGCCTCCACGACTGGCTTGAAGGAGTAGGTCGCCAGCAACGGCGCCTCGTCGGTACGGGTCCAGATAATCTTTGCCATGGTTCTCCTAAAGAAGTTGAAAACTGTTCAACCTCACAGGATACCTGTCTTATTTTCTCGCGGTGCCGGTCCCCCTGTGACTCGCACCACCAGTGGGGGAGGTCTGTGTATTTGGCACAACCTTTCCGGCTGGACTTACGAGCAACGCGGCGAGAGTACTAAGGTCTGCCCCCGTGAAACCGATGAATACCAGTATCCAACGCCGTCCCGTCCCGCGCCAGACGGAAATCTCCGCGACGCGCCGCACCATCGTGATGATCGCCATGGCGCTGGGTGCCTTCGCCATCGGCACCACCGAGTTCACCTCGATGGGCCTGCTGCCACTCATCGCGGATGATTTCGGTATTACGGAAGACACGGCGTCGGTGGTTATCGCCGTCTATGCGCTTGGTGTCGTCGTGGGCGCGCCAGTGATTGCGGCGCTCACGGGCAAACTTCCACGCCGCCGACTGATTATCCTGCTCATAGGCTTTCTACTCGTGGGTAACCTGCTGACGGCCCTGGCCCCGAACTACGGTGTTCTGCTGGTGGCGCGCTTCATTGCGGGTCTGCCGCATGGCGCATACTTTTCCGTAGCTAATCTGGCGGCGGCCTCGATGGCCCCACCGGGCAAGCAAGGTTTTGCCATGTCGATGGTGGGCATGGGCCTTTCCGTTGCCACCGTGATCGGTGTACCGGCAGCCCAAGCCCTAGGCCAGGGACTGGGCTGGCATTCGGCCTACTACTTGGTCGTGGTCCTTGCAGCCTTAACGATGGTGCTGCTCTTTTTCCTCTTCCCGCACATGACGCGTATGCCGGAAACGGATATGTTCACCGAGCTCGGCGCGTTGAAGAACAGCCAGGTCCTGCTCACCGTGTTCCTCGGCACCGTCGGCTTCGGCGGTATGTTCGCCGTCTACACCTACATCACGTGGACCATGACGGAGGTCGCCGGCATGGACCCGAACCACACCTGGATTGTGCTCATGGCCTATGGCATCGGTATGACTGTCGGCAACGTCGCCGGCGGTGCGCTGGCAGACCGAAACCTGGAATTTGGCATCATCTTTGCTCTCATCTGCATGGTCGGTGTGTCCGTGGCCTTCTACTTCCTGGCGCACAACGCGTGGGCGGGCACGATTGCCTTTGGTGTCTTGGCCTTCTTTGGCTCCATTCTCGTGCCCTCTCTGCAGCTTCGCCTCGTCAACGTGGCGGGGGATGCGCAGAGCCTCGCGGCGGCCTTGAACCAGTCGGCCCTCAATATCGCCAATGCGGCGGGTGCTGCTATCGGCGGTGCGGTCGTGGGCGCAGGTTATTCCTATAACTCCACCGCCCTCGCTGGTGCGGGGTTGGCGGTGGCCGGCTGCATCACCTGGGTTATCACCATGTGGGACAAGCGCCGCCTAGCCCCTTCCGTGAAGATTATTGAACAGAGTTAGACTGGCCGGCATGAGTTTCACCATCGCCTCCGTCAACGTTAACGGCATCCGCGCGGCCTGCAAACAGCGCAATGAGAACAACCCGGGTATGAACGCGTGGTTGGAGACCACGCCGGCCGACGTCGTCCTCATGCAGGAGGTGCGCGCCAACCCCGAGCAGACCCAGAAGGCCCTGGCCCCAGCCCTGGAGGCCGGATGGAACCTGGTGCAGGCCGAATCCGCCGCCAAGGGCCGCGCGGGCGTGGGCATCCTATCGAAGCATGCGCTTGGCGACGTCTCCGTAGGCTTCGGCTCCTTCGCCGAATCCGGCCGCTTCATCGCCGCCACCGTGGAAGGCGTGCGCGTGGCCTCTTTGTATCTGCCCTCCGGCGATACTGATTCCCCGAAGCAGGATGAGAAGTACCTCTTCTTGGATGAATTCTCTGAAGTTTTGGATGAGATGGCCGCGACGTATCCGGAGTCTGTTATCGGCGGTGATTGGAACATCTGCCACCGCGCCCAGGACTTGAAGAACAACAAGCCCAACGAGAAGAAGTCCGGACACTTGCCGGAGGAGCGAGCCTTCATGGACCGCGTTTTTGGCTCTTTCCCGGATGATGAGCCCCAGGAGAAGAAGGGGCTTGGGGACTGGCTCGGCGTGGTGGACTACGAAACCAAGACCGCCTGGGAGGCGGCCAAGGATCCGCAATGGTTTGACGTCGCCAGGCGCCTGCACCCGGAGGCCGAGGGGCCCTATACCTGGTGGACCTACCGCGGCCAGGCTTTCAACAACGACGCCGGGTGGCGCATTGACTATCAGGCTGCCACGAAGGCCATGCTGGAGCGCGCGCAGCGCACGTGGGTGGAGAAGGCGCCGACGGTGGAGGAGCGCTGGTCCGATCACTCTCCGCTTCTGGTGGAGTACAAGTAGCCCACATCAAGTAGTGGTACGATAATCCCGTCTTAACGTCCTTTTCTATTTCGCAGGAGATGCTCATGACCCGCGCAATCATCTACTTTGTCCTCGGCGCTATTCTGCTTGCCCTGGGTATCTGGTGGTGGACCATCGTCGGACCGTCCTTTGCCTTCCTTGGCCCGATCGTCCTCCAGGGTGTTGGCGGCGCGTTCATGGTGGCCGGTTTCGCCGTGATGATGGACGTTATTAGCCCGACCTCCCGCAAGATTTAACCGACGCAGCGCCTCCCCGGCGGAGGCGGCAGAGTAGAGTGATCAACCATGACTGACTCCACTTCTGCATCGACCTCCGCTTCTCGAGTCCTCTCTGGTATTCAGCCCACGGCGGACTCCTACCACCTGGGTAACTACCTTGGAGCGCTCAAGCAGTGGATTGACCTGCAAGACTCCCACGAGGCTTTTTACTTCATCCCGGACCTGCACGCCATCACAGTGGAGCAGAACCCGGAGGAGCTGCGCCACCGCACCGTGGCGGGCGCCGCGCAGCTCATCGCATTGGGCATTGACCCGGCGAAATCCACCCTCTTCGTACAATCCCACGTCCCCGCACACGCGGAGCTGACGTGGGTTTTGCAGTGCCTGACCGGCTTCGGTGAGGCTTCCCGCATGACCCAGTTCAAGGACAAGTCCCTCAAACAGGGCCAGGACCGCACGTCCGTGGGCCTATTTACCTATCCCGTCCTGATGGCCGCGGATATCCTCCTGTATTCCCCGCACTATGTGCCGGTGGGGGAGGATCAGCGCCAGCACCTTGAGCTCACCCGCAACCTGGCGGAGCGCTTCAACAACAAGTACGGCGAGGTCTTCCGTGTGCCGGAGGCCTTCATTCCGGAAGGTTCGGCCAAGATTTATGACCTGCAGGAGCCAACGGCCAAGATGTCGAAGTCGGGTGCTAACCCGAAGGGCATCGTAAACCTGCTCGATGCTCCCAAGACCTCCGCCAAGCGCATCAAGTCCGCGGTGACCGATGACCTTGGCGTGGTGGCCTTTGACCGCGAGAAGCAGCCCGGTGTGTCCAACCTGCTGGCCATTCAGTCCGCGCTGACTGGCGAGAGCATCCCGGACCTCGTGGACAAGTACGAGGGCCAGGGCTATGGCCACCTGAAGGTGGACACGGCGGAAGCACTTGAGGCTTTCACCACTCCGCTGAAGGCTCGCTACGACGAGCTCATGGAAGACCGCGGCGAGTTGGAGCGTATTTTGGCCAAGGGCGCCGAGCACGCCACGGAGATTGCCACCCCGCTCGTGGACAAGGTCTACGAGGCGGTGGGCTTTCTCCCCGCGCGTCGCGGCTGAGTTGGCTAGCATGATGAAGACTGTGTAGAGGATTCTGTAACTTATTTCTGTAATTCATAAAAAGGGGAAAGCCTGTGGCGCCAACGACTCAACCCGATGAGAAAAAGACTGATGATTACGGCATCGAGCGTGCATATGCCGATGAGCCGGGAGCGGTAGATAAGGTCCGCGAGAAGTCCGGTTTTATCGACCACATCATGAAGATGCTGGATCGCTACGGTAGCCAAGGCGGCAACCAGTTCGCGGCCGGAATTACGTATTTCTCGGTTCTTGCTATCTTCCCCATCTTCATGCTCACGGTGGCAGCCATCGCCACCGTGTTGGCCAATCGCCCCGATCTCATGCAACAACTGGAAGAGCAGATCGCGAACGCCGTGTCGGGCGATCTGGGGGATTCGATTACGGAGCTTCTCCATACCGCGATTGAACAGCGCGGTGCGATGTACGGCATCGGTGGCCTCACCACCCTGTGGTCTGGGCTCGGCTGGATGAATAACCTGCGCATCGGCATTTCGGCGATGTGGATGCAGGATCCGACTGACGCCCCGGGCAACTTTGTGACCAAGAAGCTCAGCGACCTGCTGGGGCTCATCGGCCTGCTCGTGGCCATGGTTATCGCCTTCGGCGTGACGGCGGCGGGTTCCTCCGGACTGACCCAAAAGATCTTCGAGTGGGTTGGTATCGAGTCCTTCCCAGGAATGGGAACGGTGCTGGTTATCGCCGGCATCGTGATCGGTCTCATCGCTAACTTCCTCGTCTTCTGGTGGATGGTGGCTTTCCTGCCGCGCACGAAGGTGCCCACCAAGTCTGGTCTGAAGGGCGCGGCTATCGGCGCTGTGATCTTTGAGGCCATCAAACAGCTGTCCACCATCATCATGTCCTCCGCGGCAGGCAACCCGGCCGGCGCCGTGTTTGGCCCGGTGATCGTCCTCATGGTGGTCATGTACTTGGTCTGGCGCGTCGTGCTTTACGTCTCCGCCTGGACAGCCACCACCGAGGAGTCCCTCGAGCTGCTGGTTCCGCCGGTTCCGGATCAGGCAGTCATCCGCGTCCGCAACGAGATCCGCCAGGGCCCGAACACGGGCGTGACCTTGGGCGCCGGTGCTGCCCTTGGTGCGGCCGCCGCGGGTGCGTGGGCCCTGCTGCGGCGAAAGTAGGGCGGGATGCTACCAGCGTCTTTTGCCCCGAACCTTTATGCGCACTTCACCCTGGATTCGCGCGCGACCTCACGCGAGCTCAGCGTGCAGCTAGCGGCTGCTGACGCCCACCTCGAAGGCCTCGGCTACCTCCCCGAGGACTCCGAACGCGAGGAACTCGCCGTTGCCGCCCGCATTCTCTGCGAGCCCTCGTCCCGAGCCAGCTATGACCAAATGATGGAATCAGGTGCTCGGCTCACGTGGGCGCAGCTCGATGACTACGCCACTACCGGCCGCTGGGGCGAGAGCTATCATGCTGCCACACCCGCCGCGCCTGTTCAGGACGCCCCGCGCGCTACTCCCGGTACCCGAGTGCTTTTGGCCGTCATCGACTACGTCATTGCGGCGATTGGTGTGTCCCTCTTGCTAAGCGTCGGGGTATACAACTCCACTCTCAATGAGGTCTGGCTCACCAGTTTCTCGGGGATCATCACGGTGGCCTATTACATCTGCTTCGAAGTCCTAGTTGGGGCAACGCCGGCGAAGCTGATAGCTGGATACACGGTGCGCGATGTCACCACCCACAACAAGCTCACCTGGCAGCAGAGCATCAAGCGCAACTGGTGGCGCGTGGCCTCCCTCGTGCCGCTCATCGGCCCGCTCATTGCCTTCTTTGGTGCCCTGTACGTGGTGACCACGATTGGTCCGAAGAATGCGCTGCGCGGCCAGCACGACATTATGGCTAACGCCGAAGTAGTGAAAAAGTAGCAACCACTACGACCAGGAGAGCGACGAGCCCTGCCACGAGCCACCCAATCCAGCCCTGCGAGTCCCCAAAGGATGAAGACCCCGCAGTCGCCTCCGGGGTGGCGGGCGTGGACGGCGTGGTAGGAGCCGGGGTGGTTGGTGCAGATTCCGAGGGCTCCTCTTGTCCAGCCGCGAAATCATCCACAAGCCCTACGCCATCGCCGGGGCGGACGTCGGAGGCTTCGTCGAGAAGCATCTGCGCCTGCTCCCAAGCGCGGAAACCATGCTCGACGGTTGTATCGAGGAGGACCGCCTGCAGGCGGCGCCCGCCGCGATTAATCGCGCCGACGAAGGTATGGTGCGCGTCCTCGGTATAGCCGGTCTTGCCACCAATACCGTCCGGGTCGTTGAGGAAGAGCCCATTGTCGTTCCACAGCTCATAACCGGGCATGTCACCCCAGCCGGGAAACTCCACGTGCTCGGTATCGACGATGCGCGCGAAGGTGTCGTTGGCAAAAGCCGCGCGGTAGATCAACGAGATATCCGCCGCGGACGTCGACATGCCTGCCGCGTCCAAACCGGAGTAGCTCGCCGCCACCGTCGAGCGCGTGCCAATCTCCTGTGCCTTCGCGTTGACTTTCTCCAGCGCCTTCTCATCCCCGCCAACAGCCTGCGCGAGGGCGTGCGCGGCGTCGTTGCCGGAAGCCATGAGTAGACCCTGTAAAAGCTGCTCCACGGTATAGACACCATCGGGGCCGAGGCCGACGGCGGAGCCTTCGACGGAGGCGTCGTCAAGCGTGGCGGTGATGCGCTGGTCCAGGGGCAGCTCTTCGATGACCACGAGCGCCAGCAGCGCCTTGATGATGGAGGCTGGGCGGTAGCGCCCGTTGGGATCCTTCATGGCGATGATTTCGCCAGTATCCAGGTCGCTAACCATCCACGCCGAAGCCACAACGTCCTTATTGACCCGAAAACCGCGCGGGGCTGTCACACCGCACGCAGCGCCCTCAACCGCGGGAAGGGGAGTGGGCGCTTCCTGGCCAGGTGCCAACCTCTCAGAGGTGGTCGTCGGTTCCTCGGGAACAAGGGAATGCGGGCAGGAGTCGGTATCCGGCGCGGTGGTGCGCGTGGGCGATGAGGACTCTTCCTCTTCTGCAAACGCGGGCGGCGTCGCGGCTAAGGCGAGGGCAGTGAGGATCGCGGGGACATGTTTCATAGCGTGCTTAATCCTAGACCGCGTCCTAGGATGATCCTCATGCATGACGCACCTCTGATTAGCCCCGAAAATAAAGACTCCGGCGCTGAGATTTTCGCCGGTCTGCCCAAGGTGACGCTCTTGGCGCCGTTGCCCACGGATGCTTCCACCCCAGAGGAGCTCCGCGCGGCCACGCACGCTGTTGTGCAGGCGCTTGCCAGCGACCACGTGGTCTACGCCGAGCTCCGCCTGTGCCCCAGTGCTTTCTCCTTCGGTGCCGCCGAGGCGCTCGCTGCGGCGCGGGAAGGACTCGACGTTCCTGGAATTGATGCTCGCCTCCTCGTTGAGGGCGATGCCAATAGCTGGGATGTAGGCGAAGGCGTTGCTGGTGCTGCGCTGACAAAGTTGTCTGCGGCTGAGAAGCTCCGCGCAGATTTCATCCCGTGGGAGCGGGACGTTGCCTCCTATGAGGATGCCGTGGTGGCTGTGCAGGCGGGTGCGACACGCCTTGTGCACGCCACTGATCTTGTCGATGACTTCAGCGCTGATCTCGACGGCGTTCGCCCTGGCAAGGCATCCGCGTGGGTGCGGGATCGCCGCATCGCGTTGACCTTCGCGCCGCTGGAGGAGCTGCCCGCAGAGGAGCTGGCTGACCATCCTCTGCCGCTGCTGCAGCAGCTTGGCTTTACCTGCACCGTGGCAGGCGAGAAGCTCAGTGACGTTTTCCTGGCCCTGAGCGAGACCTTCGGCTATGGGCTGGAGGAGTTCTTCGATCTCACTATCAAGGCGATTGAGAACTCTTTTGCCAGTGAAGAAGACCGCCAGCGCCTCATCGAGCAGGAAATCCTACCCGCCTACGAGGAGCTAGCGGATCCGGAATTCGCGGAAGACGCTTCTGATGTGAACGCTTCCGAAGCGGAAGAAGACAGCGAGTCTTCCGAGTAAAAACTAGAAGCGGGAGAAGCGCTTCGTCAGCATTTCCTCCAGGCCCTTCCAGGACTCCGCGTGCTCGGTGTAGGGCTTGGAGGGCACGTAGCCTGCGTGCTCGGTGGAACCCAGCATGTAGCCCAGGTAGTCCTGGAAGCGCGGGTTCTGCAGCATGTAGGAGTTGATGGAGTCATCCCCGGCCCAGTCGGCGGCATCTGCGCAGACCTCGTAGCAACGGCTCATCTGGTCCGTATCAACGGATTCGGGGCCCTTTTCAATATCGCGGACAATGCCGTAGAAGCTGTACTGGTTATCCGGGTGAACGGTGACCTCGAGCTCACCAGCGTTCGCTGCGGCAACGACTTCCTCCCAGGTGGATACCTTTGCTAGGTCGTGGTCATCGTTTTCCATGATCCAGCGCACCAGCACCTTGGAGCTGGGGAAGGTGAAGATTTCGCCCCACTTGCCCAAGAAAACCGGCTTGCCGTCGAGGTAGGTGCGCAGGGTGTAGACCGTCCTCTGATCGGCGGTGATCTTCACCGGGTCGATGCCCGCGGCTGCCCAGGGGGAGCTGTCATAAGGATCGGCGGATTCTGCGGCGGCCTTGCGCTCTTCCTCGGCCTTCTTGCGGGCTTCCTCTGCTGCTTCGCTGGCGGCGGAGATGCGGGTGGCGGCGTTGGTGGTTGCATCCTGGGTGAAGTCAGAGGAAGGAACGACCTTGACCACCTTGTCGAGGTCTTCGATGACCGAGCGCCAGTTGCTGTGGATAACGCGGCCCACGCCGGACCACTCACTCATGCCCTGTTCACCGGCGTAGTGATCGGCTCCGCGGGCAGGGTTGCGCAGGATGGAGTGCGATGCGAAGAAGATGACGGTGTGTTCCGCGGCGCAGACCTCCGCTAGTGCCTGTGCAATCTCCAGGCAGCGTGCGACGGTGGACACGTTCTCGTGGCTGGGGCGGCCGGCCAGGTGCTTCGGCATGCCGATGAGGTCGTAGACGCGTTTCTTTTCTGGCACGACACGGTCCGCCGCTTGGGAATTAAAGGCTTCCCACTTCGGGTGGTCGAGCAAGTCGTGCTTCGTGCCGGATTCGAGGAAGCAGAGCATCTCGGCTTCGGTGTTAAAGAGCAGGACGGATTCGTCGTCACCGAGAAAGGCCTGCCACTCGGAACCGTTCTGGCGCCACTTTGGCGCCCATAGGGTATAAAAATCGCCCTCAGAAAGGGAGAGCTTGATGGGGACAATAGCGCGGGTGTTCATGGGCAAATAGTCTACCCTGTGGGCCTCCAGAAGCCTTTGAAAGCCATCCCCATGTTGTTGGTGCGCAGTGGATTGGTTTGCACGGGGCTGCCGGCCTCCACCATCTGCCCGTCACCGGAGTACATGGCCACATGCCCATCCCACACAACGAGGTCGCCGGGCTGCAGCTCATCCGCGCTCACCTGGCGGCCCACGGTCTGGCTTTCAGCGGTGCGCGGCAGTTCCACCCCAGCCTGGCGCCAAGCCCATTGGGTTAGCCCCGAGCAATCGAAGCTGCCGTTGCCGGTGCCGCCCCATCCATAGGGTGTGCCCAGCTGGGAGAGTGCGGCTTGCACCGCGGCCTGGCCTTGCGCGCTTCCTTTGCTATCAGAGGACGAGGACGTGGTCAGCGCGTGGCGTGCTCCGCCTTCCTCCTGCGGACCGCGCACTGAAGGGCGCACCGCGCGTTGTGCAATGGGCACGAGGGGCGCGGCCGCCTGAAGGAGCTCCCCGGCCAGCTGCTTTACGCGCAGCATCGCCTTGCCGACGTACTCCATTGCCAAGGCCTGCAAAGCCGAGCGGGCTGCGGCCTGTGTGGCTGGGTTGGGGATGAGCAAGCCCAAGGCTAAAGGCAGTCCGCGCTGGAGCAACTCGAATCCCAGCCCGATGAGGTCCCTGACGGCCGCCGAGATGAGCCCGCGCGCGGAATCTAGCGCAGAGCGCGCCGTGGAAAGGTCCTCGGTGGCCTGGCGTGCGGTGGCGAAAAGCGCCCGCGGATCTCCGTGCGCTATCTCCGCTAAGGGCCCGGCAGCAGTGAGATCGGGCACAGTGGGCAGGGAGACATCGGGAAGCTGTGCCGGCTGCATCCGGGCGATGTGAGCGAGTGCTGACTCCAACATCACAGACCTCCACAGGCGCTAGCAAGAGCACCGTCAGCGTCCTCGGCCTCGCGGGCCATGCGGAAGCTGGAGTCCGCCACAGCTCCGGCATCCGCCCTGACCTGGACAAGGCGGGTAGCGAGGTTTTCCATGGCGGAGTTAAATGCGCCGGTGAAGCCACCCAGAACGGAATCTATAGGTAACGCAGGAGGGGGAGTGGCGGAGGCTTGGGAGACGGTGGCCAGTTCGTGTGCCAGCCGGCGGGTGTATTCGGTGTCAATAGTGAATGTGTCAAAGCTAGTCATGCCTTTTTAGACTGCGCCGCCCGCTGATCGGTTCCCGGCGGATTCTTATACAGTGAAGGGCATGGATATCCACGTAGTAGACCACCCCCTCGCCGCCTCCCGGCTCACGCTGATGCGTGATGCCCGCAGCGATAACACCGCTTTCCGTGCCGCCCTGCGAGACCTGGGCACCATGCTGGTGTATGAAGCAGCCCGTGATTTGCCCGTCGAGCATTTTGATTGCGTCACTCCCGTCGCCACGGCGGAGGGCACCCGCCTGCAAAACCCGCCGATTATCGTGCCCATCATCCGTGCTGGTCTGGGCATGATTGACCCGGCCCTGTCCATGATTCCGGATGCCCAGGTCGGCTTCATCGGTATGGCGCGAGATGAGGAAACCCACGAGCCGGTGCCTTATCTGGAGGCCCTACCGGAGGATCTCAGCGGCCGCAGCGTCTTCGTGGTTGACCCGATGCTCGCCACGGGTGGTTCCCTCCTGCACTCCCTGAAGCTCCTTGCGGACCGTGGCGCTACCGACATCACGGCGATCTGCATGGTCTCCGCCCAGCCGGGCGTTGATGCGCTGGCTAACTCGGGCTTGCCAGTTCGCTTGGTCACTGCAGCGATTGATCCGGCCCTCAACGAGGACGCTTATATCGTGCCGGGGCTGGGTGACGCCGGCGATCGCCTCTATGGCCCCCGCAATATCGACCTGTAGCGAAACCGTCGGTCAGGGCAGACCGCTCAGTATATCTAGCGTGTGACCTGCCCGGCTAACTGAACCGCATGGTCTAGTTGTAGACTCTTCCCAAGAGGAAACCACGGAGGAGGAAGCAGTGATCTCGGACTACGTCAGTGAGTGGTTCAGCAACCACCGCGCGGAGGTCATCGCGTGGCGCCGCCATATTCACCGCCACCCGGAGACTTCCAATAACGAGGTGGAAACCACCCGCTTCCTGTCCCGCACCCTGCGTGAGTACGGCTTGGAGCCGCATCTTTTCCCCGAGACCGGCCTCATGGTGGATATTGGCCCCGATACGGAACTTGGGCGCTTGGCCTTCCGCGCCGATATTGACGCGCTGCCCGTCACCGAAGTCACCGGACTCGAATACACCTCCGAGGTCCCCGGCGTCATGCACGCGTGTGGGCATGACATACACACCACCATTGCGCTGGCCACGGCCTGCGCCCTGGCGGACCTTAATCGCGAGCATCCGCTAGATTTCGGTGTTCGTGTCATCTTCCAGCCCGCTGAGGAAGTATGGGTGGGCGGCGCCACCGATGTCATCGAGTGGGGTGCGCTCGAAGGCGTGAACTCCATCTTTGCCGTGCACGTCGAACCAAAGCTGCGCGTCGGGCGTATCGGCGTTCGCGCTGGGGCGATCACCTCCGCGACCGATGTTGTGGAAATCAACGTCTCCGGCCCCGGCGGGCATACCTCGCGCCCGCACTTGTCGGCGGACGTCGTCTATGCGCTGGGCAAGCTGCTGACGGACCTGCCAGGTTTGCTCTCACGCCGCGTCGATCCGCGCACCGGCACCGTCTTGGTCTTCGGCCAGGTGAATTCCGGCTATGCCCCGAACGCGATCCCTGAGACCGGCTCTGTGTCTGGCACTATGCGCACGGCAGACATCGGAATCTGGCGGGATATGCAAACGCTCTTCTCCGAGTTGGTGGAACAGGTGCTAGCGCCCCTGGGTGTGGAGCATGAGCTGGTCTACCACCGCGGGGTTCCGCCCGTGCTTAATGACGACGTCTCTACCGCCCTCCTCGCCAGCGCTGCCCAGGCCATTGACCCGCAAGCCGTGGTTCAGGCCCCACAATCCTCCGGCGGCGAGGATTTCTCGTGGTACCTAGAAAAGGTGCCCGGCTCCATGGCTCGCCTTGGCTGCTGGTCCGGTGAAGGCGAGCAGCATGATCTGCATATGGGTGATTTGGCCCCCGATGAGAGAGCCATCGGCGTGGGCGTCAAACTCTTTGGCTCCGTAGCGGAGCAGTTTGCCAACGTGGAGGATTAAGCGCCTAAGCACTACACTGTGACAAGGATTTCCCAGAGTTCTTATAGGCAGAATTTTAAAAAAGGAGCGACAGTGTCACAGGAAGCCCCCCGCATCGTAATCATCGGCGGTGGCCCCGCAGGCTACGAGGCTGCGACCGCCGGCGCCAAGTACGGCGCGCACATTACGTTGATTGAGGAACAGGGCCCCGGTGGCTCCTCCGTTCTCTTGGACTGCGTGCCCTCGAAGTCCTTCATCGCTGGCGCCAACATTCGCACCGACTTCCGCCGCGCCGATGACATGGGCCTGAACCACCAGCTCAGCTCCTTGCAGCTGAGCCTGGAGGCCCTCAACGGCCGTGTTCAGGCGCTGGCTGCTAACCAGTCCCGTGACGTCCGTGCGGGCCTGGAGAAGATTGGCGTCAAGGTCATCGATGGCCGCGCGGCGTTCTCCGAGGATCAGCATGGGGTGAAGGGTGCAGCGCACAAGGTTGATGTCACCCATAAGGATGGCACCACTGAGACCCTCGACGCGGACCTCGTCCTCGTTGCTACCGGTGCCACCCCGCGCATTCTGCCGGGCGCGCAGCCGGACGGCGAGCGCATCCTCACCTGGCAGCAGGTCTATGACCTCAAGGAGGAGCCGGAACACCTCATCGTGGTCGGCTCCGGCGTGACCGGTGCTGAGTTCGTTTCCGCCTTCGCCGAGATGGGCGTGCGCGTGACCATGGTGGCTTCCCGCGACCGCATTCTGCCGCACGACGACGCCGACGCTGCCGACGTCCTCGAGACCGTCCTGGCCGAGCGCGGCGTGGAGCTGGAGAAGAACTGCCGCGTGGAGACCGTCTCCCGTACTGAGGACGGCAACGTGGTGGTCAAGACCCAGGATGGTCGCGAGATCCACGGCTCCCACGTCATCATGTCCATCGGTTCCATCCCGAATACCAAGAACCTCGGCTTGGAGCACGTTGGTGTGGCTACCACGAAGTCCGGCCACATCGAGGTTGACCGCGTTTCCCGCACCAATGTCGCTGGCATCTATGCCGCCGGCGACTGCTCCGACCTGTTCCCGCTGGCTTCCGTTGCCGCGATGCAGGGCCGTATCGCTATGTACCACTCCCTGGGTGAGGGCGTGTCCCCGCTGCGCCTGAAGACCGTAGCAACCGCCGTGTTTACCCGCCCGGAGATCGCAGCCGTGGGCTTTACCCAGGCGGAGATTGAGGCCGGTGAGGTTGCCGCCCGCACCATCACGATGCCGTTGAATACCAACCCGCGCGCCAAGATGCGCTCACTGCAGCACGGCTTTGTCAAGCTCTTCTGCCGTGCGACCTCCGGCCGCGTCATCGGTGGCGTGATTGTTGCTCCGACCGCCTCCGAGCTTATTCTGCCCATCGCGGTCGCCGTGACCAACCAGCTCACCGTGAACCAGCTAGCGGATTCCCTGGCGGTCTACCCGTCCCTGTCCGGCACCATCACGGAGGCGGCCCGCCGCCTCGTTGCTCACGATGACCTTGAGTAAAGACCTCGCGTAAATCAGACCCGGGTCTGATTTATCTACGGCCCGCTCTTATAAGCCCAGTGTGCTCACCGCATGCTGGGCTTCTTCCATGGTGAACTGCTCGCCGTATTCGCTGGTGAGCTGCATAAGGGGTGGACATGAGAGAGAACCTCCTGCGTAGGTGAGGGAAGAGAACTCGGCGTGGTGCCGAACACGTCCTATCCTGGCAAGCCCACCGGACATCGCAGTAGGAAATTCGAAAGCCTAGGCGAAAATGAAAGAACTATGAGGTGGCATAAGCCGAAACCGGCGTGGCATTGAGGTCGAGGCTGACGGGCCGCCCCACCTGTGGGAAGGCACGCTGCGGGCACGCTGGACGTGGGCAGGCGGCGCAGCCAGGGCCGATGGGGGTCGCCTCAGAAGGGGAGAGGTTGAGCGCATCCGCGTAGACCACGCGATCCGCCTGTGCGATATCGCAGCCTAAGCCCACGACGAATTCTTTGCGCGGCGTGCCCCAGGCCTGGGCCTGGCCTTGGACGAAGCGCGCAATCCACAAGTAGGTGTGGTCATCGGGCATCGAGGCCACCTGCCTCGTGATGCGGTTGGGCGTTTCAAAAGCGCGGTGCACGACCCACAACGGGCAGGAGCCGCCGCTGCGGGCGAAGTGGAAAGCGGTGGAGGACTGGCGCTTGGAAATATTTCCTGCGCGGTCGGTGCGGATGAAGGAGAAGGGAACGCCTTGGTGGCCGGGTCGCTGTAACGTCGACAAGCGCTGCGCGGTGGTCTCGAAACCAGTGCCAAAGGCCGTCGCGATGACGTCGATGTCATAGCGCGTTTCCTCCGCAGTGGCGAGGAACTGGGTATAAGGCATGGTCACGGCGGCGGCAAAATACTGCGCGAGGCCCAGCGTGCCAATAGTCTGTGCTTCCTCGCCCGGCAATTCGGCGACGAGTTCCGCGCAATGCTCCGGGTAGGCCAGCAGGCAGTACTGGAGCGCCATTTCAAAGACGAGTTGGGATTCCGTAAGGCCCGCGCGCAGGTGCAACTCGCGGTCGTGGAAGGTGCGGCGGCGCGGGGACGAGGAGGAAAAGCGCGTCGTGACACCGAATTCATCCTGCAAGACGGAAGCTAAGCGCCCGCGGCGCAGGACTCGGTCTCCGAGCGAATCGGAGAGCTCCTCGGCGGCTGTGTCGAGGCTATGGACGTAGTTGTGGGCGTCGTAGAAGAAGTCACGGACCGCTTCGAAAGGGCCGGGTTCGGCGGGGGTGTGTGCGGCGGCGTCGACAAGCCGGGGTAAAAGTTCGGGGAAGCGCCCGCTTAAGTCAGTAAGGGTGGCTTCGGTGGCTTCGGGGAAGAGCTGGCGCAGCTCGGCGAGAGCGCGCAGATCGCGGTCCCCTGCAAAGTACGTGGCGTCAACGCCGAAGCGTTGGGTCAGCTGCAGGAGGACGGTGACGGTGAGGGGGCGCTGGTCATTTTCCAGCTGGTTGAGGTAGCTGGTGGATAGCCCCAGCTGCTTCGCCATGGCGGCTTGTGTGAGTTTGCGTTCCTTGCGTAGTGCGTGGATTCTCGCCCCCGCGTAGTGCTTAGTCACCGTCTGCGTCCTCCTAAAAAGCCATCCCACCTGGAAATTCCACAAGTTTTGCAAACAACGCAAAGTCTTGCAACAGATAGTCACAGTTTACACATGTGGCAGGTCACACGGAGCGAGGTTAGTGTGATGCCTATCGCAATCGTTGTTCTGGTCTAGGAGGGAATCCCGTTGATTAACCACGAAGTACGTACCCACAAGTCCGCCGAGGACTTTCCTATTGAAGAGCACTTGGCCTACAAGGTTGCCAAGGTAGCTGCCGATCCCGTCGAGGTTCCGGCCGAGACCACCGAGATGATCATCAACCGCATCATCGATAACGCCTCCGTGGCCGTTGCCTCCGCCACCCGCCGCCCGGTTACCTCCGCCCGCGTCATTGCACAGGCCCACCCGGTGCAGGAAGGCGGCGCCACCATCTTCGGCGTGGACGGTAACTACTCCGCCGAATGGGCAGCCCTGGCTAATGGCACTGCCGTGCGTGAGCTGGACTACCACGACACCTTCCTTGCTGCCGACTATTCCCACCCAGGCGATAACATCCCGCCGATTCTCGCCGTGGCTCAGCACAAGGGCCTGACCGGCAAGGACCTCATCCGTGGCCTGGCTACTGGCTACGAAATCCAGGTTAACCTGGTCAAGGGCATCTGCCTCCACGAGTGGAAGATTGACCACGTGGCACACCTTGGTCCGTCCGTCGCCGCGGGTATCGGCACCATGTTGAACCTCGATGTGGACACCATCTACCAGGCCATCGGCCAGGCACTGCACACCACCACCGCCACCCGCCAGTCCCGCAAGGGCCTGATTTCCTCCTGGAAGGCCTACGCCCCAGCCTTCGCGGGCAAGATGGCCATCGAGGCAGTGGACCGCTCCATGCGCGGCGAGGGTGCCCCGGCCCCGATTTGGGAAGGTGAGGACGGCTTCATCGCCTGGATGCTGCACTCCCCGGAGCGCACCTACACCGTCCCCCTTCCGGCGGAGGGTGAAGAAAAGCGCGCCATCCTGGACACCTACACCAAGGAGCACTCCGCGGAGTACCAGGCACAGGCCCCGATCGACATGGCCTTTGCCCTCAAGAAGACCCTCGCGGAGAAGGGCCTGAAGACGGAGGACATCGAGTCCATCGTCCTGCACACCTCGCACCACACCCACTACGTCATCGGCACCGGCGCTAACGACCCGCAGAAGATGGATCCGAACGCCTCCCGCGAGACCCTGGATCACTCCATCATGTACATTTTCGCCGTGGCCCTGCAGGACGGCGAGTGGGACTACGAGACCTCCTACTCTGACGGGCGCAAGCACCGTCAGGACACCATCGACCTGTGGCACAAGATTTCCACCGTCGAGGACCCGGAGTGGACCCGCCGCTACCACTCCAACGACCTGGATGAGAAGGCTTTCGGCGGCAAGGCCGTCATCACCTTCAAGGACGGCACCGTCATTGAGGATGAGCGCGCGGTGGCCGACGCCCACCCGCTCGGCGCCCGCCCCTTCGGCCGCGAGGAGTACATCAACAAGTTCAAGAAGCTCGCTGCCGGCAAGGTCTCGGAGGAGGAGCAGGAGCGTTTCCTCGCTGCCGCGCAGAACCTGGAGAACCTCACCGACCTGAACGAACTCAACGTTCGCCTCACCGACGAGGCTATCGCCACCGCACCCGAGACCCCGAAGGGACTGTTCTAAATGGCTGGCCTATTTGGCTCCACTATCAGCAACGCAGACAAGCGCAAGAGCTTTCGCGAGGCGCTGAATGCACCGGAAATCACCACGCTGCCGGGCGCCTTCAACCCGCTGACCGCGCGCCTTATCCAGGATCTCGGTGGCTTCGGCGGCGTCTACGTCTCCGGCGCGGTGCTGGCCAATGACCTGGGCCTGCCGGACATCGGCCTGACCACGCTCACCGAGGTAGCGCAGCGCGCCGGGCACATTGCCCGTGCCACGGACTTGCCGGTGCTTGTCGACGCCGATACCGGCTTCGGCGAACCCATGTCCGCCGCCCGCACGGTTGCCGCGCTGGAGGACGCTGGCCTGGCCGGCTGCCACCTGGAGGACCAGGTCAACCCGAAGCGCTGCGGTCACCTCGATGGTAAGGAAGTCGTGCCGACGGATCTCATGGTTCGCCGCATTACCGCCGCCGTCAATGAGCGCCGCGATGAGAACTTCATCATCTGTGCCCGCACCGATGCCGCCGGCATCCACGGCATCGATGAGGCCATCGAGCGCGCCAAGGCTTATGCCGATGCCGGCGCGGACCTCATTTTCACCGAGGCCTTGTACTCGCCGAAGGACTTTGAAAAGTTCCGCGCCGCCGTGGACACCCCGCTGCTGGCCAACATGACGGAGTTCGGCAAGACCGAGCTGCTGTCGGCTAAGCGCATTGAGGACTTGGGCTACAACGCCGTCATCTGGCCGGTATCCACCCTGCGCGTGGCCATGGGTGCTACCGAAGAATTCCTCCGCGACATGCAGGAGACCGGACTGCAATCCGAGGAGTGGCTCGAGCGCATGCAGCACCGCTCCCGCCTCTACGAGCTGGTGCGCTACGACGAGTACAACGCCTTCGACCAGAGCGTGTTCACGTACTCCAAGGACAGCTACAAGCCCACCTTTGACTAATCCCCCCGGCCTAGCCCACACGCTAGGCCCCCACTTAAGGAGAAACACCATGTCTGAAACCCCAGAGATCCGCAAGGGCCTGTACGGCGTTGTCGTCGACGAGACCGCCGTGTCCAAGGTTGTCCCGGAGACCAACTCCCTGACCTACCGTGGCTACCCGGTGCAGGAGCTGGCCCGCTACTGCTCCTTCGAGGAGGTTGCCTACCTGCTGTGGAATGGCGAGCTGCCGACCCAGGATGAGCTGGTCCGCTTCTCCGCCCGTGAGAAGGCACTGCGTCACCTGGACCGCCACCTCATCGACCTGATCACCTCCATGCCGAAGTCCTGCCACCCGATGGACGTGCTGCGTACCGCAGTCTCCTTCATCGGCTCCCAGGATCCGGAGGAGTACACCAAGGACTCCGAGCACATCCGCCGCACCGCGCTGGAGCTTATGGCGAAGTTGCCGACCATCGTCGCACTCGACATCCGTCGCCGCCGTGGCGAGGGATACCTCGAGCCTTCCCGCAAGAAGGGCTTTGCGGAGAACTTCCTGTGGATGGTCTTCGGTGAGGAGGAAGGCTCCCCAGCCCTGTCGCGCTCCGATATTGAGGCCTTTGATAAGTCCCTCATCCTCTACGCGGAGCACTCCTTCAACGCGTCCACCTTCGCTGCCCGCGTGGTGACCTCCACGATGTCCGATACCTACTCCGCTGTTACCGCCGCCATCGGCGCCCTCAAGGGCCCGCTACACGGTGGTGCTAACGAGGCCGTGATGAAGAACTTCCTGGAGGTCGGTGACCCGGCCAAGGCAGAGGAGTGGACGCTCAACAAGCTCAAGAACAAGGAGCTCGTCATGGGCTTCGGTCACCGCGTGTACAAGAACGGTGACTCCCGTGTTCCGACCATGGAGGCTGCCTTCCGCGAGCTGGCCAAGGATCACGGCCAGGAGCAGTGGGTGGAGATGTACGAGAAGATGGCTAAGACCATGTACGAGAACACCTCCATCAAGATCCAGCCGAACCTGGACTTCCCGGCTGGCCCCGCGTACCACATCTTGGGCTTCGACATCGAGTTCTTCACCCCGATCTTCGTGATGGCCCGCATCACTGGCTGGACCGCACACATCGTGGAGCAGAACGAGAACAACTCCCTCATTCGCCCGCTGTCTGCTTACAACGGCAAGGAGCAGCGCTCCGTTCCTCCGAAGCAGATCTAAGAGAAGCGGACCTAGTCAGCGTAAAACCAGCGCACGAAACTTTCTTCTCGTGGGCTGGTTTTCTTCTTTGTCCGACTATGTGCAGCGTGTGGATTCCTGTTGACATATAAGCCGATTCTCGCCCGCGTTGTCGCCTCGGACACTATCCTTGTCTTCGTATTGTTCCTATCTGAAAGGATCACTCCTAGTGTCTGATACCGCCCACAAGTCCTTCTCCAAGATCTTGGTGGCCAACCGCGGTGAGATTGCCGTGCGTGCCTTCCGCGCCGCCTTTGAGGTCGGTTCCAAGACCGTTGCAATTTATCCCAAAGAAGACCGCAACTCCTTCCACCGCGCCTTCGCGGATGAAGCCGTGCGTATCGGTACCGAGGGTCAGCCGGTCAAGGCTTATCTCGATATCGATGAGGTTATTCGCGCCGCCAAGAAGTCCGGTGCGGATGCCATTTACCCGGGGTATGGCTTCCTTTCAGAGCGTGCAGATTTGGCTCGCGCCTGCCGTGACAACGGCATCAAGTTCATCGGCCCCACGGCTGAGACCCTCGACCTGACCGGCGATAAGGCCGCCGCTGTGGCTGCAGCTGAGGAAGCAGGGCTGCCTACGTTGAAGGACTCGAAGCCCTCGACGGACGTCGACAAGCTGGCGGAGTACGCCAAGGACTTTGAGTTCCCCGTCTTCGTGAAGGCAGTGGCCGGCGGTGGCGGCCGCGGTATGCGCTTCATCGAGAACGAAGCAGAACTGAAGACCAAGTGCGCTGAGGCCTCCCGCGAGGCGGAGGCCGCCTTCGGCGATGGCAATGTTTACCTCGAGACCGCGGTCATTCGCCCGCAGCACATTGAGGTGCAGATTCTGGCTGACTCCCAGGGCAACGTCATGCACCTGTACGAGCGCGACTGCTCCGTGCAGCGTCGCCACCAGAAGGTTGTGGAGATTGCCCCGGCGCCGACGCTGGACCCGGAACTGCGATACCGCATCTGCGCGGACGCCGTGAAGTTCTGCGAGCACATCAATTACGAGGGCGCTGGTACCGTCGAGTTCCTTGTTGATGAGAAGGGCAACCACGTCTTCATCGAGATGAACCCGCGCGTGCAGGTCGAGCACACCGTGACCGAGGAGGTCACGGGCGTGGACATCGTGAAGTCCCAGATGCAGATTGCCGCGGGCCTCTCCCTGGAGGAGCTGGGCCTCAAGCAGGAGGATATCCACATCACCGGCGCGGCACTGCAGTGCCGTATCACCACTGAGGACCCCTCTAACGGCTTCCGCCCAGATACCGGCACGCTGACCCAGTACCGCTCGCCGGGCGGCGCGGGCGTGCGTCTCGACGGTGCAACGGCCGTCGGCGCGGAGATCTCCCCGAACTTTGACTCGCTGCTGGTGAAGATGACCTGCCGCGGTGTCACTTTCGAGCAAGCCGTGGCCCGTGCGCAGCGCGCGCTCAACGAGTTCACCGTGGCCGGCGTGGCCACCAATATCGGCTTCCTGCGCGCTCTGTTGCGCGAGCCGGACTTCGTCAACACTCGCGTGGACACCAGCTTCATTCCGGAGCACCCGGACCTGCTGAAGGCCCCGCCGGCTGTGGACGAATCTGGCCGCATCATCGACTACATCGCTGACGTGACCGTCAACAAGCCGAACGGTGAGCGTCCGACCACCCTGCGCCCCTTCGATAAGCTGCCGGATCTGGACTTTAACTCCGAGCTGCCGCGCGGTTCCCGTGACGACTTGCTGGAGCTGGGCCCGAAGAAGTGGGCAGAAAAGATCCGTAAGCAGGATGCTCTGGCGGTCACCGATACCACCTTCCGCGATGCTCACCAGTCCCTGCTGGCTACCCGCGTGCGCGGTACCGCTCTGGTCACGGCTGCTGAAGCCGTCGCCCGCATGACCCCGGAACTCTACTCCGTGGAGGCGTGGGGTGGTGCTACTTACGATGTCGCCATGCGCTTCCTCAAGGAGGACCCGTGGGTGCGCCTGGATCTGCTGCGTGAGGCCATGCCGAACCAAAACATCCAGATGCTGCTGCGTGGCCGCAACACCGTGGGCTACTCGCCGTACTCCAACGATGTGTGCACCGGCTTCGTGCAGGAGGCTGCTAAGTCCGGCGTGGATATCTTCCGTATCTTCGATGCGCTAAACGACGTCACCCAGATGCGCCCGGCTATCGACGCCGTCCTAGAGACCAACACCACCGTGGCCGAGGTTGCCATGGCCTACTCCGGCGACATGTGCTCCCCGGATGAGAAGCTCTACACGCTGGATTACTACCTCAAGCTGGCCGAAGAGATCGTCAACACCGGCGCCCACGTCTTGGCCATTAAGGACATGGCAGGCCTGCTGCGTCCGGAGTCCGCATCCAAGCTGGTCATGGCTCTGCGCAAGGAGTTTGATCTGCCGGTTCACGTGCACACGCACGATACCGCGGGTGGCCAGCTGGCTACCTACTACGCGGCGGCCCTCTCTGGCGCGGACATCGTCGACGGTGCCTCCGCACCGCTAGCGGGAACCACCTCTCAGCCATCGCTGTCCGCCATCATCGCGGCATTCTCCAACTCCTCGCGTGACACCGGTATTTCCCTCAAGGCAGTCTCTGACCTGGAGCCCTACTGGGAGGCAGTACGCCAGCTCTACCAGCCGTTCGAGAAGGGCATTCCTGGACCGACCGGCCGCGTCTACCGCCACGAGATTCCGGGCGGCCAGCTGTCCAACCTGCGCGCGCAGGCTACTGCGCTGGGCTTGGAGGACCGCTTCGAGGTTATCGAGGACACCTACGCTGCGGTGAACGAGATGCTTGGCCGCCCGACCAAGGTGACTCCGTCCTCCAAGGTGGTCGGTGACCTCGCTCTGCACCTCGTGGGTGCTGGCGTGGACCCGGCTGACTTCGAGGCCAACCCCACCAAGTACGACATCCCGGATTCCGTCATCGCCTTCCTACGCGGTGAGCTTGGTACGCCTCCGGGTGGCTGGCCGCCGCTGCGCGACAAGGTCCTGGAGGGCCGCGCGCCTGGCGACGTTGCCGTCAAGCCCGTCCCCGAAGAGGAGAAGAAGCACCTGAGTTCGGATGATTCCACCGAGCGCCGTGCCTCCCTCAACCGCTTGCTCTTCCCGAAGCAGTTCGAGGAGTTCAACGAGTTCCGCCGCACCTACGGCAATACCGAGGCGCTGACGGATACCGTCTTCTTCTACGGACTGGAAGAAGGTAAGGACTACATTGTCCACCACTTCCCGGAGGGCTCCAACGACCGCGCAGACCTCAAGCCCATCACCTTGCGTCTTGATGCTATGGGTGAGCCGGACGAGAAGGGCATCCGCAACGTCGTACTCAACGTCAACGGCCAGATCCGCCCGCTCAAGGTTCGCGACAACAACGTTGAGTCCACTGTCGCCACCGTGGAGAAGGCTGACCCGTCCAACGAGGGCCACGTGGCCGCACCGTTTGCCGGCGTGGTGAACCCGACCGCCAAGCCGGGTGACGAGGTCAAGGCCGGCGACCAGATCGCCGTCATCGAGGCCATGAAGATGGAAGCCTCCATCTCCGCCACCAAGGATGGCACCATCGAGCGCGTCGCCATCGGCGCCGCCACCAAGGTTGAGGGCGGCGACCTCATCGCGGTCATCAACTAAAGACCGACTTAGGTCATGGATGGGTGAGCAGCGTCATTCTTGGCGCTGCTCCCTGGTGGTTTTGGCGGTGGGATGGGATTCTTCCTCACTACATTGACCTAAGCCAGGAGGGCGCCTCGCAAAAGGCATCTGGCAGAAGGCATCTTTGGGTCCAAAAACGCCATCTGCACTGAGTAAAAGGCGTTTTCAGCCGTGAAAACGCCTTTTGACTGATGCCTTTTATCAGACGCCTCCCGCATGTCGATGGAGGCACGTAGACGTTGCGCGTTGCGAGGGGAGCGAAGAAGCTAGTCGCGTTTTCGCGAAGATACGTGCAGCGTTATACGGAAACCGTCGTTGTGGCCCGACTTGGATCCGCGGTGGGTGAGCAACGTCGCTCTTCGCGCTGCCGTAGGCGCGCCGCGAAAGGTGTCGAGTATAGTCGACACTTTTAGAAGAAACCGAGGAAGTGTCGAGTATAGTCGACATCTTTTGTCGGCTTGCGGTGCTAGAAACGCTTGAGCATCACGTGGGCATCCGGGCGGCCCGGGACGTCGATGTCGACGAAGCCCTCGGATTCATAAAGCTTGCGGGCGCCGGTGTTCTCCGGCTCAATCCACAGCGAAATGGCTGGGGCTTCCTGCGCCTCGGCGAGGTCGCAGGTGTTGCGCAGGAGGCGTCGCCCAGCGCCTAAGCCCCTGTAGCGGGATTCCACAGCAATGAAGAGCTCGGGGATCTCCTCTGGATCGAGGTCTGTGGCCCACTGGGACTCATCAAAAGGATCGGCCTCTGGATTGCCGGTGTAAGCAGCACCCTTCGCTTCAGTGGTGTAGTAGCGCAGCCACGCGCCACCAACGGGCACGCGGTGGCTGGAGACAGCGATGACGCCGCCGTCGACATGGGGAGACCATTCATCGACGTACAGCCCCACGTCAGGCGTGTGGAAGTCCCCGATATGGGCGTCCTCGTCACCGAGGACATCGGCGAGGAAAAGAAGGCGGGAGAGGTAGGTACGGTCGTGCTCCTTGGCCAACCGTACGCCGAACTCGGAATCGTTAACGCTCATGCCTTCCGAGGCTACTTGATCTCTGAATTTAGTCACTAACTGAGTGACTCGAGGGGAGTTGGTGGCGCAATCCTGATGCGCCATTGCTGCATCCCCCCGGAGCGACAAAACAGCACCCCGGTAAGTAGTACTCAGCGGGTAAGTAACCCGGAGCAGAGCTCCACCGGGGTATCACGTCAAAGAGTACTTAACAGTGCTAATCGAGGCAAGGTTTGTCGCAGTTTTGCGCTGTTCTCTGCCGGCAGAGACGCATTAGCGAACTACTTGATCTCCAGAATCGGCTCGCCCTTGTTGATCTGCGTGCCGGTGGACACCTTGAGGTCGGTCACGGTGCCGGATTTGTGGGCCTTGACGGGGTTCTCCATCTTCATGGCCTCGAGGACGACAACGACCTCGCCCTCTTCAACTTCCTGGCCCTCCTCGACGGCGACCTTGATGACGCTGCCCTGCATCGGCGCGGTCACGGTGTCGCCGGACACGTTTGCCGACGCCCCCTTGCCACGACGCTTCTTCGACTTCTTGCGCTTATTGCCACCGCCCAAGAGGAGGTTGCCCGGCAGGGCCACTTCGATACGGCGGCCGCCCACCTCGACGACGAACTTCTGGGCGGCCTCCTGTTCCTCGTCCTCGGGGGCCTCGGTGGTGTCGGTGTATTCGGGCAGTTCGTTTACCCACTCTTCCTCGATCCACTTGGTGTAGACCGTGAAGTTGCCGTCTTCGGCGGTGAAGGCAGGATCGGTGAGAATGGCCTGATGGAAGGGGATAACCGTGGGGAGGCCTTCGATGCGGTACTCGGCCAGGGCGCGGCGTGCACGCGCAATGGCAGTCGCGCGGTCTGGGCCCCAGACGATGAGCTTGGCCAGCATGGAGTCGAACTGGCCACCAATGACGGAACCTTCGCGCACGCCGGAGTCCATGCGCACGCCCGGGCCGGAAGGCTCGGAGTACGTGGCGACGGTTCCGGGGGCTGGCATGAAGCCCGCGGCGGCGTCCTCGCCATTGATGCGGAACTCGATGGCGTGGCCGTGCGGAGCCGGGTCCTCGGAGATGGAAAGCTCGCGGCCCTCGGCGATGCGGAATTGCTCGCGAACGAGGTCGAAGCCAGTGGTTTCCTCGGTAACGGGGTGCTCCACCTGGAGGCGCGTGTTGACCTCAAGGAAGGAGATGAGGCCATCGGCGCCCACAAGGTACTCCACGGTGCCGGCACCGTAGTATCCGGCCTCGCGGCAAATGCGCTTGGCAGATTCGTGGATGGAAGCGCGCTGCTCATCGGTGAGGAAGGGGGCAGGGGCTTCTTCAACGAGTTTCTGGAAGCGGCGCTGCAGGGAGCAGTCGCGGGTGCCCATGACGACGACATTGCCGTGCTGGTCAGCCAAGACCTGAGCCTCGACGTGGCGGGCCTTATCCAGGTAGCGCTCGACGAAGCACTCACCACGGCCGAAAGCAGTGACGGCCTCGCGCGTGGCGGACTCGTAGAGGTCCTTGATCTCCTCGCGGGTGTGGGCGACCTTCATGCCGCGGCCACCGCCACCGAAAGCGGCCTTGATGGCAACCGGTAGACCGTGCTCGTCGGCGAAGGCCTCGACCTCCTCTGCGCTGGCGACGGGATCCTTGGTGCCCGGTGCCATGGGAGCGTCAGCACGCTCGGCAATGTGACGGGCGGTGACCTTGTCACCCAGGTCGGCGATGGACTTCGGGGAGGGGCCGATCCAGGTCAGGCCCGCGTCGATGACGGCCTGGGCAAAATCGGCGTTCTCGGAGAGGAAGCCGTAGCCGGGGTGGATGGCGTCGGCGCCGGATTTGGAGGCGGCGTCGAGAATCTTGTTGAAGTCGAGGTATGACTCTGCGGAAGTTTGACCGCCGAGTGCAAAGGCTTCGTCGGCAAGCGTGACGAATGGGGCGTCAGCATCTGGCTCAGCGTAGACCGCTACGGATGCGATGCCGGCGTCGCGAGCCGCGCGGATAACGCGGACCGCGATCTCACCGCGGTTGGCCACGAGGACCTTGGTGATGTTCTTGGTTTCAACTGCCACGGCAGGAACCCTCCTCCATTTTTTCTGATAGGACTGCGTACTATTCTTGCACACCAAAACATGAGGATACCTTCACATCTTGGTTTCGTGTCAAAAAATAAACCCGCACCAGCGTGGATGCGGGGTTAATTCGGTGTGTTCTTAACGCTCAACGGGCATTCGAACCATGTTGCCCCACTCTGCCCACGAGCCATCGTAGACGCGCGGGTTGTCGAAGCCGAGCAGGTACTTGAGTACAAACCAGGTGTGTGCGGCCTGAGCGCCGACATGCGAGTAGAGGACGGTTTCCGTTGCGGGCTCTAGCTCGCCATAGTTGACCTTGAGCTCGCTGAGCGCGCGGAAGCAGCCGTTGGGGTAGACCGCTCGATCCCACTCGAGGTTGATGGCGCCTGGGATGTGACCGTGGGTCAAGGTGGTGCCGTAGGCAGACTCACCAGTTCCGTTCTTGAGGGCAGCTTCGCCGCAGAACTCGTCTGGGCTGCGGGTGTCGACCACCGTGGCGGTGGAGCCGCGCAGCTCGTCGACGAAGATGCGGGATGATTCTTCGCGGGAAACCTCAGGGTAGGAGGAAGGGGTCGGGTCAGGGACCATAAACGAGGTATCGCGTTCCTCGGACATCCAGGCATCCCGGCCACCATCGAGAAGCCGCACGTCTTCGTGGCCGTACAGCTCAAAGATCCACAGGGCGAATGCAGCCCACCAGTTGGACTTGTCTCCGTACAGGATGACGGTGTCATCGCGCTCGATGCCCTTCGAGCGAAGGAGGGCTGTGAAATCTTCCGCGCTGATGATGTCCCTCGTTGTGTTATCGAGCAACTCCGTCTGGACGTTGATACGGATAGCGGTGGGGATGTGGCCGATATCGTAGAGGAGTGAATCCTCATCGACCTCGATGACGTGGAGGCCGTTGATGCCCAGTCGCGCGGATAGCCACGGTGCGGACACGAGGCGCTCAGGGTGCGCGTACTCCTGGAAAGGGGGATTCGGGTCGAATTCGGCCACGGTCCACCTGCCTTTCTCGTTAAGGGGAAACGTTCGCTTCAACTCTAGCGTGCTCGGCCGAAAAGTGGTCACGGGGGAGGGCTCTTTGTGGTGTTGGATACATTTTTGTGCCGTAGGGTGCTAGCTCGCGTGCACTGGTTATAACAAGTGTGCAGGTCAGGGGCCACAAACTGCGTTAAGCTCGACTTTTATCGCATTTTGGCGTCGCTTCTTCAGGTGAGCGAACAGGCCTAACCTGGGTTATTTTAAGAAGTGACACTCATTAACCCCCTAGCGAAAGGGAAGCACTGTGCACAAGGCAATCGTCGTCTTCGAGGTCGAGGGCGGATCCGACAAGCAGATCAATGGACACCGTAAGGACACCATGCCGATCGTCGACTGCATCAAGGATGCAGGCTGGCACGCAGAGGTCGTGTTCTACCGTCCCGAGTGGTCTGAGAAGCTCTTTGAGTATGTATCTGAGAACTTCGATGCCTACATTTCCCGCGTGAACCCGGGCAACATCCCGGGCGGTGAGAAAGGCTACTTCGACTTGCTCACCAAGCTGTCCGACGCCGGCCTGGTCGGCATGTCCACCCCGTACGAGATGATGGCTTACGGCGCCAAGGATGCCCTGGTTAAGCTCAATGACACGGACCTGGTTCCGGCTGACACCGCCGCCTACTACGACGTCGAGTCCTTCCACAAGACCTTCCCGGCCTCCCTGTCCTACGGCGAGCGCGTGCTCAAGCAGAACCGCGGTTCCACTGGTTCCGGCATCTGGCGCGTGCGCCTTGCCGACGAGAAGCTGGCCGAGTCCGTCGAACCGGGCACCGCACTGCCTCTCGACACCAAGATCAAGTGCACCGAGGCTGTGGACAACCACACTGAGGAGCGCGAGCTCGGCGAGTTTATGGATTTCTGCGACCAGTACATCGTGGGTGACAACGGCATGCTCGTGGACATGCGCTTCATGCCGCGCATCGTTGAAGGCGAGATTCGTATTCTTCTCGTGGGCCCGGATCCGGTCTTCGTGGTGCACAAGAAGCCGGCTGAGGGCGGCGACGCTTTCTCCGCGACCCTGTTCTCCGGTGCTAAGTACACCTACCAGAAGCCGGAGGAGTGGCAGGAACTCGTCGACATGTTCGCTGAGGTCCGCCCGGTCATTGCAGAGAAGCTCGGTGGTGACAACATCCCACTGATCTGGACCGCAGACTTCATGCTGGCGGACGGTGAGAACGGCGAAGACACCTATGTCCTTGGTGAGATCAACTGCTCCTGCGTGGGCTTCACCTCTGAGCTGGACATGGGCATCCAGGAAAAGGTGGCGGCTGAAGCCATCAAGCGCGTGGAGGCCAAGCACGCATAAGCGTTTATTTTCGCGCTAGCCTTATCGAGCTTCCCCTGCCGCGGCAGGGGAAATTTGCATTTTCTTGGGGCTTATTCCCCGAGCCGGGCTGCCGGTGAGCGAGATCTCAGGTACGTTCGAAGGGGTAAAAATTGCGCCAGTGTAGTGCTGTAGCGTGCTGCGAAATTCGATGATTCTCCGAAAGGTCTAAGGAATAATGACGAACCCCAACCAGTTTGGTGAGAACGCCGACAACAGCGATAGCAACGTGGGCGATAACAGCTTTAACGGTTCCCACGGCGAGAACTCTGGGAACGATAACTTCGGTAGCTTTGGCGGCTACGGCAGCCCCCAGTCCAACAAGGATAGCTCGGCGTCTGGCTGGAATGCCCAGGATTCGAACTCCGGCTTTGGCTGGGGTGGCCAGGCAGGATACGGCGATTACTCCGAGAACTCCGCTGAGACTTCCTCGTTTGGTAGCGCCTCTTCCCAGGATTCGCAGCCGGACACTGACCGCGAAGCTAAGGACAGCACGTTTAGCGAAGGCTTTGCTTCTGCTGAGCCCGCATCCGAGTCCGCTAAGGACCAGGACACCCACTCCACCCAGGACTCCTTTGGCGCCTCCTATGCTTCCTACAACACCGATAGTGGTGCTGGCGCCGAGCATGCCGCTGAGTCGACGAACTCGAACCAGAGCCACAGCGACAACGGCTACGGCACTAACGGCTATGGCAACGACGGCTTTGGCGGTGGTGCGCAGACGGAATCCAACCAGGGCCATGGCTTTGGGCAGCAGTCAAGCAATGGTTTCGGTAGCCAGGCCTCTCACTCCAACTCCACGTCCGGTTTTGGTAGCTACTCCCAGCAGAACCAGGGCTTCGGTGCACAGGAGCAGCAAGGTTTCGGCTCCCAAGGACAGCAAGGTTTCGGCACCCAGGAGCAGCAGGGCTTTGGCCAGCAGAACTCGCCCTTTGCGGCCTCCCCGCAGAATCAGTACCCGCAGCAGGCTGCGCCGAATGGCGGTTCTTCCAAGGGCACGGGATTCTTCAAGGCGCTGTTTGACTTCTCTTTCAGCAACTTTATCACCCTGAAGTTCTCGTCCTTCATTTATATGCTGCTCGTCATTTTGTCAGCAGTCTTCTGGGTAGGAACGATCCTCTTCTCCTTCGCGTTTTTCGCTGATAGCGTTCTTTTGGGAATCCTTGCGTTCCTCGGTGCTGTGATCTTCGGCGGAATCACCTTCCTTTTTTACGTCATCCAGTTCCGATTGATCTTGGAGTTCTTCGTGGCAAACATCCGCACCGCGCAGAACACCGGCGATCTGGTTGCCAAGGCGGATGGCGATAAGGCTTAAAAGTCACTCTCCGCGCTGCTGTAGGGCAGACAAACAAATCCCGCGGCCTCAGTATTCGAGGTCCGCGGGATTTTTCTATGCAGGGGCCGCCGCGGTTTACGCGGCGAGCAGAGTGGCGTTGTTCCTAGCCAGTCGGGCTGGCCGAGCTGCTTAGTCCAGCAGCGCGGCGACGGACTCGGGGTCGGCGTCGGAAAGCATCTGGCGGATGCGGTCATACTCCGCGTCCTCACCGATGGCCTTCGCAGCATGGCCCAGCGCGGCAATCGCGCGCAGCACACCCTGGTTGGGCTCGTGGGAGAAGGGGACAGGGCCCCAGCCCTTCCAACCATTGCCGCGCAGGCGGTCGAGGCTGCGGTGGTAGCCGGTACGCGCATAGGCGTAGGCGGTGATGAAAGCGGTGGGCTCAGCACCCTTGTTCTTGTCTAGTTCCTGTTCCGCCAGCAGAGCCCAGAGCAGCGGGGAATCCGGGTGGGCGACGATTCCGGCGGTGAGATCGGAGGTACTGTCAGCACCCGGATCGGCGGGCAGCTTGATGGGCGGGGGAGCGAGCATATCTTTCATTTCCATGCCGCCCCACTCTAGCCATGTGGCGCCACGGCCACCAGAGGGGGCGAACCTTGAAAGGGGCGAACCTGGAAGGTTCGCCCGGAACTAGAAGGGCTCGCCCAGAATTAGTGCTGAGCCCAGAAATCGGAAACGTTGAGCCCAAAGAAATACAGCGCGCGGCGCAGCACTGGTAGCGAAAGGCCGATAACGGAGGAGGGATCGCCCTCAATGCGGTCGATGAACCAGCCGCCGAGGGCTTCCAAGGTAAAGGCGCCGGCGCATTCGAGTGGCTCGCCGGTGCGGGCGTAGGCCTCGATATCGGCGTTCGAAGCCTGGGCAAAGTGCACCGTCGTGCGCGAGGCTTCTACGAAGCGCTTATCGCCCCGCAGCACGCAATGGCCGGTGATGAGCTCCGCGGCGCGCCCGGCCTGCGCGTGCCAGCGCTCCACGGTGGCCTCGGGGGTATGGGGTTTGCCTTGGAGGGAGCCGTCGAGAAGCAGCATGGAATCCCCGCCCACCACGACGTCCTCGGGATAGTCAGGAGCAATAGCCTCTGCCTTAGCAGTAGCCAGCGCACAGACGATCTCGGCGGGCTCAGCACCCGCCAGGCGCTCCTCGATGGCCCGCTCATCCACGTGGGCCGGGGCGATGACGGGTTCCACGCCCGCACCCCGCAGGATGGACAGGCGGGAGGGGGACTGGGAAGCTAGAACCAGGCGCATGCGCTTAGTAGTAGCGGACGTTGCGGAAGGCGGACGGGTTGAATACGTCACCCGGCTGGCCCCACAGGTCGCGCTCGGAGTGGATATCGGCGGCCTTGGCGCGCGCCTCAGAGTCGAGCTGGCTGAGCACCGTGGACAGGGCCGCCACCTCAGCGTCGGTGGGGTTGCCGCGCAGAACGGTAAACAGGGAAGCGGTCATAGGGAAACCTCTACAAAACGATATTGCCGTGTTTCTTCGGCAGGGTTGGAATAATCTTGCGATCCAGCAGGCGCAGGCCCTCGATGAGGGAGCCGCGGGTGGCTGCCGGGGTAATGACGGAATCGACGAGACCACGCTCAGCGGCCTGGTACGGGGTCAGGTAGGCGGCGGCCTCCTCCTCGCTCAGCTCTAGCTCTGCGGCCAGTGCAGGGGCATCGGCCACTGAGATCTCGGCCGTCGGCCACGCATAGGACAGGTCCGCACCGAGTTCCTTGGAGCCGAAAGCGATGTAGCCGGTGCCGTGCGCGCGGCGGACGATGACACTGATCTTGCCTACGCTCGCCGCGGAGTAGGCGTGCACCAGCTTGGCCAGCGCTGCCTTCTCCACATCCAGCGCCGGGGAGTCGACGAACTCGATAATGGGGGTATTGAAGGCATCGCAGAGGCGGATGAAACGCGCGGCCTTAGCGGCAGCTTCCGCATCGAAGGAGTCGCGGTTGGCGATGATGCCCACGGTGCGGCCCTCCACGCGACCGAAGCCGGTGAAGACACCGCGCACCTGGGCGCCGAGCTCGAAAACATCCTCGCAGGTGGCGGTGACCACGTCGGCGAGATCGACGGCGCCGTCATCTCCCACGAGGGTATCGAGGGCGTGGTCGGCGTCGGTAATGTTCTCCTCCACAGAGCCCGCAACGATGGTGGCCTCGGTGCGGGGAGCGGCGGCACGGTTATTGGAAGGCAGGTAGGAGAGCACGCGCTTGGCGACGTTCACCTCGTGCTCCCCATCCGCCTGCAGGTCACCGTCCGGAGCAATGACGACATCCGACAGCGCGGCTACGAGCGAGGCCTCCTTGGAGTCCGCGTAGACTGTCGTGACCTGCGGGATGAGGCCGGAAGCGGTGGTGGCGCGGGCCAGGATGCGGGCCTGCATGGCGGAGGAGACAATGCCCTCCTGGGCGCGGGGCTTATCGCTGGCGACGAGTGCGACGATGGGCACGCCGGTCTTAATGGCCAGGTCATAAAGCTTGGTGACCTTTTCGCCATAGACCTCGCCCATGGTGCCGTCGAAAAGCGAGGCGTCCTGCGCATAGGCGCAGACCTTGCGGCCATCGACAGTGCCGAAGCCGGTGACGACGCCATCGGTGTAAGGACGGATGTGCTCGCGGCCGAACTCGGTGGAGCGGTGGCGAGCGAGCGCGTCGGTCTCCACGAAGGATCCGGCGTCAAAGAGCGCCTCGATGGCGCTGCGGGCCGCAGGAACCTCTCCCTGCGGCGCCCGGGACTCGGTGAGCTTGGCGCTCAGGTCCTCGATCTTGCCAGCGGTCGTCTTCAAGTCAGTCATGGGACACTAGTGTAATACAGTGCGTCTTCTGCACTACGCTGCGCTCGTTCCGAGCGCAGCCTAAAGCGGGATGTTGCCGTGCTTGCGTGCCGGGCGGGCCACATTCTTGTCCGTGAAGAAGCGCAGATTTTTGGCGATTGCACTGCGGGTTTCAGAGGGGAGAATGACGGCGTCGATAAGCCCGCGCTCCGCTGCCTTATACGGGTTGAGCATGTGGTCTTCGTATTCGCGCTCGAAGGACTTGGTCAGTTCAGCTACGTCGAGGCCCTTCTCGTGGGCAGCCTTGATCTCCTTGCGGTAGATAAAACCGACGGCGCCGGCAGCGCCCATGACCGCGATCTGGGCGGTGGGCCAAGCCAGGTTGACGTCCGCTCCCAGTCCCTTGGAGCCCATCACACAGTAAGCGCCGCCGTAGGCCTTGCGCAGGGTGACGGTGATCTTCGGAACGGTGGCTTCGGCGTAGGCGTAGAGCAGCTTGGCGCCGCGGCGCAGGATGCCATCGTGTTCCTGGTCGGCGCCGGGGAGGAAGCCGGGGACGTCGACCAGCATAATGATCGGGATATTAAAGGCATCGCAGGTGCGCACGAAGCGCGCGGCCTTCTCCGAAGAATTGATGTCGAGGCAGCCGGCGAAGACCTGGGGCTGGTTGGCCACGAACCCCACGGTGCGCCCTTCGATGCGGCCGAAGGCGGTGACCACGTTATCGGCGCGGTCGGCTTGGATCTCCAGGAAATCGCCGTCATCGGTGAGAGCCTCGATGATCTCCTTGACGTCATAGGGCTGGTTCGGGGAATCCGGGATGATGCTATCCAGCACGAGGTCGTCGACGGTTTCTTCGCCCAGCTCCTCGTAGGGCTCAACCGGGGTCAGCTGGCGGTTATTGGAGGGCAGGTAGGTCAGTAGGTCGTGTACCCAATCGAGCGCTTCCTCGTCGCTAGAAGCGGTGTAGTGCGAGGTGCCGGACTTATGCATGTGGATGCCGGCGCCGCCGAGTTCTTCCTGGCTGACTTCTTCACCGGTGACGGTCTTGATGACGTCGGGCCCGGTGACGAACATCTTGGACTTCTCATCCACCATCACCACGAAGTCGGTCAGTGCGGGGGAGTAGGCGTTGCCGCCGGCGCAAGCACCCATGATGACGGAGATTTGTGGGACGACGCCGGAGGCCTTGACGTTTTGGTAGAAGGTCTTGGCAATCCAGTCCAGGGACACGGCGCCATCCTGGATGCGGGCGCCGGCGCCCTCGTACAGGCCAATGAGTGGGCGGCCGGTGGTGATGGACAGCTCCATGATCTTGATCATTTTCTCGCCGTAGACTTCGCCGAGGGCGCCGCCGAAGACGGTTCCGTCCTGGGAGAAGATGCAGACCTCGCGGCCGTCGATGGTTCCCCAACCGGTGACGATGCCATCGGTCAGCGGGCGCTTCTTGCCCATGCCGAAGTCCGTGGTGCGGTGCACGGCGAGCATGTCGGTCTCCACGAAGGAGCCTTCATCGAGGAGGTAGTCCAAGCGCTCACGCGCGGTGAGGCGGCCCTGGGCGTGGACCTTGTCGTGGGCTTTTGTACCCATGGGCTGCGCCGCTGCTTCGCGACGCCTCTTCAGTTCAGCGATCTTGCCTGCGGTGGTGTCGGCGCTCAGGGAGTCAAGCTCCGACAAATGTGAGGAAATAGTCATGTTTCGACAGTGTAGAGAAGTTTTGTATAGGAATGTATAGCGGCGCGCGGGTGATTTCCCTCACAGCCCGCGTTTGTGCAGGTAGGCGGGGTGGGAAAGATGAGTGTTTCCTCGCAAACGGCGTTTTAGGGGTATTTAATTGAGCTCGCCTCCTTGCCTACTCCCAAGAGCACTGCGCAGACGTGCGACGTGTAAGGCGATATAGGCCAGCTCATTGTCATTAATTGCATGGCCCTGACCTTCTAATTTGGAACGGACTAGACGGGCGATGCGCACTGCAGCAGCATCATCATGTTCGATAGCTGCAAGCATTGAATGCAACGGTGCGTCAGCTTCCCGGTTCGGAGTGTTCAAACGGACGAAGAGGTAACGCAGGTGCGTGACGAACCGTGTGACTGTGGGGGAACTGGGCTGTAGTTGGCACTGGAGCTGCGAAGAGACCACATCGAGAAGGGCGGAAATCTCCTTCGTGATGTTCTCTGCCATTGTCATATCCCCATCAACGAATTGCGCGTTGATGAAATGCATCGCTATGGCAGCAGCTTCATCGCGGGCTAGACGGACAGAGGTGGCTTCTTCAACTTGGTCTAGGAGCTTTAGTCCTAGTTCAAATTCCTCTGGGTACAGAGTGGATACTTCCCACATCAGTGGGTAGTTGAACTTGATTCCGCCTTTTTCTCGTTCGATTGCGAAGGAAATATGATCTGCCAGCCCTAAAACTAGAAGCTGGGGTTCCTTGACCTTCGAGTGAGCGCTAATGAAATCTGCGACAAGGCTGACGATTTCCAGCGGGAGCTCAGAGAGTAGCGCGGTGAGGTTTGCAATGGGATGAGCGGAGTTCGGGCGGAAAACTTGCTCCACAGCATCATCCTGGATTTCATCGCCAAGCTTTCGGCTGAAGCCGATCCCTTTGCCTAAGCAGATGGCTTGAATGCCTTGTGCATCAGTGCAAAGAACGGCGTTGTTGTTGAGTGCGCGGATGACGTTCATAGAATCAGGGTACAGGGCACCGTGGCGCAGGCTTGAAAGCCAAGTTGTGCGCCACCGTGCCCTGATTTAGGCGGTGAAAACCTAGAGTTCAGCTCCGTTGGAAACTATGACATTTCGGTACCACTCGAAAGAATCTTTCTTTGAGCGCTCCATCGTTCCGTTGCCTACATTATCGCGGTCGACGTGAATCATGCCGTAACGCTTCTTCATTTCACCGGTGGTGAAGGAAACTAGGTCGATGATTCCCCATGGGGTGTAGCCTAGGAGATCGACGCCGTCTTCGAGGACGGCCTCCTTTACTGCCGCGATGTGGTTTCGCAGATAGTCGATGCGGGCCTCATCGTGGATGGAACCATCGGCTTCCACGTTATCGACCGCACCGAAGCCGTTTTCCACAATGAAAAGTGGCTTTTGGTAGCGGTTGTAAAGGGAATTGAGGGAGTAGCGCAGCCCTTGTGGATCGATTGGCCAGCCCCAATCAGAGGACTTGATATACGGATTGTCTACTGAATTGGGCAATCCGCCGTTGACCGAGGAACCAGCGTCGGCCACTGCATCGTGTTTAACGGTGTTGGACATGTAGTAGGAGAACCCGAGGTAGTCGACGGTGCCGTTGCGGAGAATCTCGTCGTCGCTTTCTTGGAATCCTGGGTTAATTCCCTCTCGCTCAAATTTCTTCAGAGCATAGGCCGGGTAAGAGCCGCGGATTTGTACATCGGGGAAGAAGTATCGATCGCGGCTAGCAATTTCGGCGGCCATGATGTCTGAGGGATTGCAGCTGTACGGGTACACCGGGACCATGGCAACCATGGCGCCAATCTGTAGGTCGGGATTGATCTCGTGCCCTACTGCTACGGCACGTGCGGAGGCGAGCAGGCAGTTGTGCGCGGTCTGGTACAGCACCTGCTGGGGGTTTTCACCTTCGGCGATGGTCACGCCCGAGTTGGTCCAAAGGAAAAGCGGGTTATCCACATTCATTTGGTTGTTGATCTCGTTGAAGGTCATCCAGTACTTGACCTTCTTGTGGTAGCGCTCGAAGCATACTCGTGCGAAGCGCTCAAAGAATTCCACGAGCTTGCGGTTACGGAAACCGCCGTATTCACGAGCGAGGTGAAGGGGAATCTCGAAGTGGCTTAATGTGATGACGGGCTCGATACCGTACTTAAGAAGCTCGTCGAAGACCTCGTCATAGAACTTGAGTCCTTCTTCATTGGGCTCAAGCTCATCGCCCTGCGGGAAAATCCTGGACCAGGCAATTGACGTGCGGAAGCATTTGAGTCCCATTTCTGCGAAAAGTTTGATGTCTTCGCGGAAGCGACCGTAGAAATCGATTGCTTCGTGGTTGGGGTAGAACTCGTTGGCTTCGATGGTTTCGGTGACGCGGCGGGGAACTCCGTGGGCACCAGCGGTGAGGACGTCGACGACGGAGGGGCCTTTACCGCCCTTGTTCCAGCCGCCTTCGAATTGGTGTGCAGCAACAGCGCCACCCCAGAGGAAATCCGGATTGAGTGACGTGGTCATTTACTTGGCTCCTTCTGCTTGAGTCTGGTTCGAGGACTTGGCTTCAACGGCCATGAGCTCGTTTCCATGAGTGGTACGGGTTGATGGATGGATGATGACATCAGCGAATTTCTTCGTATTCGTGATGATTACTGGCGTAGTGAGTGAAAAGCCGGCTTGGGTAATCGATTGAGCATCAAATTCAACCAATAAGTCTCCTTCTTCGACGCGCTGTCCCTTTGTAACGTGACTGGTGAATGGCTTTCCCTTGAGCGCGACCGTGTCTAGGCCGATGTGGACCAGAACTTCAACGCCGTCATCTGAAATGATCCCTACAGCGTGTTTGGATGGAAGGACTGTCGCAACAGTGCCATCGAAGGGCGCGTAAACCTTGTTGTCGGTCGGTTCTACGGCCACGCCCTCGCCCATGGTGCCCTGTGCAAAGACCGGATCGTCCACCTCGTTAAGAGCGAGAACTGTGCCAGTCACAGGGCTTGAGATGTGGAAGACGGTCTCTTTTTGGGAGAGCTGGTTGTGGTATTCAGCGGATGCGGCATCGGAGTCGGGGGAGCTGTCGGTTGCTTCGGCAGGGGCCTCGGCGAGCACATCCGTGAAACCAACAAAGTAGACGCCGATGACGGCTCCGAAGAATGCTACAGCGCAGCCAATAATCTCTCCCATGAGCGAGTTCGTTCCAGGTTCGTAGGCATTCATGATGGTGAGCACGCCAGGTAGTCCTGCATAGACGTATTGCAGGGAACCGAAGAGGGACACCACAATGGCGCCTGCCGCACCCGCGACACAGCCCACAATGAATGGCTTCTTTAGGCGGAGTGTAACGCCATAAATAGCGGGTTCAGTGATGCCGAAGACGCCGGTCAGGGAAGCGGATGCGGCGACCTTCTTCATTTCGGGGCTGCGAGACTTGAGGAAGACTCCGAAGGCCGCTCCAACCTGAGCAATCACCGCAGCGGTCTGGAAGGCCTGGAAGGGGTCTGAGCCATACTGTTCAAAGTTCGCGAGGACCATTGGGGTAACGCCCCAGTGCACACCAAAAATGACGATTACCTGCCAGAAACCACCTACCATGGCTGCGGCGACAGGGGGAGCAACATCGACCAACCAGTTGAAACCGTCTGCAATGAGAATTGCGCCCTGGTTGGATAGAGGGCCAATAATCAGAACAGTGAGTGGCACGGCGATGATGAGGCAGAACAGCGGGGTAAACAGCTGCGTGATGACCTCAGGTAGGTGCTTCCGGAAAAACCTTTCGAGGTAAGACAATCCCCACACGACGAAAAGGGGTGGAAGCACAGTTGAGGTGTATGTGGTCTCGCTCAATCCAAAACCGAAAAGCGAAATGTGTTCGCCCTCGGCCACACGTGAGGCAATGTCGGCCATTTCTGGGGCGACGAGAGCGCCAACGGCGGCGACAGAGATGAATGTGTTGGTCTTGAAGAATTGCGAGGCGGTGATCGCGATGAGGATGGGGAGGAAAGTAAAAGGCGCCCAGCTCATGAGCGAGAAAATCTCGTATGTACCTGTCTCACCAAACTCCGGCCAGGCGGCAGTGATGAGGATGAGCGCACCTTGGATAAGGCCCGCTGCGGCGAGTACGTAAATGAAGGGGGCAAAAACCGCCGACATCATAGCGATGATGCGGTTCATGAGGGTGGGTTTATTGTCCTCGTCATCAATCTGCTGTTCATTAGGATCGATTCCTAGCTGATCAATGGCAGCTTCGTAGACCTCTCCCACGCGGTTGCCGATGACGATTTGGAACTGCCCTCCCTTCTCGACGGTTGTGATGACGCCGGGCAGATTTTCAATCTTGGTGTGGGCGTCTTCGGGAGTGCTCTTCAGGACGAGGCGCAGGCGAGTGGCGCACCGAGCAATTCCTGTGATGTTAGATGGCCCGCCGACCAGAGTGATGATGTCGTGGGCAAGCTTTGGATAATCACGTACCGGGGCGGTCATGATGTCCTCACTTTCGTTCTTAGGCTTTCGAAAAGTCCCAAAACGAAAAAGACTCGCGAGAGCAATGAAGCTGAAGTCCCTTTCGTTAAAGGGGGATTCCGCTTCAGGTTCTTGCCTCTTGCGAGTAACAGGCCTGATAGCCGATATGTGAAACTATAGCCCCTCTTGTGGCAGGGCACAAGAGGGGCTAGTTGTGATGTGGATTAAGCGGCTTTATCTGGAGCGTCGGCTAGCCAGCCGAGGTTGTAAAGGAAGAGTTCAACCTCTGTGAGATCCTCTTCGCTGGGAAAGGAGTTGGTCAGCGCCGCGTAGGACTCTTCGATGTCGGTGCGGGTGGCTGGGACAAGGCCGTGCTTGTGCAGATCTTCGGCGATCTGCGATACCAGCGGCGCCGGGTGCACCGTGTCAAGGTTGATTCCGGTGGCACTCTTGAATTCGTTAGTGATGGCGGAAAGGAATCCGGTCAGGGTATTCATTTGGCTCACCTCTCTATTTCTTGTCGTAATGATGCGGCCGTCCGCATCATGGGGTTAAACCAACTATATAGGTAAAGTTCTCTAAAAGCTAGCTTTCGTTCACGGCGAGTTAACTTTCAGTTAACCTAGTTTGAAATATGAGGTGAGAAACGAGCGCCTTTTAAGCCTCAATGGGCAGCCAGGCGTAGCCATAGGGCCCGAGCTCCACAGGGCCTAGGTCGACGGTCTGATCCGTGAAGCTGTGCAGGCACAACAACTCCCCGCGCTGGAATCCCAGAACGCCCGTCTGACCGGTTTCCACGGCTTCGAAAGGTGCGGTGCCGAGTTCCGGATGTGCCTTACGCTGCTGGATTAGACCGCGGAGGCGGTGGAGGAGAGAGGAATCGTCGGCAAGCTGCTCTTTCACTGAGACCCCTACGCCGCCGACGATGGGACGGCGCGGGTGAGCGGATGTAGTGAAACCTGCGCCCTCACCGGGCTCCCATTGCATGGGCGTGCGCACGGCATCGCGGTCGGGCAACTCGGAGGCATCGTTCATGCCGATTTCATCGCCGTAATACAAAAAAGGCGCGCCCGGCAGCGTCATGAGAAGTGAATAAAAAAGCTCAATCTTGCGGTAATCATTGCCCAACAGTGGCGCGAGGCGCCGCGCGATGCCCACGTGGGCGCGCATCTGCTCATCCGGCAGGTAGTGCTCGTACATGATGGCGCGCTGGTCCTCGTCGACCATTTCTAGGGTCAGCTCGTCGTGGTTGCGCAGGAAGGTGCCCCACTGACAACCCTGGGGAAGCTCCGGAAGCTCCGCCATGATGTCGTAGACCGGTGTGGCGTCCCCCAGCGCGAGGGCTTGGTAAAGCCGCGGCATCACTGGGAAGTTGAACACCATGTGGAAGCGATTGCCCGTGCCATAAAACTCCATGGTTTCTTCGGGCGGCTGGTTAGCCTCCGCGATCATGATGGCCTCGGGGTAATTCTCGTCGATGAAGGCGCGGACCTTCTCCACAAACTCGACCGTCTCCGGCAGAGACTCGCCGCCCACCCCATCACGCTCGTACAGGTAGGCGATGGCATCGAGGCGGAAGCCGTCCACGCCCTTATCTAGCCAGAAGGAAAGAATCTTGAATACTTCCTCGTGGACCTTCGGGTTGTCGTAGTTTAGGTCCGGCTGGTGTGAGTAGAAGCGGTGGAAGTAGTACTGCTTGCGCTCCGGGTCCCATGCCCAATTCGAGGTTTCCGTATCGGTGAAGATAATGCGGATCTCGGGGTAGCGCAGGGGATCATCGCCCCACACGTAATAGTCGCCGTAAGGGCCTTCCGGATCGGTGCGGGAGGCCTGGAACCACGGATGATCGGTAGAGGTGTGGTTGAAAGCCAAATCCGTCATGAGGCGCATGCCACGAGCGTGAAGTTCGGTGACGAGCTCGTCAAAGTCTTCCATCGTGCCGTAGTCAGGGTGAATGGAGTAGTAGTTGGCGATGTCATAGCCGTCATCGCGCAGCGGGGAAGCATAGAACGGGGAGAGCCACAGGCAGTCCACTCCGAGCCACTTGAGGTAATCCAGCTTCTCAATAACTCCACGTAGCGTGCCAACGCCTTCGCCGTGGGTGTCCTTGTACGAGCCCACGAGGGCCTGGTAGAAAATGGCGTTATTGTGCCAGGTCATCGGAGATCCTTCCGTTTGGCCCGCCACAGCAGAAACTCCGCCAGGCACAGCGCGCCCGCCAGGAGCCCCGGCCAGATGGCGGGGGAGGGGTGAAAAAGATTGAGGACTGCTTGCACCAGCGCCAGGAAGGCAAAGAAGCCAACGAATCCCAGCGCGGTGTCCCATAGCAGTTCACGGCGCATTAAGCCTTGACACCTCCGGCGGTGAGGCCGGCGACGATGCGGTGCTGGAAGATGAGCACCATGATGATGAGCGGAACCGTTACCAGTGCGCCCGCGGCCATGGTGGCGGCATAGGGGTACTCGAAGGCCGAGGGGCCCGAGAAACGCGCGATAGCCACGGTCACCGGCTCAGTAGCAGTGGTGGATAGCTGCTTGGCCAGCATGAACTCGTTCCACGTTGTGATGAAAGCGATGATGGCGGTGGTAAACAGCGCGGGCGCGGCCAGGGGCAGGAGCACGAGGCGGAAGGCTTGGCCGCGGGAGGCACCGTCCACGCGGGCGGCCTCCTCCAGCTCCCAGGGCAGCTGACGGAAGAAGCTCAGCAGCGTGTAGACAGTCAGGGGCAGCGCGAAGGAGATATTCGGAATGATCATCGCGCGGTAGGTGCCAATCCACTCGAGGTTGCCAAAGAGCTGGAAGAGCGGGGTCACCAACGCGATGGCCGGGAACATCGAGGCGGCCAGGATGATGCCGGTGACGATACCTTTTCCAGGGAAGTCGTAGCGAGCTAGCGCATAGGCGGTGAACACGCCGATGAGGACTGCGACAGCGGTCGTGGCTAGGGAGATAAGCAAAGAGTTCCCCAGTGCGTTGAGGAAGTCATTGCCCTTGTCTGTTGCCAGTGCATCCCGGAAGTTGTCCAAGGTCACGTGCGTGGGCCACGGGGTGGTGTCGAAGGTATGGGACTTGTGCCGCAAGGCGGTGACAACCATCCAGTAGAAGGGCGCGAGCCCCCAGAACATGATGAAGAGGATGCCGAGGTAGTGGCCAAGCTTTTTCATGACTTCTTCTCCTTCTTCTGGCGAGCAGTACCGGAGATATCAGCGCCGAGGAAACGGACGAGGATGAACGCGACGGTGAAGATAAGCAGGAAGATGAGTGTGGACAGCGCGGAGGCTGAGTTGAAGTGGCCCTGGCGCATGTCTTCCACCACCAGCTGGGAAATGGTGGCCGTCGGCGCGTTGGAGGAAGCGGAGATCATGATGACCGGTAGGTCGTACATGCGCAGCGCATCCAGCGTACGGAAGAGGATGGCCACCATGAGTGCCGGCCGCACCAGTGGCAGGGTGATGGTGAAGAAGGTTTGGATACGCGAGGCGCCGTCCACGCGTGCTGCGTCATAGACATCGCGCGGAATCATCTGCAGGCCTGCCAGGATGAGCAGTGCCATGAACGGGGCGGTCTTCCACACATCAGCGATAATCACCGCGAGGCGGGCATAGAACGGGTCCGTGGTCCATGCGATGCGCGAGCCGATGAGCGCGTTAACGATGCCATCCGGTGCAAACATGAACTGCCATAGCTTCGCGGTGACTGCGGTGGGAATGGCCCAGGGAACCAGCACCGCCGCGCGCACGAGGCCGCGACCGCGGTATTCGCCGTTCATCACCAGCGCCATGAACATGCCCAAAATCGTTTCCAGGGTCACCGTGACCACGGTGAAAAAGAGCGTGATCTTGAGCGCTGGCCAGAAATCAGTGGCGATAACGCCATCCGGGCATGCGGTGGTCTGGCCGGTGGCAGACATACAGCGATTGGTGATCCAGTACAGGTAGTTCTCGAGGCCTGCGAATGCGCCTTCCTCGAATACACCCGTGGTCGGGTTAAGCCGCTTGTTGCCCTGGAAGGACAACATCACAGCGCGCACGATGGGATAGCCGATGACCACGGCCAGCGCTATCAGCGCCGGCGCGATGAGCGCAGCAACGCGCAGATACTGTCTGCGGGGCTGCGCGGTAGGCGGTGCTCCAGCCATGCGGTGCCTGCCTTTCTGATTTATAGGGGAGGGGGTTATCGGGGGTTGGGGAAAATCATAGCGGGTGGCGTAGACATCCTCTGGACATCCTCTGCGCGCGAGCACCTTGATGCCCATTGGTTTAAATCCAGATCAAAGAAGGAGGCGCGGGCAAGTCACGTGGACTTACTCGCGCCCCCATTTCACGCTGGGAAGATTAACCCTGGGAGGCTGCCTCGATGGCGGCCTTCATGTCCTTCGTAGCGTCATCGACGGACTTGTCAGCGGTCAGAGCCGCGTAGGCGTTATCCTGCACGGCCTTGGAGATGGCGGTGTAGAACGGGGAGACCGGACGCGGCGCGGCGTTCTCCAGGGATTCCTTCAGAGCCGGAAGGTACGGGAACTCCTCGACGAGGGACTCATCGTCGTAGATGGAGGCCAGCACCGGCGGGAAGGAAGCCTCAGCGAAGGACTTCTGGTTCTCCTCGTTGATGATGAACTTCATGAAATCCAGGGCCGTAGCCTTGTGCTCGGAGTTGATGTTGATGCCGTTGTTGTAGCCACCGAGGGTGGAGACACCGACTCCGTCCTTGCCCACCAGCGGCTGGACCTCAAACTTCACGCCAGCCTCTTCGGAATTGGTGTACATGTACGGCCAGTTGATGGCAAAAGCGGTCTTGCCCTCAGTGAAAGCGAGGTTGGTCTCCTCCTCCGTTGTGGCGGTGGAGTCCTTGGAGATGGTGCCGTCTTCGTAGGCGTCGACAAGCGCCTGCAGGCCTTCCTTGGCCTCGTCGGAGTCAACAGCGATGTTGCCCTCATCATCCAAGATGGAGCCGCCCCAGCCCTCGATGAAGCCGGCGGTGTTGACGGTGAGGCCCTCGTACTGCTTGAGCTGCGTGGTCAGGCAGGAAGCATCATCCTTGAGAGCCTCGCAGGCAGAAGCGATGTCTGCGAACTTCTCCGGAGCCTTGTCCGCCAACTCAGTGTTGCGGAAGAGCAGCTGGCCGTTGGTGTTCTGCGGCAGCGCGTAGAGGGTGTCGTTGTAGGTGGCGGACTCCACGGTGGGCTCCAGCAGTCCGGAGGTATCCACTTCAAGGTCACCAGTCAGCGGTGCCAGCCACTGGTTAGCGGCGAAGTCCGCGGTCCAGACCACGTCCAGCGCCATGACGTCGTAGTCGGAGTTGCCAGCCTGCAGGGACTGCACGAGGGTCTCGCGCTGAGCGTCGGCCTCGCCGGCGAGCTCCTTGAGCTCGACCTTCTCATCTGGGTGCTCGGCGTTCCACGCCTCGATGATGGGCGTGATCTTGTCGGTATCGTTCTTGCCCATGGCGAAGGTGATGGGGCCGCGGCCGTCACCATCAGTCGAGGAGGCATCGGAGCCAGTGCTTGACGACGATCCCTCGTCGCTCGAGGAGCAACCCGCCAAGGTCAGTGCGAGTGCAGCGGTGGTGACGACAACGCCGCGGCGGACAGAACGCAGCGAGCTGGGGAGGAAGGGCTTCTTCATTGAATATTCACCTTTCGGAAAACTTCTGATGACTACAAAATAGGGGATCATCCCCACACTGCACGTGGTTTTGGCTTTTAATTCACTTCAAACGGGGGTGAAATCACCCCTGTCCGTGGTGTTTCTTAAGCCTCAATACGCTGGCCGGTCTCCGGATCGAAGCGGTGAGCCTCGCGGGGGTTAAAGGTCAGCACGACGTTCTCACCACGCTGCGGAACGTTGTCGCTCGCGCGGGCGACGAAGCGCTGCTCGCCCACCATGACGTAGACGAAGGACTCAGAGCCCAGCTCTTCCACGAACTCCACCGTGCCTTGGAAGCCAATCGGCCCCTTATTGATGAACATTTTTTCCGGGCGAACGCCGACGCGTCCGCCGTTGTAGTCGAAGATGTTCATCGCGGGGGAACCGATGAAACCGGCGACGAATTCGTTAGCGGGAGCGTCGTAGAGCTCGCGCGGTGGCGCGACTTGCTGCAGAACACCGTCCTTGAGCACGGCCACGCGGTCACCCATGGTCATGGCCTCCACCTGGTCGTGGGTGACGTAGACAGTGGTGGTGCCGAGACGCTGTTGGAGGCTGGCCAGCTCCGCGCGGGTTTGCACGCGCAGCTTAGCGTCGAGGTTAGACAGGGGCTCATCCATGAGGAAGGCCTTCGGCTCGCGCACGATGGCGCGGCCCATGGCCACGCGCTGACGCTGACCACCGGAGAGGTCTTTGGGCTTGCGCTGCAGGTACTCCGTCAGCCCAAGGGTCTTCGCTGCTTCTTCTACTTTGGCTTTGATTTCAGCCTTGGGCATCTTGGCCAGCTTGAGGGCGAAGCCCATGTTCTGGGCAACGGTGAGGTGCGGGTAGAGCGCGTAGTTCTGGAAGACCATGGCGATATCGCGATCGCCTGGCTCAAGGCCCGTGACGTCTTTGCCGTCAATAAGGATGCGGCCGCTGGAGACCGGCTCCAGCCCCGCGAGGGCGCGCAGGGTGGTGGACTTACCGCAGCCGGACGGGCCGACGAGGACTAGAAACTCGCCGTCCGCAATCTCGAGATTGAGGTCTTTGACCGTGGGCTTCTCGGCACGGGGATAGGTGATGCCGACGTTCTCAAAAGTGACCTTTGCCATGGATTCACACTAGCACCTGGCGGTGCGTGCATTAGGCTGGAATTTGTTATGAAGAAGTTCGCTCCATTCCTCGCGCTGCTCTTGGTCGGTTGCTCCAGTACGGAATCCGCGGAGTCCTTTGCGCCACTGACAACCGTTTCTACTGGGACTGCTGATGCGTCTTCAGCGCCTTCGGAGACTACGACGGAGTCATTGACCTCCACTACCAAATCTTCTTCGGAAGAGCCTTCCCCGACGATGCCCTCGAAGGAGTCCGCGACATCGCCGACGACTTCGGCTGCAGAGACGCAGCGCGATACCGTGTTCCGCGCTATTTTTGCCGATACTGTCGACGCGTCTGACGTCCGCTCGCAGTTGGTGGACAATGGCCACGTGAATCGCTCCACCATGCGTGCCAGCATGAAGGGGATGGGCCTGGATGTCTCGGATTCGGAATTGCAAGAGTACGGCGAGTGGGTTTGTGAATGGGTTACCCCAGCAACTCGCTATGTGCTGGTGACTGAAGGGAAGCCGGACAGCCTTGGGGAACAAGACCGCGCTGATTACGACAAGTTGATCGGGGATACTGTTTCTTTCCTGGCAGATACGCGGCAGATCACCGTCACGCCTGAGCAGGTCACCCATGCGTTGCCGCAGGCTGTGCTGACTACCTGTCTTGACGATGCTACTGCCCGCACAATTCTGGCCAATCCGGATTACTTTTAGTTACTTCGAGGCGGCAGTGATCCGGCGGGTAACCTAGGGTGCATGACTGCACTTGATATGGACCGAATCCGCGAGGCGCTGAGCGAAGACTTCGCTGTTATCGATTACACCGAGTCCACTGGCTCCACCAACACCGATCTCATGCAGGCCGACAAGGTGGCTGATGGCACCGTTTTGCTGGCCAATGAGCAGGTTGCCGGTAAGGGCCGATTGGGCCGTCAGTGGGTGAGCCCGGCTGGTTCGCAGCTCATCTTTTCCGTTCTCATCCTTCCGGATTCGCTGGATCACCTCGGTACTTTGCCGCTAGCTGCCGGCTTGGCCGTGACTGATTCCGTAGAGGGTGCGGTACTCAAGTGGCCGAATGACGTGCACATCGATGGTAAGAAGCTGTGCGGCATCCTCGCCGAGGCTGGTCCAGTGGGCGAGGCCTTCAAATCTGCTCCGAAGACGGAAGTTTCCAAGGCTGAAATCAACAAGGCCGAGGTCAACAAGGCAGAGATCAACAAGGCAGAGATTAATAAGGCAGAGATCAACAAAGCCGAGGTCAGTAAAGCTGAAATCGCCCCCAAGACTCAGTCTGCGAACCCGCCTTCAGCCCGCGTGGTCGTGGGCATGGGCATCAACGTCACCCTGACCCGCGAGGAACTGCCCATCGAGGCCGCGACATCGCTCGCGCTCGAAGGCCTTGAGACCGACCGCACGCAGCTGGCCATCACCGTGCTGAAGAACCTGCGTCGCCGCATTACCCAGTGGGAGCAGCAGGACCCACAGCTTTTGGCTGATTACCGTAAGGTGTGTTCTTCCATCGGGCAGGAAGTCCGCCTCGAAGCCCCGGCCGGCGACGTCATCGGCACCGTCGAGGGCGTGGCCGATGATGGCCGCATCAACGTTGGCGGCGAGTATTACTCCGCGGGTGATGTCATCCACCTTCGCCCGGCTGATAATTAGTCGCCCGCGCTGCGTGGCGTCTAAGCGTCGACCGGCGAGACCCCATAGAAGACGCCGTGCTCGACACATGGCGCTATTCAAAAGGCGTCTGTCAGAAGGCATCAGTCAAAAGGCGTCTTTGGGGGCAAAGACACCTTTTGGACGCCTCCACATGGCGTTTTCAGGGGCAAAGACGCCTTTTGACTGACGCCTTTTAGGAAATGCCATGTGCGAAGCCTTGGCTGGGCCTGCAAGGCCTAGGACGTGACGTCCTCTTGCCTGGACGGCGGGAGCAGGCAGGTACCATGAGCCCCATGAACCTCATGCAGATGGGCCGCGGCGAGGTAGTGCGCGCGGACATGACCGCCCCATTTCGGACGCTGCTCTTTCCTTTTCTAGAGCTCGTCGTGATTACCGGGGTGTGCTGGATTGCCATCGGCTGGTGCGACTATAACGGCATGGACCTGGCGCTTCGCAATGGCTTAGTAGCTCTATGGGCCCTGCTTGCTGCCTGGCGCTTCATCGTTCCCCTCGTCAAGGCCCGTCGTAAGCGCTTCATCGTGACCAACCTGCGCGTCATCGCTCGCGAAGGCAAACGCGTTGATTCGATCCCGCTCACCGATATCCGCGGTGCGCGCCGCCGTCGCGGCGGGATTTCGCTGGCACTCCACGGATACGAGAAGCCGATGTATTTCCCATCCATCCCTAAAGCCAAGCGCGTCGAGGATATCCTCAACGAACAACCGGTCTGGGGTTAGTCCTTAATCTCCGTCGTGTGTAGCTGCTGGTCCAAGTCATCAGGGGCTAGGTTGGCGGAGCGGAACTCGTGGGTCAGCGGCAAGCGCAGATCCAGGTCCGTGCCAGGGCAGAGCTCAATGGTGGCCTCATCCACCGTGTAGTCCAGCACGTGCCCGCCGGAGGTGCGCGCAGCGTCAATAAAGTGCACGTGGCAGCCCGGCACCGAAATACCCTTCTCAAACACCGGTGTGCGGAAACCACCGATGATGCCTTCGACGTTTTCAAAGCGCAGTTCCTTATCGCCGCCCACGGCCTGCGCCATCGGCGGATAAGGCTTGCTCTGCTTGACCACCGTGCGGGTAACCACGTTGCTGAAGCGTCCGGTGATTCGCACCGCGTACATGTAGTTGGCGGAAGGCTCGACTTCATCGATGAAGGCCGAAAGCTCCTCGCGCTTCAATCCCTTGGGCGCGGCCACCTTAATACGGGGGACGAAGTTCGTGGCCACCGCGAAGGGGGTTCCCTGGTCCAAGTCCGCTACCGTCGCGGTGCCATCGCCGCGTAGCTGGTAGCACACGCCGTCGAGGATAATCATCTCCCCATCCAGCGCATCGAAGGTGCCGATGCCAAAATTGCCTTTGCCCAAGAGCTCGCCGATGGTCATTTCGCCGTCGTAAATGCCATCCAACAGCGCGGTCATGAGGGAGTTCTGAAAGATGGTATGCCGGACGATCATGGCCCCAAGGCTAGTATTGAAAGGGTGAGTGAACAACACAAACCCCTCGTTACTGTTTATGGAGACGGCCAGCTTGCACGCATGATGCAGCCGGCCGCCGCAGAGCTCGACATCAGCTTGCGCGTGCTGGCCTCCGCGCCAGACAAGTCCGCCGCACAGGTGATCCCGGATGTGGTGCTCGGTGACTACCACGATCTCGACGTGCTCACCGCCGCCGCGGAAGGCGCGGATGCAATTACCTTTGAGCACGAGCACGTCCCGACGGAGCACGTCGAGCGTCTTATCGCCGACGGCCTCAACGTCCAGCCCCAGCCTTCCGCTCTCCTCTACGCGCAGGACAAACTGTTCATGCGCGAGAAGCTGGCCGAGCTGGGCGCCCCAGTGCCGCGCTTTGCCGCTATTGAATCGGTGGAGGATGCGCGGGATTTCGCCGCGCTTGTCGACGGTCACGTGTGCCTCAAAGCCCGCCGCGGCGGCTACGACGGTCATGGCGTGTGGTTCCCGTCAGCGGAGGAGCTGGAGCCGCTGGTAGAAGAGCTTCTCGCCGCTGGTACTCCGCTTATGGCTGAGGAAAAAGTTTCCCTTACTCGCGAGCTGTCCGTGCTCGTCGCCCGCCGCCCCTCCGGCGAGGTCAAAGCCTGGCCGGTCACCGAGTCGGTGCAGCGAGACGGCATCTGCGCCGAGGCTTTTGCCCCAGCCCCGAACTTGTCGGCAGCGCTCGCGGAGCGCGCCATGCAGGTGGGCATCAAGGTAGCCACCGAGCTGGGCGTTACGGGTGTGCTGGCAGTGGAGCTTTTCGCTTTTGCCACGAAGCAAGACGCCGGCTGCATCATCGCGTCCGCTTCAGGCGCGCCGGGAGCGGTTGTGGAAGAAGATATTGCGGTCAACGAGCTGGCCATGCGCCCGCACAACACCGGCCACTGGACGCAGGATGGCTGCGTGACCTCGCAGTTCGAGCAGCACCTGCGCGCCGTGCTGGACCTGCCGCTGGGCTCCACCGCGCCATTGGAACCCGTAACGGTCATGGCCAATGTGCTGGGGGCTGAGGAGGATCCGCAGATGCCCATGCCGCAGCGCGTCCGTGAAGTCATGGAGCGCTACCCGCAAGCGAAGATCCACCTCTACGGTAAGGACCACCAGCCGGGTCGCAAGATCGGCCACGTCAACGTCGTTGGTGAGGACGTGGAGGAAACGCGCCGCATCGCCCACGATGCCGCCCACTTCCTCGTCCACGCGCAGTGGGCGTAAGCCCACTGCGCACTCTTAAGCCCACTGCGCACTCTTAAGCCCACAGCGCACTCTTAAGCCCGCAGCGAGCTTAAACGCTAGTAAAGAAGGAGATTTTTCATGGAACCACTCGTCGGACTGATCATGGGATCCGATTCCGATTGGCCCACCGTCAAGCCCGCAGCCGAAGTGCTCGCCGAGTTCGGCGTGCCCTTTGAGGTGGGCGTCGTCAGTGCGCACCGCACCCCAGAAAAGATGCTGGCTTATGCCAAGTCTGCCCACGAGCGCGGGCTCAAGGCCATCATCGCCTGTGCCGGTGGTGCGGCCCACCTGCCAGGCATGGTTGCCGCGGCCACGCCGCTGCCGGTCATCGGCATCCCGCGCGCGTTGAAGGATCTCGATGGTCTCGATTCACTGCTGTCCATCGTGCAGATGCCGGGTGGGGTGCCGGTGGCAACCGTATCCATCGGCGGTGCGAAGAATGCGGGCCTGCTTGCCGTGCGCATCCTCTCCGCGGGCGACCCAGCACTGGTGGAGAAGATGGCAGCCTACCAAGAGAACATGGCCGCCGAAGTAGAAAAGAAGGATGAGAACCTGCGTTCCCAGCTCCTCGGCGAATAAGACGCGGCTTTAACCGGGCAACTCGCTTGTCAGATCCGGGTAGGAGGCCTGGGCGCCGGAGCCCGTGACGGTAAAGGCCCCGACCCGCGCGGCGAAGCGCGCGGCATCCACCAGCGAATCGCCCTCCAGCAAGCGGGCACACAGCGCGCCGGCGAAGGCATCGCCCGCGCCGGTCGTATCGACGGCGGTGACGCGTGGGGAGGGAACGTCGATAAGCTCGGCCCCCTCGGCCACAAGCGCCCCGCGCGCGCCCAGCGTGAGAACCACCGAGGCAAAGCCGGCCTCCCTTAAGCGCTGCGCTAGCTCCGCTGGCGCGCCCTGGCCGCTCAACCCCAGCTGCTCGAGGATGAGCCCGGCCTCGTGCTCATTGGCCAGCAGCGGGTCGGCGCGCAGGAGCGCTTCCTTTTCCACCTCGATGACCGGTGCGAGGTTGACCACGACCCGACCTTTGGCCAGCTCGATTGCCTTGGCAAAGCCCGCTGGCGGTATCTCACCTTGGAGCAAAATGAGCTCCGATGCGGTGATGGGGGAGGAGTGCGTGGTGACGAATGAATCGCTGACAAGCGCATTAGCACCCGGCACCACGATGATGGTGTTTTCACCCTGCTTATCTACGGTGATGACGGCTAAACCTGTTACCTCTTCGCTGGCCTCGACGTGCGTGAGGTCCACGCCGCTGGCCTGCAAGTAGTGCATCGCAGGCGCGGCATAAGCATCGCTGCCCACCGCGCCGACGAAGCTCACCTGCGCACCCAGCTGGGCAGCCGCGACCGCCTGGTTTGCTCCTTTGCCACCCGCGGTGATGGTTCCGCCGTGCCCCAAGAGGGTTTCGCCGGGCTGGGGGTGTCGCGCGGTGTGGACCACGAGGTCAGCGTTGATGGAACCGACTACGCACATGCTCATGCTGACCAGTATGCACGCTAAGCTAGCGGGCATGCAGTTTCCGCTTCTGGTGTTGGGCGCGCGCGTCGAGGGCGGCGAGCCTGGTCCGCTGCTACGTAGCCGGTTGGACCGAGCGGTGGTGTTGGCTCGCCTGTTGCCGGAGGAGCCAATCATCGTGACCGGCTTCGGGGAGGCGGAGCCGATGGCGCGCTACCTCATCGAGCGGGGCGTTAATCCGGAGCGGATTCTCCTCGAACCACTCGCTACCAGCACCAACGAGAACCTCGAGCGCGCCCATGCGCTGTGCCCGGAATACACCTATTTCCGCGTTGTGACCAATGACTTCCACGTGCTGCGCACCCGCATGTGGGCCGGGCACCTAGGGATTCGCGTTCACATGCACGGCGTGCGGACCCCGCGGAAAGACCGCTGGTGGAATTACCTGCGCGAGGTGGTGGCGACGCCGCATTCGCTGCTGCGCATTGTGTGGCGGCGGGTGGTGGCTAGGCGCCGAAGAACATGAGCACGATGGCAATCATCCAAATGACAAACCAGTGGCGCTTTTGCGGAGTGGTCGGGTTGGCCTTCTGCTGCAGCGACTTGAGGAAGTACCACGTTCCAGGCAAGGCGAAGCCGATGCCCATGGCTACATCGCCATCAGTAATTCCGGTGAAGCCTACGAGGACCGAAAACAGACTCAAAAGCCCTTTGAACAGGGAGAAGCTGTGGATCGTGCCGCCCGGTGAGTGCTGTTCAAGGGAATAGTCCTGCATCGGCGCCGGTGGGTAGGCGCGCTCAGGCTCAGTGAAAGGTTCAGCAGAAGGCTCCGCGGCCGGATCCGCGAAACGCTCTGCAGAAGGATTCGCAGAAGGCGCCGCGTAGGATTCGCGCGCGGGCTCCGCGAAGGGATTAGCCCCGCGGCCGTTGATTGGCTTGGCCGGCTCCTCGAAAGGGTTGGAGTCAAAGGGATTGCTCATGCGATTCACACTAGGCCACTAGTACACCGAACCCCGAATTAGAGCTTGGCCAGCGTCTTCCGGATGCCTTCTTTCAGCGTTGCCCGTGATTGCTTCATCGGATGCGCAATCGCCCGCAGGCCCATGTATGCAATTTGGTCCGCTGCGCGGTTCAACGGGTCACCCGCATGCCCCATCACCCGACGGATGGTCACCGCGCAGACTCCCTCCACGTCATTCCACGCTTGCTGGAAGCGCGAGCGCGAGCCGGAAGACAGCCCCCGCCACACCCCGCGCGAGCGCATCGCCTTCGAGCCCTTCTGCCGAATCTGTTCCACCGCTTCTAATGCGGCGACGGAATCTGACTCGATGATCGCCTTGGTTGCCCCGACTTTGAGCAGGTATTTCAACGCCAGGGTGAGGGATTCGAGCTCAAGCTCATCGGTGCTGGCCGTCGTCTTGCGCGTGCGCAACCGGTAGTCACCATTGCTGGCCACGAAGCACATGGAGCCCTTAAACACCGTGTCCGAGGAGGCATCCGTGGCGATGCGCACGGTGGCGTCTATGGGCCACGAGGAGGCTGTCGAGAAGTTCGGCCACCAGTGCGCCTCCGGCGTTTCCACCTTGACGACCTGCTTCTTGCGTGGGGCCTCGCCTTCTTTCTTCGCGCGGCGCGCGGTGATCCCGGCCTGCTTGCGTCGCACGGAGCTAGCGCTTTTCGACGCCCTATTCTCCTCCGCAAAACTCCCCGTCACGGTATAGCCGCGTTCCTCCAGGGCGGCGCGAAGTGCCGCTTGCCGGCGCCCAGTGACGATCCATTTGCGCCCTCGAATACTTTTCGTGGCCTTCTCCAATTCGCGGACGGCTACCTCAACGATATCGCCCTTCCGAATCTGGCCCTTGCGCACGAAGCGCGTTTTCTTGGTGTTAACGGCGATGACCCAGCCATCAATCGTGCCGTTCTCGGCGGAATCCCAGCGCTCATCCCACAGCGCAATAGCCACGTGCACGGGTGCTGAGATCATGTCCTTGGTGATCTTGCGCGTGCCGTAGGTGCGCGACTGCGTGCCCGTCAGGGCGGAGAGCTCGAGTGGTTCCATAGCTCTACTAGTAAACCATTTCAGCGCTTTTCTGTAATGCTCGGCTGTCTGATGCAACATACTCAGTGAGCCCACGAACAATATGGAGTTATTTAGTGTCTGTCCTTACCTTGCCTGGTTCGCGTAAGCGGGAATTCTCCCGCCTGTTTCGCGAGCATTACCCGGCGGTGCTGGCCTACCTGCGCCGTCGCGTCCCACCGAGTCACGCGGAAGAGCTGGCGGCTGATGTGTTTGAGCGAGCGTGGGCTGGCTTCGACTCCTTGCGCGGCACGCCGCTGCCGTGGCTCTATGGCATCGCCCGCAATGTGATGCGGGAGTTCTACCGCACTCGGCGGGAGACGGAGAACCTCGACGACCATGAGCTGGAATCCTATGCCGGTTATGACGCAGTCGATGCCAATCTCGACATCACTCGCGCGTTGATGCAGTTGCCGCATGCCGAGCGCGAAATTCTCACCCTCCATGCGTGGGAGGGCCTCGACCACCCTGATATCGCCGAGGTCCTCGGCATTTCCCGCAATAACGTGCGTGTTCGCTTGCACCGCGCGCGTACCCACCTATCCGAACTCACAGGAGAAACCGATGCCTAACTCTCTCGATATGCTCCGCGCCGCCAATCCGGTACCGGACGCCGCGCTTGACGACGCATCCCTCGCCCGCTCCGAAGACACCCTCGCACAGATCACGAAGCGTCGTCCCACGTGGACAATAGCGGCGGCTTCCGTCGCGGTGCTTGCGCTGATCGGCGGAGCCTTCCCGTTGCTCAATAACTCGGAGCCCGTGGCCTCGGCCGCGGAGATTCTGACGCAGGCTGGCGAAGCTGCGGCCACCCAGCCCGATGCCGTGGATAAAGGTGTGACCGCGAAGGAATACATGAAGCGCGTCGACACACTTGGTGATGCCACCGCGATCACCGAATATGCGGTGGATGCCGGCGGTGCCGTGGAGGTCTCCTCGCAGGGAGAGGTCCCGGGCTTTGATCCGCAGCCCTCCATCAACCCGGAGGACCTCGTCGTTGCGACCGATCGCGCCGGGTTGGAGAAGCTGGCGGATTCCTTCCCGAACCACGCCCTCGGAGCGCTGGAGCTGCTGCTCCAGCCCGGACTAAGTAGCGAGCAACAGAAGATTGCTTATGACATGCTGGCGGATGCGGAAGGCAATGAGGTCGGCACTGTTGAGGGCGAAGGCGAGGACCAGCTGGTCACCGTGATTCGCGATTCTGACCGCGTCTCCTTCTCCGTCTTGCCTGCGACCGGCCAACTGGTGCGCGTGGTCGGCCTCGTAGGCCCGGACGTGGAAACCACCATCGATGCCACCGCGATCTTGGACTGCGTCTCCGTCACAGGCCTGGAGGGCCCGGACCGCATCTCGCTAGCGTGCGCTGACAATAATTACCTGGTCAACGAATTGGACTGGCAGCGCTGGGGAGCCGACTCCGCAGAGGCAGAGGGCGTGGCCATCGAAAATGACTGTGACCCAAACTGCGCGGAAGGCACATTCAATGAGGATCGGGTGAAGGTGGTCGTCGATAAGCGCGTGGCGTGCGGCTACCATGCCGAGGTTTACTCTCGCGTGCGCGTGCAGTACCCGGATGGGCGTGAGGAAGAGCAGCAGATTGGCTGTGCGCCCTAGGTAAGTTGGCGCAGGGCGAACTGGCCGTACATGTCTCCTAAAGCCTCGGCGGTGTAATCACCGTCGGGGCTAAACCATTGGGCCACACCGATGCCCATATCGATGAGCGCCCAGCAGGCGATTTTGAGGTTCTCCGCGTGGAAATCGCCTTCGTTGACCACGGCCATCCAGCGCGCGACATAGTCGCGGCGTAGCTGCAGGACGACGGACTTGTGGGGCTCTTCGAGGTTAGTGAGCTCGTTGTTGACCACGCGGACGCGCCGAGCATGGGTGGCATGGTAGATGACATGGGCTTTCATGGTGGCGACGAGCTTGTCGCGGGGATCGCTGAGCCCGGCGAGGCAGGCGGCGTTGGCGCGCAGCAGGTCCTCCATGGCGGTGATGGTGACTTCGGCGAGGAGCTCCTGTTTGGAGGAGTAGTGGTTGTACAGGCTGGAGGCGCGCATGCCGACGGCCTTGGCGATGTCCTCCATGCCGGTGGCGTGGTAGCCGCGCTGGTCAAAGAGGTCGAGTGCGGCGGCGGCGATTTGGTCGCGGCGTCTCTGGTTGGCCATGGTGGGCGTCCTCCTCAATGAGCTAATGGTGGTTAGTATACCTGCGATGTGGGTTGTGGGGGACGGTTGGGGGCTGGTTTGTCTGGTGGCTGTGCTTGCGTGGTCGTGCCGCGTTGTGTGTGGTCGTGTCACGTTGAGCGTGGGGTCACCGCGTTGGGTGTGGGGCACTTGACAGTCAATGGAGAGTCAGGTCACAATTGACGCTAATCGCCATTCGTATTGCCTGTTAGTTGGAGAATTGACCATGTCCCACAACCTCTTCGAGCCCACCACTGATTTCCTGGGTGTTTTTGACAACCTCTCTGAGTCCGATGCTGCGGGGTGGAAGCGTGCAGCGCAGTTTCGTGAGTACTCCGCCCCGGTGATCAACCAGCACTGGCAGGCTGCGGAGTACCCACTGGACTTGGTTCAGCGCTTGGGCGACTTGGACGTGATGACGGATGGCCTGGCGGTGGAAGGCCATGAACAGATGTCCACGCTTGGTGCTGGCCTGGCACTCATGGAGGTCACGCGCGCGGATGCCTCGATGGGCACGGTGATTGCGGTGCAGGCTGGGCTGGCCATGCGCTCAATTTCGATGTTGGGTTCTCCGGAACAGCAGGCCTTGTATTTGCCGCAGATGGCTTCGTGCTCTTTGCTTGGTGCCTTCGGGCTGACGGAACCGGCTCACGGTTCGGACTCAATTGCTTTGGAGACCACCGCGGTGCGCGACGGCGATGAATGGGTGCTTAATGGCGAGAAGAAGTGGATCGGCAACGGCGCTTCCGGCGGAATCACGATCATTTATGCGCGCATGGAGGACGGCAATGTTGGCGGTTTCATCGTCCCGCAGGACGCACCCGGCTACTCGGCTTCCGTTATCGAAGGCAAGCTGTCTCTTCGTGCTATCCACCAGGCACACATTACGTTGACCGACTGCCGCATCCCCGCCGCCAACCAACTGCCGGGCTGCCGCAGCTTCAAGGATGTGTCTCGCGTTCTCACCGCTACCCGCATTGGTGTGTCCTGGATGGCGCTGGGCTCCGCGGTGGCCTGCTACGAGATTGCCCGCTCGTATGTGCTGGAGCGCGTGCAGTTTGGTCGCGAGCTGGCGAAAGCGCAGATTATTCAGCAGCGCTTGGCCAATATGGTGCTTGACTTGAGCCAAATGATGCTGACCTGCCGTGAGGTCTCTTTGCGCGAAACCGCGGGGACCTTGGCCCCGGAGCAGGCCTCGGCGGCGAAGCTCCACAACACCCGCGCTGCTCGTCGAATTGCCGCTGATGCCCGCGACATGCTCGGCGGAGTCGGCATCCTGCTAGAAAACGACATCGCGCGCCACTTCGCCGACATCGAGGCCATGCACACCTACGAAGGAACCGATACCGTGCAATCCCTGATTATGGGCAAGAAGATTACCGGTTTCTCGGCCTACAAGTAGCGTTTCGAAGTGGCCCCATATTCCACCGTGCCCATCTTTTCCCACTATCGCGGTCATTCTAGGTTCGAGTCCTGGTGGGGAGGCCTCTGTTGGAACCGTCGTGAGCGGTCGAAGATGGTTCTGCTCAGAAGGCATTAGTGAGAAGGTTTGTTTGGGGGCAAACGAACCTTCTTTGTGCTGTTAGAAGGTTTACTTGGGTGCAAACGGGCCTTTTGACTAGAGACTTCTGAGTGAAGCCTTGTGAGTGGAACCTTGTGGATTACTTTGTTGAAGGATCAGCCAATTCGATGGATGAGTTGTAGTTATCCACAGACGGGGAATCGACCGTAGCTTTTGAGGGCTGGAAGCCATGATGATGGAAGCATGATTGACGATTCACACCTCATTTACCTACGACCCCTTTCGAACAACCACCCTGTGTGGAAACAACTTGCTTCAGGTGAACTTATTCGCCTCACCTCGCGTTACGCGATAAACAGCGAGTACTATTCAGCTCTTCCTTACTACCAACGCCATCTCTTTGACATCGTTGCCTTCGGGCGTAGCGCTCATCGGTCAGTTCTCGTGGAAAGATCTGCGGCCAAACTGTTGGGCTTGTGGACGCTGTCGTCTCGGGACGCACAGGTTGTTCTAGCACGGCAATCCAAAACAGTCCCGCCGCGACGGCAATGGGATAGCAAGGTGATGTACCGAAAAATGTGGCTGCCAACCTCAGACATTATGGAGCGCTTCGGGCTTCGGTGCACGTCGGTTGCGCGCACCTGCATCGACGTCGCACGGCTTGCGACGTTTGAGGAAGGGCTGATGGCTGTCGACTCCGCTTTGCGCAAACGACTCGTTAGCATTGACGATTTACGGTCAATGATCACGGCAATGGGCCGTGTAAAAGGTGCTGCTCAGGCTAGGAAAGTGGTTATGCACGCTACCGCCCTCGCCGAATCTCCCTATGAGTCCTATGCGCGCGGCATGTTAATTGTGGAAGGTCTGGGAAAGAAACTCGTGGTTCAGCCAGAGCTTCAGGGTGGGTATCGGCCGGACTTGCTTCTCAACGGCAAAGTCATCATGGAAATAGACGGCGCTGTGAAGTACGACGGAGCGACCTACGGAAAATCTACCGAAGCGGTGATACGGGCTGAGCGGCAAAGAGAGAAATACCTTCAGAATCTCGGATACATCGTGCTGCGCTATTCACCACGGGATCTTCTCCAGAACCGAGAACAGGTTCTTAACGAGGTGCGCGGTGCGTTAAACACCGTGCAACCTCGTTCAGCCTAGCGAGCCTCCTTGTCAGCACGAGGGCGCTGCCAGATGGTTTCATTCAGAAGGCATTAGTGAAAAGGTTTGTTTGGGGGCAAACGAACCGTTTGTAAACGCCTAGATGGTTTACTTGGGGGGTGTCCCTATGTTTTTGTCAAGTGCCAGACCGATGTTGACGAGCACAGTCTTGGGAGTAGTTTCTTAGGCGTGCCTAGGAGCCGGCCTGCGTGTGCTGGTCGGCTTCGTCTTTGGGGCTTTATGCGGCGACGGGGCGTGGCGGGATTTCGCGGAAGAACTCCTTGTTTTTCAGCATCGCGTAGATGACATTGCATCGGCGTCGTGCCAGGCAGATGACTGCTGCGTTGTGGCGTTTTCCTTCAGCGCGTTTGCGTTCGTAATACCGCCGTGACGGTTCGTGGCTGCGGATAACTGCGAATGCGGAGTAGAACAAGGCGTTTTTCAGTCGTTTATTGCCTGACCGTGCCGGGAATTCACCTCTGATCGACGAACCGGATCGTCTAGTCACGGGTGCTATTCCAGCATAAGCAGCTAAGTGGCCAGCACTAGCGAAGTCGGAGCCATCACCGATCGCAAGAAGGATCTGCGCTGCGGTCTTGATGCCGACTCCGGGCATACTCATCAAGACCTCACAAAGAGGGAAATCAGCGAGCATCTCTTCAACCTGCTCAGCAATGGTGTTTCGTTGCTCTTTGAGGGCCTGGATGTTTGCAGCCAGTTGAGGAATTACTAACTCGGCGGCATCGCTTCCAGGCACGGTGACTGTTTGAGCTTTCAGCGCTGTAAAAATGTCGTCTACCAGCGGGGTGGAGTCTTTACGTGTGCGCTTGATCATCCAGTTCAACACTCGTTGGTATCCGGCTCTTTTTAGCCCCTGCGGTCCCTTGTAATGGATCAATAACTCCAGGATCGGCGTGCGAGTCAGGGTGCTACCAGCAAAAACTCGTTCCAGGCTGGGGTAGATCTGGGTGAGGACACTGCGAAGCCGATTGACAGTGCGAGTGCAATCGCGGGCGATGTCATCATCGAAGCCGGACAGCATCTTTAGGGCGGAGAGTACCTCATCATTGCGGTCGACGGCACGTAGCGTGTGGGGCATTGTGCGGGCGGTGTCGGCGATGATGAATGCGTCGCGTTTGTCTGTTTTTGCACGTCCCGGATAGAGATCTGCAGCTTTGCGCATCGCAAGACCTGGCAGGTATCCGACTTCGCAACCGCAGTCCCGGGCTACAGCAATCGGTAGTGCGCCGATGGTGTTGGGTTGGTCGACGATCACGAGCACGGTGCCAAGCTTCTGAAGCTGGTGAAAAACGCCTGCTAGTTCGGATTCGAGTTGAGGCAACGGTTTGTCGAAGACCTTGTTGCCATCACGGTCTAAGGCGCAGGCGTGGTGTTCAGATTTGCCGACGTCTAACCCAAGGAATATGTCGATGGAATGCTCCGGAGACATGATGAGCTCCTAGAAAACGAGATGGGTATGGCGTTGTTCCAGTCGCTGGTGTCATGACCTTCGTTGCAAGCACCCACGTTACAAAGAGACCTAGTTTAAAACTGGCCGTGTCCCTATCAGCTGTCATCGAAAGTCCTGGCACCCGGCGGCAACACCCCCCGGATTATGGAAACTACAGGGCAGGTAAGCCATACCGGGACCAGCGACTATCCCCATTATCGGGGACACTCACAAGGTAACGGGAATGCGACCGGGGAAGCCCAACGCATGTGGGCCTCGAGCATTCGCGTTTTAGCGCTTCAGCCCCGCGATCATGGTCTTCAAGTTGCTGCGCAGGAAATCCTCGTAGGTTCCCGCGACCGTGCCCGGCTTGCCGAGCTCATCGGAGTGCAGTGGCTCGTCGAAGATCGGAATCCCGGCCTCCTTCGAGACGGTCTTCATGGGGCGCGTATCCACGTTCGACTCCACGAACAGGTGCTTCGGGCGCTTGTCCTTCAGCTGGCGCACGAGGTGTCCGATCTGCGCGGGGGAGCCGTTTTCATCCGTGTCGATCTGCCAGATATACAGCTGCTCCATGCCGTAGGTGTCGACCATGTATTGGAAGGCATGTTCACTGGCCACGAGCACACGATCCTCCTTCGGCAGCGCACCGATCTGCTCGCGGTAGTCGGCGTCGATGCTCTCCAGCATGGCCTTGTACTCCGCCCCCTTCTCCTCGATGTGCTCGGCACGCTCGGGCAGGGCCTCGGCCAGCGCCGCGGTCACGTTCTCGGCCATCGCGATGCCGACGGTCGGGTCCAGGAAGGCGTGCGGGTTGATCTCCTGATTGCCCTTTTCGTCCTTGAGGTACTTCGGTTCCACGCCCTTGGTGGCCTCGACCATCTGGGAATCGTCCAGGCCCGCGGTGTTTTTCAGTTTCGCGAGCCAGCCGTGCTCACCGCCCTCGAGGTTCAGCCCGTTGTAGAACAGCAGGTCGGCGTCGCTCGTCGCATCCAGGTCCGCGGGCAGGGGGTCGTAGTCGTGCGGGTCCGTGCCGGTCGGCACGAGGTTATGGACGTCCACCGCCTCGCCGCCGATCTCCTCCACCAGGTCCGCCAGCAGCGTGAAGGTGGTGACGACGTTCAGCTGCTCACCGTCTGCCTTCTCCTCCGTCGAGAAGGTCACGGCCCCGAACACGAGGGCACCGCCCACCAGGAGGGCCAACAGCGCGGCCAGTGGCTTATTGCCCAGCGAGCGAGCAATCAGTCCCTTGCCTGGCGCGAAGAGGAAAGCCAGCAGGAACAGCGCGCTGGCGGTCAGCACGATCGTCACGCCGGAGGACACGTTGTAGCTATAGCTCAGGAACAGCCCCACTACGGAGCTGAGCGCCGAGATCGCCACTGAAAGCCCGATCATCACTCCCAGCCGGTTCGTCAGCAGGTACGCCGCCGACGCCGGAGTAATCAGCAGGGAGACCACCAGGATCACGCCCACCGTCTGCAGGGAAATGACCGTCACCAGCGTGAGCACCACCATCAGCCCGTAGTGGATTGCCCGCACGGGCACGCCAGCCGACTGCGCCATGACGGGGTCGAAGGTGCTGAGCTTGAGCTCCTTGTAAAAGACCAGCGTGAGAATCAGCACGGCAGCGGCAATACCGATCGAGAGGTTGCGGTCGGCGTCCTGAACGGTCAGGACGTTGCCGAAGAGGATCTCCGTCAGATCCGTCGCCGTCTGCGCTTTCGCCATGAGCAGCACGCCGATCGCGAAGAAGGCGGAAAAGACGATGCCGATCGCCGAATCGTTCTTCACAGTGGAGCGTTCGCTGATCAGCCCGATCGCCAGTGTGGCGAGTAGACCCGCGACCACCGCCCCGAGGAAGAGGTTCGTGCCGAGCAGGTAGGAGGCCGCGACCCCCGGTAGTACGGCGTGCGAGATGGCGTCGCCGATCAGGGCCATGCCGCGCAGCACGATGAAGCTGCCGACGATGCCGCAGGCCACGCCCACGATCACCGAGGTGATCAGCGCGTTTTGCAGGTAGCCGTGGCTGAGTAGTGAGTCGAGGAACTCCGCGATCATGCTGTCTCCTCCTGGAGGGCTGCCTGCCGTGGCGTGGGGTGGGCTGGTGCTGACGGCTCGCGGATGACGAGCGCGCCGAAGGCCTTCTGCAGCACGTCGGGGACGAAGACCTCCTCGGTGGGACCCGCCGCGACGAGCTCGCCGTTGAGGACGATGAGGTCGTTGTAGTAGCCGCGCACCGTGTTCATGTCGTGGTGCACGACGACGACGTGCTTGCCCGCGTCCGCCATCTGCCGCAGCAGGGTCACGATCGTCTTCTCGCTGGGGACGTCGATGCCGACGAAGGGCTCGTCCAGGAAGATGTACTCCGCGTCCTGGACGATGGCGCGGGCAAAGAGGACGCGCTGGAACTGTCCGCCCGAGAGTTCGCTGATGTGGCGGTGGCGAAAGTCCCACATGTCGACGTCCTTGAGAGCCTGGGTGGCTGCTTCGCGTTCGGCCTTGCCGGGGCGGTGGAAAAGACCCAGGCGCGGGTAAGTGCCCATCAGGACGGTGTCGAAGACGCTGGTGGGGAAGTTGCGGTCGAGGTCAGAGCGCTGCTCGATATAAGCGATTGCGCGGCGCTGCTCGGCGGGGGCCTTGCCGTCGAGGGTGACGGGGTAGCCGGCAGGGGCGCCGGTGGGGCCTGTGCCGTGGACGTTGTGTTTGTCCAGGATCTGGAGCATCGCCTTCATGAGGGTGGATTTGCCTGAGCCGTTGGGGCCGATGATGCCGTGCATGCCGGGGGAGTCGAGGGTGAAGCTGATGTTCCGAATCGCGGTGTTCGCGCCGTAGCTCACGCTCAAGTTCTTGACGCTAATACTCATGGCAGCCAAGAATAGTGTTCAGTTCAATGAATCACCAAATTCAATGTATTGAACTTTGGGGTGGGGTGGTGTTGGGGGTAACGGGCAAGTAAACCATGTGACTAATGCCTTTTAAGTGGAACCATGTGCAAGTTTGAGCTGTACACAGAATGACCAGCTCAAACTTGCAAGTGACCAGCTTAAACCTGCCTGTCAATTGCCGGTCCAGGTCGCAACGAACAAGGAGAAACCCCACTCCGAAAAAGGGAGCGGGGTTGGGAAATAGAAGCGGCCGGGGCTAGTTGTTGAGGGGCTTGCGGGTTGCGGCCATGTGTTTGGCGCGCTCCACGTTGGCTGGGAGGAGGACCAGCGGTACGTCGAATTCCACTTCGCGCTCACAGAACTCGGTGAAGCTCAGCGAAGCCGAGGCGGAGTTGGAGGAAGTAGGGGCGGTATACATCTCGGCGAGCTTGGCCACGATAACGTGGTCGTTCTCGGTGGTGCCCTCGATGGGCCAGTCATGGTCCAAGGCGGGGGAGCCGGAGTACATCTCGATAGAAGCGTCTGCAGGCGGGGTGTAGGAGGCAGCCAGGTCCGCGGCCTCGAGCAAAGCGTGAGCGAGGACGTGGTCGAAGGACATGAGCACGACGTCATCCGAAGCCAAGAAACCAGCCTTCTGTGCCTCGAAAGCAGAAGAGAAGTTGCGCGCCGAGGCGATGAAGTCGAAGGCCTTCTGGTGATAGTCTTCGACACCGGCCGCCTTGAGCCGCTCCAGCGAAGAGATCGTGCCCGTCCAGCCTGGGTAGAGACCCACCGTGCGCTCCGGGAAACCGAGGCGCGTATCAGCATGAGCAACAATGCGGTCGCAGGCCAGTGCCGTTTCAAAGCCACCGCCCAAGGCAACACCCCGCACAGCCGCCACCACGGGAACCGGGGCGAACTTGAGCGCACGCAGGGTCTTGGAGCCATCCGCGATCAAAGATTCGACGCGCGAAGCGGAACCCGATTCACCCGCAGCCGCAATGGAAGCGAGGTCCGCCCCCGCGCAGAAGACCGGCTTGTCGTTAGCAATGACCAGAGCGACAAGGTTGGAAGAGGACACAGCGTCGAGGGCCGCGCGAATAACTGAAAAGGCCGGGGTTGGCATGGAGTTCATCGGTGTGTGCAGGTCGATGATGCCGATGCGTCCAGCAGAGGTGGACACCGCGTGGACCGCGCCCGCCTCCAGAGAAACGATGGTCTCAGTATCAAGAGAAGACAGCGTTACGACGCCCTCGCGCGGCGCGAGCTCCTGACGAGAACCCGTCGAGGACAGCACTGAGCCCTCGCCATAAAAGCCACCCGCCTGAGCAGCAGCGGAGACCAATTCAGGAACGTCTGCACCATAAGCGGAGGCGACGTGGTCGATACCGATGGCGTCGGCAAGCGCGAAGATGCCCTTCTTCCAGCCGAAGCCTAAGGTCAGTCCCTCGTCGATGAGGCCCACGTGGTCCGCGATGGAGGGAGCTACCTCGCAGCAGTAGGCCAGCGTGTCGAGGAAGACCGCGCGGGCAAAACGGCCGCCGGGGGAGTCAGTGTCCATGACCTCGCGCGGATCCTTGAGGCCCACGACAGGATCGGAGGGTTGAGTACGGGGCACGTACTCGTAAGAGGAGTTGATGACCTCGTCACGGCCGCGATAGAAGCCACCCTCACCAGTGCGGCCGGTCAGCCCCCGAGAAACGAGACCTTCGATGAAGGAGTCATCACCAAGGGGGACGTCAAGCAGCGGATCACCTGCCGGCAAGGCCGTCTCCAAAGACTTCCAAATGGGCTTGACCAGCTGGAGACCGATGTAGTCGAGCAGCCCGAAAATACCGGTGCGGGGGATGCCGAAGGCGCGGCCGAAGGCAGCGTCCGCAAGCTCGTAGCTCACGTCGAACTCGCGGGCGCGGGCCACGCCGGCGGCCATCCAGTAACAGCCCACGCGGTTGGCAATGAAGCCCGGCGTATCGCGGCACTCAAGCGCAATCTTGCCCAGGGTTTGCTCGATGGTCGTTCGCAGAGCAGCCTCCGTGGAGCCGGAAGCGATGAGCTCTACCAGGCGCATGACCTTCGGTGGGTTGAAGAAGTGCGTGATGGCGAACTTGTCGCGGCGGGCTTCCGGCACGCCCTCCAGGAGCGACGCCAGTGGCAGGGTAGAGGTATTCGAGCTCAACAGAGCATCCGCAGACAAATGAGGCTCAATGGCCTGATAGAGCGAATGCTTGGCGCCGAGGTCTTCGAAGATGGCCTCGATGATCCACTCGCGGTCCTCCAGCAAGGCGTAGTCATCGCTGGCGCGCACGCGCTCGGCAAACTCCGGCAGGTGGAAACCCTTGCGCTTGAGCTGGATCTCGACGCCCCTCTGGGCGCCCTCCGCGTCCTGGTCCAGCAGCACGACGTCCATGCCTGCCGACGCACACAGTGCCGCAATGCCAGAACCCATGGAACCTGCGCCGATGACGGCTACCTTGGTGATGCTCATTTACTTCGCTCCATTCTCAATAATCATGGCGATTCCCTGACCGCCGCCGATGCACATGGTGACCAGGCCATAGCGCTTGCCCTGGTGGCGCAGCGCATAAGCCAGCTTGGTTAGCAGGATGATGCCCGTCGCGCCAACCGGGTGACCGTGCGCGACGGCACCGCCATAGATATTCGTCTTGGCCGGGTCGAAGCCCAGCTGGTCCTGCACGGCGATGGCTTGGGCGGCGAAGGCCTCGTTTGATTCGATGAGGTCAATATCCTGCAACTCCAGGCCGGCCTTCTCAAGTGCCTTCGGCACGGCGGCGATGGGGCCAATGCCCATGCGCGTCGGGTCCACGCCCGCGATGGACCAGGACACAATCTTCGCCAGCGGGTCTAGGCCACGCTTGGTCACCTCCTCTGCGGTGGCCAGCACGGCGGCCGCAGCGCCATCGTTGATGCCGGAGGCGTTGCCGGCGGTGACGGTTCCATCTTTAACGAAGACCGGCTTGAGCTCTGCCAGCTTCTCGACGCTCGTCTCCCGCACGCTCTCATCAAAGTCCAGCTCGCCGACGCGGACGATTTCCTCGGCATGCACACCCTCCGCGCGGGCCTTCGCGGCGCGCTCTTGGGATTCGGCGGCGAATTCGTCCTGGCGTTCGCGGGAGATGTTGTTATCCGCAGCGACGTTTTCTGCGGTGACACCCATGTGGCCGGTGCCGAAGGGGCAGGAGAGTGCGCCGGTGAGCCAGTCGTAGAGTTTGCCATCCCCCATGCGCTTGCCAAAGCGCGCTCCTTCGACGGAGTAGGGCGCGTTACTCATGGATTCTGCGCCGACGGCTAACGCTAGAGAGCCGTCGCCAGACTGCAGGAGTTGGGCCGCACTGATGACTGCTTGGACACCGGAGCCGCAGAGGCGGTTAACACCCATGGCAGTGGAGGAGTCTGGCAACCCTACGTTCCGGGCAATCGCGCGGGAGAGGTAGAGGTCCTTCGGCACAACGGGCATGACGTTGGAGGCCACGGCGGTGTCGAGGTCTGCTCCTGAAAGCCCCGAACGCTCAATAGCCGTTTCGGCCGCAAGGGAGCCAAGTTCGGTCAGGGAAAGTCGAGCGAGGCTGCCGCCGAATTTGCCGATAGGCAGGCGTGCAGCCCCGGCGATGTAAATGTCCTGGGGCATGAATTCCTCCATAGATTTATGCGAATGGCCATTAGTTAACATGTATCCTAGGTCACTTTCTATTGCCGTGCAATGAAATCAGGCGAGGGGTGTGGGGGTGGCTGCACTTTTGGCGTGGGTGTAACGTGCGCCACCCCCGCGCTGTTTACAGATTGTTCAACAACCCTTATGCTTTCACCAACGTTTAATGCGACCTTCGTCACGAAAGGTGCCCAACAATGAGTTCGGAACCCACCAATCCCTCCGCTTCCCAGGAAGCCGCCCAGAACGCGCCGCAAGAAGCGCAGGCTCCCAAGGGTATCGGCGCCATGGCCGGCGCCATGTTCCTCATGGCCACCTCCGCCATCGGCCCGGGCTTTTTGACCCAAACCTCCGTCTTTACCGTGCAGATGGGCGCGGCCTTTGCCTTCGCCATTGCGTTGTCGATCATCGTCGACATCGCCATCCAGCTGAACGTGTGGCGTGTGCTCGCCATCTCCGGCATGCGTGCCAACGAGCTGGGTAATACTGTTCTGCCCGGGCTGGGATGGTTCCTCGCCATTCTCGTCTTCATCGGCGGCATGGTCTTTAATATCGGCAACATCGCCGGCTCGGGCCTCGGCCTTAACGCCCTGCTGGGCATCGATGCTCGTATCGGCGGCCTTATCGCCTCCGCTATCGCCATCTTCATCTTCTTGTCCAAGCGGGCGGGCGTCGCGCTCGACCGCATCGTCGCCGCGCTGGGCGCCATCATGATTCTGCTCATGCTCTACGTGGCGATTGTTTCCCAGCCGCCGGTGGGCGAGGCCCTGAAGAATACCGTCATGCCGGAGAGCGTCGATTTCTTCGTCATCACCACCCTCATCGGTGGCACCGTGGGCGGCTACATCACCTTCGCCGGCGCGCACCGCCTCATCGACTCCGGCCTGTCCGGACCGGAAAACGTCAACGCGATTACCAAGACCTCTGTCCTCGGCATCATCGTCACCGGCATCATGCGCGTGCTGCTCTTCCTCGCGGTCCTGGGCGTCGTCGCCACGGGCGTTGCCCTCTCTGAAGACAACACTGCCGCCGATGCCTTCCGTCACGCAGCCGGCGAATTTGGTCTCCGCGCCTTCGGCGTCGTCCTCTTCGCTGCCGGCCTGTCCTCCGTTATCGGTGCCTCCTACACCTCGATCACCTTCGTGACCACCCAGAAGGTCAGCCCGCGCACCCGCAATTTCCTCACCGTAGGCTTCATCGTTGTCTGCGCTATTCTCTTCGGCATTCTTAATTCCGCACCGCAGAAGCTCCTCATTTTCGCGGGCGCCTTCAACGGCATCATCCTGCCCATCGCTTTCGCCATGGTGATGTGGGTGGCGTTCAAGCGCCACGACCTCACGCACGGTGTTAAGCAGCCGATGTGGCTGCTTATCGCCGGTGTGCTGGCACTCGCGTTGGAAATCTTCATCGGCATCAAGTCCATCTCCGGAATCGTTAACCTATGGGCATGATGCAGACTCCCGCAGAAGTGCGCGCCTTCGCCCGCGCACACGACATGACCACCACCGCCGGCCACGCCCGCGGCTTCATGCAAGCCAACCTCATTGCGCTGCCGCGCGAGTACGCCTTCGACTTCCTCCTCTTTGCGCAGCGCAATCCCAAGCCATGCCCCATCGTGGGCGTGCTGGAGGCGGGGCAGTTCACCTCCGACCTCATCCCGGGCGGGGACATCCGCACCGACATTCCCGCCTATAACATCTACGAGGACGGCCAGCTCACGCAGACGCTTGGCGACGCTTCCCCCTTCTACTCCGAAGACATCGTCTCCTTCCTCATTGGTTGTTCCTTCACCTTTGAGAATGCACTTGTGGAAGATGGTATTTCCATCGCTCATATCGAGCAGGGCCGCAACGTACCGATGTATCGCACGACGATTCCCTGCACCCCGGCGGGTGCCTTCTCGGGGCCGATGGTGATCTCCATGCGCCCCATTCCTGCGAGCCAGGTGTCCGATGCCGTCCGCATCACCTCCCGCTATCCAGGCGTCCACGGCGCCCCGGTTCACGTGGGCGACCCGGCCGCCATCGGCATCGAAGACCTATCGCAGCCCGATTTCGGCGAAGCCGTCGACATTCCTGAGGGCACAATCCCGGTCTTCTGGGCGTGCGGCGTGACCCCGCAGGCCATCGTGATGAACTCGCGTCCCAGCCTGGCCATCACGCATGCCCCAGGCAAGATGCTCGTCACCGACATCCCGGACCGCGACTTCCTCATCCCCTGAGCCCCCAGTTCGGTGGCGTTTCCTCTAGCTCTCATGACGCCGATACATGGTTCTACTCAGATGGTTCTGGTCAGAAGGTTTGTTTGGGGGAAAACAAACCTTCTGTGAATGCGTACATGGTTCACTTGGGGGTAAACGAACCTTTTGACCCGAACCATCTCACTAGAACCATGTGGGCCGAGCAGTTTCGCGCGGGTGGAACCGGCTAACAGGAGCGTAGAGGACTCGGAGACTAAAGGACCCGAAGAATCGATTCCATCGCGCGCATCAAGTCCGCGCGGCAGGCATCGGCGGCGGCCTCACGTTCGCCTTGCGCGATGAGATGGGCTAAGTCGATGTTGGCCTGCACGTGGTTATCGTGAATCTGCGGGTAGCGCTCCAATGTCAGCAAGAAGGTGAGTCGCATGCGCGCTAGGAGATGAGACATGGAGCGGTCCAGCGTCGGTGAGCCCAGACCAGCGACCAACCTCTTGTGGAAGCGCTGGTTGATGAGGGGGCGGGGAGCGCCATCTTGCACGGCGGATTCGGTCAGCCGCACCAACTCGCCTGGGTCCTCGAAGGTGGCATAGCGTGCCGCGGCCGGCTCGATGGCGGCGCGTGCTAAATATAGATCGCGCACGAAATCGGCATCCGGGGTGGCAATGAAGACGCCCCTGTGCGGGATGCGCTCCACGATTCGCTCGGAAGCGAGCATAGCGAAAGACTCCCGCAACGTGTTGCGGGAGCATTCAAAGCGCTCGGCCGCGCGGACCTCGCTGAGCTGTTGCCCAGGCATGTACTCGCCCTCAGAGATGGCGGCGCGGAGCGCGGAGGCGACGGAATCTGCAAGCATGCGACTTACAGTAGCCCGCCGCTTAAGAAATCGTGGCGATTACCGCGCCCGGTTCCAGCCTCGAGCCTTCCTTTGCCACACGGCTTAGCTTGCCCGCGGACGGGGCCTTGACCGCAGATTCCATCTTCATTGCCTCGATCGTGGCGATGGCCTGGCCTTCTTCGACCGTCTCGCCGTCTTCTACGTTCCATGTCACGAGGTTGGCCTCGTAGGGGCAGGTCACCTCGTTGCCGCTGCCGCTGGCTCCAGACGCCGCGCTTGCCGACGCCCCCTTCACCGGCCCCTGCGACAACATCTCCGTGGGGAAGCCCACGCTGACCAGCTTGCCGTCGATTTCCAGCGCCACGCGGGTGCGCTGCGCGTAGATGGCCTCGACAGGAACGGTAGTGCTCGTGGCCTCCGCGGAGGGGCGGTAGTTGTGGTCGAGCCAGTCGGTGTAGATGCCGGCCGCGGCATCGGCGTCGCCATGGTCCACGAGGACCTGGGAGGAGACCATATCGCGGTGGAAGGGCAGCACGGTGCGAACACCTTCGATATCGAATTCCTGAAGGGCCTGCTGCGCGCGTTTCAGCGCGATCTCGCGGGTTGGGCCCCAGACCAGGAGCTTGGCCACGAGCGAGTCATAGTAGGGAGGCACGATGGATCCGGTGCGCACGCCGGAATCGACGCGGATGCCAGGGCCGGTCGGCGGCTCGAAGCGCACGATGGTGCCGGGGCACGGCGCGAAGCCGTTGAGGATGTCTTCGGCGTTGATGCGGAACTCGAAGGCGTGGCCGTCCATTTCAGGGTCTGAAGCATGCGCTTCAGACGCATGCGCTTCAGACGCATCGGACGAAGATGAGGACACGAAGGAAAGGGGTTCGCCGGAGGCGATGCGGAATTGCTCGGCGATGATGTCCACGCCCGTGACCATCTCGGTCACCGGGTGCTCCACCTGCACGCGGGTATTGACCTCGAGGAAGGAGATCGTGCCATCCTCGGAGACGATGTACTCGACGGTGCCGGCACCGGTGTAGCCCACCTTCGCGCAGATGGCGCGGGCACCCTCGTGGATGCCGGTGCGCTGTTCGTCGGAAAGCGCGGGCGCCGGGGCTTCCTCGATGAGTTTTTGGAAGCGGCGCTGCGTGGAGCAATCGCGGGTGCCCAGCACGGCGACGTTGCCGTGCGTATCGGCCAGAATCTGCGCCTCCACGTGGCGCGGGTGCGTCAGGAATTTCTCCACGTAGCACTCCGCGCGGCCGAAGGCCTCCTTGGCCTCGCGGCCGGCGGAGTTGAAGGCCGCCTCGATGTCCTCGAGGTTTTCCACCACCTTGAGACCACGTCCGCCGCCGCCATACGCTGCCTTGATGGCGATGGGCAGGCCGTGCTCCTCAGCGAAGGCGCGGGCCTCCTGCCAGTCATCGATGGGATCAGAAGTACCCGGTGCCAGCGGGGCTCCGACCTCCTCGGCTACGCGGCGCGCAGCAATCTTGTCACCGAGCAGCTCGATGGACTCAGGCGACGGGCCAATCCACGTCAGGCCGGCCTCGGCCACGGTGCGAGCAAAGTCGGCGTTCTCCGAGAGGAAACCATAGCCGGGGTGGATGGCGTCCGCGCCGGCGCGCACGGCGATATCGAGGAGAGCCGGGATGTTCATGTAGGTATCCGCCGCGGAGTTGCCGGGAAGCGCATAGGCTTCGTCGGCCACCTGAGTGTGCAGGGCACCGGCATCGGCTTCGGAGTAAATGGCGATGGAGCGGATGCCCAGGTCACGCGCGGTGCGGGCGATACGGACGGCGATCTCGCCGCGGTTAGCAATAAGGACTGCAGAGATCATGGGTGGGTGTTCCTTTACTAGTGTTTAAGCGAGTTCAAAGCGGACCGTCGCCCCCGGCGGGAGCTGCGCGGCGATATCAATATCTTCTTCGAGGACTGTGGCGATGACCGGGTAGCCACCGGTCACGGCGTGATCGCGGAGGAAAATCACGGGCTCGCCACTCGGCGGTACCTGGACGGAGCCAGCGACCATACCCTCCGAGGGCAGCTCGCCCTCGCGGGCGCGGCCCAAAGACACGGAGCCCTCCGGGCCGACCAGGCGCACGCCCACGCGGTTGGACTGTGCAGTAACGGTCCACTCGGTGGCCAGGAACGCCTCCAGACTTTCGGGCGTAAACCAGTCATCGCGCGGGCCGAGCACGCAGCGCAGCACACCCTCGGTCTGTCCGTGCGCGCCTTCGCGAACGCGCATCGGGTTGCTCAGCTGCGCATCCGTCATTGCGGTGGAGCGGGGGAGGACACCGATGACATCGCCCAGCCGTACCGGTGTAGGCCCCAGCCCGGAGAGCACGTCGGTGGAGGCTGAGCCCAGCTCCGCATCCGCCACGATGCCACCGCGGATGGCGATGTAGCTGCGCAGGCCCACCGTCGCGGGATCCACGGTGACCGTTGAGCCGACGGTGACGAGCACTGGGCGCGCGAGGTGTACCGGCATATCGTCGAGAAGCACGCGGGATTGGGCGCCGGTGACGCACACGACGGCGTCGGTCAGCGCGCGCAGGCGAATGCCGCCGATATTCTCTAGTACGGTGGCGCCGCGCGGGTTGCCCACCGCGACGTTGGCCGTGGCGGCCGCAGCCAAGTCAGCAGCACCCGAGGGCGTGACGCCCAAGTTGCCGCGGCCGGGGCGGCCCTGATCCTGATAAAGCGTCAGCAGGCCAGCATCGAGGACCTCCAAGCGCGGCAAGCGCGCCGGGGTGCGGCGGCCAAAAGGCGTGGTGGACACCACGTCCGGCAGCGAGCTCACCGCGCGATAGCGCACGCGGTCACCGGGCTGGACCAGTGCCGGCGGGTGGGCATCAGATTCCCACATCGGAGTTGAAGTAGTGCCCAACAGCTGCCAGCCGCCCGGGGAGACGCGCGGGTAGACAGCGGAGAAACCGCCGGCAATACCGACGGCACCAGCCGGCACCGCAGTGCGCGGGGTGGCGCGGCGCTCGATGTTGAAATTCTGCGCCGAGTCCGCCGGGGTGCAATAAGTAAAACCGGGCGCGAAGCCGCCAAAAGCGGCGAGCCACTCGGTGGACGTGTGCCAATCAATGAGGCCTTCGCGTGACATGCCCATCAACTCGGCGGCCTCATCGAGGTCCTCGCCGTCATAGAGAACGTCGATCTCCACAAAGCGCGGATCCTCGCCCGCCTGCGCGGTGGGGTGGAAGTCCTGCAGCTTCTCCGCGGCTGCGGCGGCGGAATTCGGCGTGGCAAAGGTCAACAGCAAGGTGGTGGCGGCAGCAATCGCGTCGACTTGATCTTTGAGCGGATTAGCGTCGAGGGCCGCGTGCCACGCCATGACCTGGGGCAAGTCCTCCAGCTCTATGAGCAGCGCGCGCGTTCCTACGGGGTGAATATGCATCAGATGGCGCTCCGAATCTCAATCCCGCGCGCCTGCAGTTCTTTGACCACACCGCGCAGCAGCTCTACCGCGCCGGGCGAATCACCGTGCGTGCACACCGACTGGGCATCCACGTTGAGTACGGAGCCGTCGATGGCGGTAATAGAGCCGGTTTCGGCGACCTCGAGCACGCGCTTGACGACGTCCCCCTCATCACCCATTACCGCATTCGCCTCGCGTCGTGAGACGAGCGTGCCATCGGGGTTGTAGTTGCGGTCGGCGAAGGCCTCGCGGATGACGGTGAGGCCCTTCTTTTCGGCGATGTCGACGGCGATGCCGCCGGGCAGCAGCATGACGGGCAGGTCGCCGAAGGCCTTGATGCCGTCGATAACCGCGTGGGCCTGGGCCTCGTGGTGGACGATGGTGTTGTACATTGCGCCGTGTGGCTTCACGTAGGCCACCTGTGTCCCGTTGGCCTGGGCCAGGGCCTGGAGGGCACCGATTTGGTAGGTGATTTCGGCGGCAAGCTCGGCAGGTGCGTAATCGATGAAGCGGCGGCCGAATGCTGCTGGGTCGTTATAGCCAACGTGCGCGCCGACGGTAACTCCTGCCTCTGCGGCCGCCTTGAGCGTTTCCGCGATGGAGTGCGGGTCACCGGCGTGGAAGCCGGTGGCGACGTTGGCGGAGGAGACAAGCTGGAGCATCGCGGCGTCATCGGCCACGGGGTTGCCGGCGGTGGTTTCGCCGAGGTCAGCGTTGAGGTCTATGTGCAGCGCGCTCATTACAGGAGGACACCTCTTCTATAGTTCCCGAATTGTTGAACAATCTATGGGTGACTAGTGTAGCCCGCATCACGTCAATTTGTGAAGTGTGTCCCTCATCTTTGCGGCTGTGGGAAGTGAAAGCACCCCCATCGCTGTCGCGTGATGGGGGTGCTGCTGGTTAACGCTTTTAGATTGGCGCTTTAAAGGCTTAGGTGTAGAAGCTTTGAACTAGAACGGGAGGTTGATGCCCAGCGTCTGTGCTACGGCAGGACCGGCTGCGGCCAGTACGCCGAGGACACCTAGGACGATAGCGGCGATGCCCAAGTCGGTCGGCTTGCCGTCCTCGGAGGAGAGCTTGCCCTTGAAGTCATCGAAGGAGCTCTGGCCATCCTTGTTCTTGTCGCCCTTGTCTCCGTCGCTGCTGCCGTTGTCGCCGCCCTGCTCGCTGCTGCCGTCATTGCCGCCCTGGGCGCCGGTGGAAGAGCTGGTGTTGGTGTCCTGGCTGCTGCCCTCTTCGGCGTGAGCGGCGGTCACGCCTGCGAGTGCGAGGGCGCCGGTCAGGGCTGCTGCGGTGAGGTTACGGGAGATGCGCTTCATGTTTCTTCTCCTGGGAATAAATCGGGAAAGTTGGGTCAATGCCGTATCAGACGATGTTGTCACCGTTAACTGATTTCGACTGCCCACATACTAACCAGAAAAAGTGAGATGCGCCAAACTATTTTGTATTTTTAAGCTATTCCACGGGAATTGTCATGAAGGTTTCAGGGTGCGGGGTGGCGGTTGGGGGTGTCTGCGAGGAGTCATTTTGTGGCAATGCTCCTGGTTAACTTCGATATTGTGGCCTATCGTTGTTCTAGTTCATTCGTTGAATTTTTTAACTTGCCCCAAGGTGTGCCACCGGTTGGGTGGTGGTGATTTGCGCGTCGGGAGGTTGCTAAAACGCATAAACCGCGTTCCTCCGCCTTTAGGTGGGGGAACGCGGTGTGTGGTGCTAGTTGTTCTTAAGCGAAGAACTTGCGGCGAGCAGCGAAAGCGCCAGCAGCGATCATGGCTGCGAAGGCCAGGGCGGCAAGGCCGCGAGCAACGGTGTTGGAGCCGGTCTCAGCGGAGATACCGCGGGTCTGTGCCGGGGTCTGTGCGGCGGTGCTGTCAGCAATCTGGCCACCCTGGGCGATGACCTCGTCCTTGTTCTCCTGCAGCATCTGCTCGGAAGCAGCCTTCTCCTCGGCGGTCGGAGCGTCCTTCTGTGCAGCCTCCTGAGACTTCACGTAGGTCTTTCCATCCTTGGCCAGGTACCAGGTCACGCCACCGATGACGAGGGCAGCCGGCAGAGCCAGCCAAGCCAGCTGCTTCTTGTCGAAGTCAGTCTCGCTGGAGGAGGGGTCTTCATTGGTGGAGCCTTCGCCCTCGTTGGTGGAGCCTTCGTTGCCCTCGCCTTCCGGGTTTTCTGCATCGTCGGCCGGAGCATCCTCTTCAGGAGCTTCCTCTTCAGGGGCCTGCCGAGCCTGCAGTTGCTCCCAAGCCCACTGTGCCTGCTCTTCGGTCAGTTTGGTGGTTCCGTCCAGCTCGCCGTCCTCGTTGCGGTGCGCGTAGGTACCGTCGGCCTGCCTCTGGTAGGTCACGCCATCGAGTTCAAACTCGGCCGGGGCCGGGATCTGGGCAGAGGCAACGGCGGTGCCGCCGAGTGTGAGGGAGCCAGCCAGGACGGCTGCGGTCAAAGTGCGGTTGATGTGCTTCATAAGTTTCTCCTTGTGAGGGTAGTGAGAGGGATTCAACCCAACGTGAACAACAATAGTCACAACTTTCACATCAGTCACAAGGGTTTGGGGGTTTCTCTCATTAACATGGCGGATGCTTATCGCGCCAAACGGGCCGCGTGTTCGACACGTGGAAGCCTGCCCATTGTGTCTTTGGGGCCTGTTTACCTGCATGAATGTGTAGGGTGAAATCGTTGAGCTGCGAAAATATTCGATAAAACACCAATGCGCTGAGTGTCCCCCTCTATGGGGGTATGGCAGGAAGCTCTAGCCTTGGTTAGTGGCAGCTTCAGGCGTTTCGGCTACGCCTTCAAACTGCCACCCCACCACGGCATTGCGTACCGCCGCTGCCAGTGGGTTGGCTGGCTGGATGCAGCTGATGGTGAGCAGGCGGCCGGGCTGGGCATCGGCGCCCCAGATGCTCTCATCCTGCTCGAGACCGTCCTTTGAGGGGTCGTGCAAATCCGTTGCGGTGTACACCAGCCACTGATCGCCGGAGTTCTGCGTGCGCAGGTATAGCTTGTCGCCTATTGAAGCCTTGTGCTCGTCTGCCCGGCCGTCGTAGAGATTATTAAATACTGCCGGCACACCCGCGCCGGTATGGCCGGCGATAACCACGATGTCTTGAGCATCCGTACCGGGAAGTGAATAGGGCTTATCCTCCGCGGTATAGGTGCAGGCCTTATTCATCGAGTCCGGATTGATCTTGTTGTCTTTGACTCGGCAGGAGCCTTCTTCGAAGTCCGTGCGTACATCAATTGCTGGGATGTACATCTCGACTGCGGGGGAGGGCTCGATGACTGCGGCGGGTTCCGTGACTATGTCGGCGGGTTGCGGCGCGGGTGCTTCTGGTTCCTTATTGAACTTAAGCGCGGTGACAATCCCGAGGAACACCAACGCCAGAATCAGGAGGACCCCCATCCCGCGACGGCTGTCAGGCTGGCGATGGCGCGCTGTGTGGCGCCGTGGTGAAGTTCCTTGTTTTCTCGTCGGTGCTGTTCGTGTTGGTGTTTGTTGGGTAGGCGCCGACAGGGAAGCGGATCGCCGTGAAGGGGTAGCGGTCGAAGAGGGAGAAGTTAACCGTTCTTGGCTGGGGCGGCGTCGCGGCCGGTAGGCCGAGCGCTCAGGGGTAGCGTCCGCGCGGCCTTGAAGAGAGCGGCTACGGCGTGCACGCTCAGCACGAAGATCAATACGGATTCCTTCTTCCGGCAGGCGGTAGCTATCGCGCTGTGCCGAGTAGCGAGAATCCATGGTGAGCTCCTGAGAAGAACGATAATTAGAAAATTACAGTACTACTCGCTCAGTAACCATTCCTTAAGTGCGCGTTATGAATCACTTGTTACCGAAGCTCATCCACGCGTTTTCCCTCACAGGCGAGCTGAAAGCGTAGTGCGTAGGTGATGAGCCAGTGGGTGGACATGAAGTGGCCGTCGACAAGCTGCGGTTGTGCGCTGGCAGCAAGCGCCTGTGCGCGGGGTAGGACGGAGGCGTCGAAATGCTCAGCGAGTTCAACGAGCATCCACGCCCTGGTCAGCGCTAGGCCGTAGAGGTGGGCCAAACGGCCATCGGTTGGGTCGAGTACCTCTGGGATCGTGGTCAAGAAGTCCAGCGCTTCGGAGCGACGGGGGAGAAAGGCAACAAACCAACGCGGGAAATCCGGCAGAACGCGCGACATGAGTAGCGCCTCCGATAGTCCGTTGGACAGGAAATCGTGCCCAGACAGCTCCCATTCGAGCGGGTAGTTGTGGTCGTCGCCAAAAAGGAGAACCGAGGCGAGCTGCAGCAGCCAGGCGCGCCCATAGGGTATTTCATATCCAGGGTGGGCAAGGAGGTAGTTGTATTCCGTGGTGAGGGCTTCTGTGCTGAGGCGATCGTCGAGAAGCGCAGAAAGTTCTTTGGGAGACTCGGGACCGAGAATCTCGTTTAGTAGCGTGCCTGAGTACTGCATGTGGACGCTGGAGTGCCAGTTGAAACAACCGTAGAAACTGGGGTGCAGCTTGCGGGGCGCACGTCGCAGTCTTCTGTGGAAGCGCTTGTGTGGTGCATCGCGGCGGGGAATTCGCGCTCGAGTGCGGCCGCAATTGTTTCCGCCCAGTCGCTGGCACAAGTTTCTAGCGAAGTCATGCGTTAAGTATGGCAAAGCTGAAGGTGGGGTGTGTCTTCTCTTGACTTCTGGGGTGTGCGTTTGAAATTGACCATCGAACGCATGAGCGACATTGTGGTGTTGATGTCCGGTCGCCCTCGTATTCTTTAGAGCAGGCATCCAAGAGGTGGGGGAATGCACGTCCGCACGCACGCGGTCTAGCAAGGGTGTCTGGAGCTACAGGCAACACTTCGTCTTGGGGGTTGCCATTATCGAAGAAGGGGGAACCTTGAGGTTCTTGGAACACAAGCCGACGACGTTTAGTAAGAGACAAGTACATCGAATAGGAAGTGCGTTACGGAATGGGGAAGCGGTTGATGAGGAACGGTTTGGTCTGTTCTTGGGCCAGCAATCAGCCCTGTGTGATGCGATAATTCAAAAAGCAGGTCAGACCATGGCACAACTTGATAATCGGTTGACACTGAGTTCAGACTCGATTGTGGAGCCAGATTCAGATACATACTTCCTGGGTTCTCGTGTAAAAACACGAGACACGTTGAGGGAGAAGTTGAGTCGAATGCCGAGCTTTCCTTTGGAGAATATCCAAGACGTCTCTGGAGTACGGCTGGATCTCGACGTGACTCTAAAGGAACAATCGATACTGGCGGAGCTTCTTTCTCGAGATCTTATGAAGGCTGGGGCGAGGAAGGTAGAGCTCCGGGACATGCGCGAGGAACCGCACTCGGGCTATCGCGCGGTGCACCTACATGTGATGTCTGAGGCCGGGCGTGCAGAAATTCAGTTACGAACGGCGCTTCAGTCGCAGTGGGCAAACCTTTATGAAATGGCAGGAGACTTGTAGGGGAGAGAAATCCGATACCTCGAATTCGGCGGAAAAATTCCGGCAGGATTTGAGATTGAGACCCGCGCTTTGCATGAACTGTCCGAAGTCGTAAACAGGGTGGAAAAGCTCGTCGATATTCTTACTGAGCCTTTCGAAGGCAACCAACCTGCTGATACAACGCAAAGAGAAGCACGTCAATTGCGACGTAGCATGTATAAGATGCTAGATAAATTAATCCATGAATTCGAAGAACGCCGAGTTCAACGTGACGTGGAGGGAGAATAAATCGATGCCAGCCTATTTGATTAAATACCATCGACCGACAGGTGCACTGGAAGTAACTGAGTACGAATCCCTCATCGAGGGAACCCGCGCTCGTCATAGACTGGATCAAGTAAATAAGGATCCTGACGTCGAGATTGTGGCGATTGGCGCTAAGAATTTAGAATCCGTCCGCCATACGCACGCGCGCTACTTCTTCCGTGAGAAGACCGCGCCGCCGTACCCCTTTGTGGCTTAAAGCTTGAAGCTTTGAATAGCGCAGTTGGCGAATACTAGCCGCGAAGGATTTTCGCCATGGCCTTTCCTTTGGCTAGCTCGTCAACGAGCTTGTCCAGGTACCGAATATTCTGCATCAGTGGGTCCTCGATGTCCTGGACACGGTGTCCGCAGATGCTGCCAGTGATGAGGTGGCGAGACGGGTTCAGTTGAGGGGCCTGCTCGAAGAACTCCTCGAGGGTGATCTTTTGCTCTCGGACCCTCCCCAGTCCTTCAACCGAGTAGCCGGTAAGCCAGGTGATGACTTCGTGGAGCTCGCTGACAGTCCTGCCTTTGCGCTCCACTTTGTTGACGTAGTGCGGATAGATGTCGGCGAAGGGCACGGAAAAGATTCGATGAGGCATGTGGCGCAGTATATTCGTGGTCCTCGAAATGCGTGGAGGCCGTTCGGCGTCGCGGGTTAGCCGTGCCAGAGCGACGAGATTAGCATCGCCCAGTGGTTGTCACCTATTGGTAGGAATCGCCTGCGCTGTTGTGGTTCCGCAATGCTCGCGCTGCCGTTCTGCAAAGACTTCGTTGCCATTCTGCAAGGTTCCCATTGCCGTTCTGCAATGCTCCCGCTGCCGTTTGATCATGCTGTGAAACGCCAAAAAGAGGGCACCCTCGGCCGCTGCGAAGCGGTGTGAAGGTGCCCTCTTTTGTAAAGTCTGGGCGGGTGAGATAGCTGGGTTAGTTCCAGACGGGGGCATCGCCAAGCTGCAGCTCGGAGTAGCGCGCCTCCGGGACGGTGGCGGAGTAGGGCTTGCCCACGGCCTCCCATTCCTGATCAGCGTTGCAGCGAACGTCCTGCCCGTCGGTGTCGAGCATGGTAAAGCCCCACACCAGCTTGCCCTGGGAGTTCGCCGGCAGTGTGTACGGGCCAACCTCTTGGTTCAGCTTCCAGTGCTGCTCGTGGACGTAGGTGAAACCGTAGGTCTGGGTCAGCACCTTGGCCAGTTCGCCCTCGCCCTTGATGGAGCCGGAGACCTCAATGGTCTGCGTGCGGGCCTGGGTCACGGTGTGGCTGACCGGCACGGGCTCATCGTTACGGTTGGCCACGCTGGTGGCATCCGTCTGCTTGAACCAGCGGCGAGTGGCGGTGACATAGGTGCCGTTCTCACCGGGTGTTGCGCAGTGCGTGCCCGGCTTGAAATCATCGTTCCAACGCTGGGGCAGCTCGAAGTCCCCGCCGAAGTCAGCGGCGTGGGCAACGGGAGCGGCTGCCAGCAGGCTCAGCGCAGCGAAGACGCTCGCGGCAGTGCGCGCGATGGACTTCTTCAGCACGTCTTAGCCCCAATCGTTGTTGTCGCGGGTGGAGACCTCCACGTGGCGCTCCTTCGGCAGGGTAGCGGTGAAGGTGTCGCCGTTAGCCTGCCAGGTGTTATCGGAACCGCAGATGGTCTTCTTGCCCTCAAAGTCGGAAACCACCCAACCCGCGCGCATGACGGCGGTCTTGCCCGGAGCGATGTTGTACGGGCCGACCTGCTCACCGACCTCGTAGGACTGGGAGTCGGTGTAGCTGGAGGAGAAGGTGAAGTTGATCAGATCCAGCAGCTTGAAGTCCACGCCGGCGGAGACGTTCCAGGTCTTGGTCTTGGTTTCCTTGATGGAGCGAGTTACCGGCAGCGGCTCGTCGTTGTAGTTGGAGATGGTCCAGGAACCGGCGGAGCCGTCGAAGTAGGTGCGCTTAATTTCGACGGTCTGGCCGGTGTCACCCGGGTTGGTGCAGTGCTCACCAATGGTGGTCGGGTTGGCCGGGCCCAGGTCGCGGGTCGGGAGAGCAGCATTGGCGGCTGGGGTAGCGATTAGGCCGCAGGCGATGGCCACGGCGGCGGTGGTGGAAGCAATCTTGGTCTTGAACATGGTGATTTCTCCTTGGGGATTAAAGGTGGATTAGTAGATGGTCTGGGTCGGGACTGGGAGGTTGCGGTACTCCTCCGGGGTGACGTCCTCGGTACGGGTGGAGCCGTCCTTGCCCGTGATGGTGGCCTCCGCCCAGAAGCCGCTGGGAGCGGTGGTCTGCTTGTAGTTGGAGGTCAGGCTGTATTTTCCGTCCTTGCCGCAGTGGATTTCGCGGTAATTGATCCGGGTCATAGTGGTGCCGTACTCCACGCGCACGCGCTCACCTGGGGCCAAGTCGATGTGCTCGAGTTCAGTTCCCACCGGCATGTAGGCGCGCTTGACCGCACCGACGGATTCCAGCCAGCCCTTCGGGATATCGCCGCGGTTTCCGCGCCAGTTGGTGTAGGGGGCGTGCTCGGCGCCAACGACGAAGTCAGTAACCGGCGCGTATTCATAGTCGCCCTTGGACCAGTTGAGGAAGTCCGTGGAGTAGCCCGGCTTGCGGAAGGTCGGCGCCACCGCGGTGATATCCAGTGGGTACCAGGAGCTATCGCGACCCTCGCAGGTCTCGCCCTCCTTGGGCCAGGAGGGATCGCGCTGCAGTTCCTCGGAAGGCTGCATGATTTCATCCTTCTTCGGGTCCGCAATCTTTTCCAGGCTGGGGCCGGATACGGAGGTGTAGTTGCCCTCGATGGGCTTGGAATTGGCGCCCGGGGAGCGGGAAGGAATCTCCATGGCCAGGTCCGAAACGGAGCCGTCCGCCTTGATGATGTAGGCAAAGGCATAGCGCTCGGCCGGGCCCTTGCCGCGGATAACGTTGGCGCCGGGCATGTTCTCTAGACGGTCGTCGTTACAGCCGACGAACATAGAGATGAAGTCCTTTTCCACCACGCCGTATTCCACGCGGAAGGATTCACCCGGCTTGAGGGTGATGGGGCCGAAGGTTTCCTTCTCCTGCCAGCCGTTGCTCAGCTTTAATCCGATATCGGACTTGGCGGTGGTGTCCCACCCAGAGGGCATCGCGGCCTTGGAATTGGCCTCAATCTTGTGGTTGGTGCCCGTTTCCACCGAAGCGGTATAGGGCACTTCTTGGTCAGTGGTGTTCTTGAACTGCAGAGTGCCGTCGCTTAAGTAACGGCGGCCGGTTTCGGCAAAGTGCCACTCCGGGGTGGTGAGGTCTTCGCCTGCTGCGCTGCAGCTCTTGTAGAGGTTCGTGATGGGGTAGGCCTGCGGCATCGGCGGAATATTGGCTGCCTGTGCTGCGGGCGCGATGAAGGCCGCGGTTGCCATCGCGGCTGTAGCCGCCAGCGGCGCGAGTGCGCGCAATCCCTTGATGTGCACCTGGATACCGTCCTTAAAGAAACTCAAAGAATGATGGGGAACTAATTTAATCCTGAAACAATCTTAGGTGCCGAAACCGGAGGCTTTGAAAGCTGGACAAGAGATTTCTTAAGGCCTTGGGGCAAGTTGGCGGTGTCAATATGGTGACTGCCAGTGTTTTGACCTTTCGTGCACAATAATTCGATTGACCCTATACGGGGTTGCCGAAATTTCAGGATTTCAAACGAATCTGCTGGCAGTGAGCTTTGCTCGGGGAAGTTTCGTAGGAGAGCTGATGGTACTGATGCTCGCGCCATGCCTGCATTTCTCACCCTTTGGGGGAGAAGCGTGTGGCTGCGGCCGTGGTGGGAATGGGGCTGCGCTTGGCGACGTCCCCTTCACCCCACCGTCTGCTCTCCTGGTGGAGGGCGGGGCGTGAGACGGCAGATGCGAAAATATATTCCCATCGTGTTGTTAGTAATCCACCGCCTCGCGAACAATCGGGCAGGTCATGCAATGCCCGCCACCACGCCCGCGCCCCAGCTCTGCCGAGCCGATCTCCACTACCTCAATGCCGGCAGCCCGCAGCTTCTTGTTGGTGTGCTTGTTGCGGTCATAGGCCACTACAACGCCAGGTTCAATAGCCGCGACGTTGTTGGCATCATCCCACTGCTCACGCGCGGCGGTATAAACATCCCCACCTGTTTCAATGACCTCGAAGCGTCCAATACCGAGTGCCTGGGCTACGACATCGAGGAAAGAATCGGTGGGCAGTTCAACGTCGAAAGGCGCCGTGCTCGTGGAAGGGTGCAGCACGATGGGCCGAATGCTGTCCACAACCTTGGGGTAGGCAGTGACCTTGTCCGCGTCCAAGAAGGTGAGCACAGTGTCCAGGTGCATTGAGGCACGATCGGCGGCCATGGCAGCGATGATGATCTTCTCCGCCGCACCTTCCTCGAACAGGCGCATGGCCAGCTGGCTCACGCCTTGCCACGTGGTGCGCTCGCCCATGCCGACCAGCACGATGCCCTTGCCAATCGGCATGATGTCTCCACCCTCCAGCGCTGCCAACCCGGGTTCCTCATCTGTATTGCCGTACCAAAACTTAAAATCCGCCTGCGCAAACCGCGGGTGATAGTTGTAGATAGCCTTGGTCAGGAGTGTTTCCTGGTGGCGCGCCGGCATGCGCATGGGGTTGAGGGAGACCCCACCATAAATCCACGCCGAGTTATCGCGCGCGTACTGCGTGTTGGGCAGCGGGCGCAATGCAAAAGCAGAAGGCCCGTAGACCTCGCGCATGGCGTCGATGGTTCCGTGGCCTAAGCCCTTCGGGATTTCGGCGAAGGACAGCCCGCCGATGAGTAGTTCGGCCAGACGTGCCGTGGGCATCTCATTGAACCAGTGGCGCAGCTCGCCGCCGATGCCCGCACCAACGTTCTTGTCCAGCAGCTTGTAATCGAGGATGAGATCCCGCCCGCCCGGGGTGTCCAGGGTCTCCTCCAAAAGCTTGTGCATTTCCAGCACCTCGACGCCGTAGCCGCGCAGCTGGGCGACGAATTCCGCGTGGTGCTTCTTGGCTTCGTCGACCCAGAGGACGTCGTCAAAAAGCAGCTCCGCACAATTGCTCGGAGTGAGCCTCTCGTGCGCGAGGCCTGGTGCACACACCATGACCTGGTGGAGCTTGCCGACCTCGGACCACACGCCCAGCGGGGGAGTTGTCATGTGTCTGAAACCTTTCTTGGCGCGCGGTGAACCGTGCCAGCCACGTGGGCAGTGAGAGTCGGCGCCGCAGGAGACGATTGTGAACTAGGTGACAATTCTAAGATAAGTTCCGACTTTTTCAAGCTTCCGACAGTGGGAAAGCCCACGTAGGTGCAGGTTTTTCGGCTGTGTGCATACTATTATCCGCGTTTATTCACGTGGTACAGGTGAGTACACGGTGAGGCCTACGCCGCGCTTGGTGACGCCCATCCCTCCGCCACTGCGGCAACACCCGCGTTGGCAGGGGCGGCATTGCCTGGAGAGCTAGATGAATAACTTTGAAAGGAATGGAAATTCTGCGCGAATAGCAGAGAAGTAAACGCGTGGGGGTAATTGCGGCGTGCAGTTTCCGGGGCGAGCATGTGCTCACTATTGGGAGTCGAAGTCTTCGGCTATGAGACTCGCTGCGTGCTCGCGGAGGTAGTCGCGTAAGTACGGCAAGGCGAAATCGACTTCGCCGTGGCCCGTGGTGGTGATCATTTCGGCGTCGAGAAGCCGGCGGCGATAGTTGCCTACATAAGAATCAGTCTTATTGAAGCGTGCCTTGATATCCGCCATCTTGGAAGGGCCATCGCTTTGGGCCATGCAAACCAAAAAGCTTCGGTCGACGGGGGGAGAGATCCGAGAGTGCGGGCTCATGAACAAGTTGGCCGAGCTTGCGCTGTGCTGTTGCAACTCCGCGCCGGGCAGCGTCGAGGGAAATCTCCGTGCCTCCGTTAACGGTGCGCTCCTTTTCCCGAAAGGAGCACTGGCCGACTAGCTGAATCATGAATGGATATCCATGGCACGCTTCAACCGCGGTATCCAATGCATCCTGTGACCACGAGGTGGCGGCGCTGTGAAGGGGTTCCTCCAGTGCTTCACGTACATCGGAATCGGAGACCCTGCACAGCTCAATGTGGTTGGCGCGGCGAAGAAAGGTTACTAGATTGGCGTCGCCGCGACTGTTCAGCTTTCCGGATAGCAACGGTCTAAATGAAGATGGGATGCCCGCCATGACAACGGAGATGTCTTCACCTTCGCGAACCAGATGCTGAATTGTGGCGCCGAACTCTATGAGCTCCTGGCTGCGTTGGTGGTGCATTTCATCCAAAGTTACGAGAACACCACCAGGCTCCTGGCGGGATTTTCGGTCGAGTTCGCGCTTATAAGCCAGTAGATCCTTCAGTGCATTGCGCAGTGAATATGTGGACTCTGCAATAGCTCGAGTATCCCAATTGAGCCCACCTCCAATGCCGAGGATGGAGACGTTAAGGCCTTTGATCTGCTTCCTCTCCTTAGCCAAGAGCTGAATGATACTGCTGCGCAAGCGCTCTACAAAGCCGGTCGTTGCAGTGTCGCTGAGTATGAGCCAACCGCGCTCGAGCGCTTCGTCTTCGAAAGCGTTGAGAAGGACGGTTTTCCCGATGCCACGGGGGCCAATGATGAGTGAGATTCTCTCATGGGCGCCGGGGCCTTCATCGAGTGCAAAACCGAAAACACGGATGGCATCGCTGTGGCCAACCAACAACGGGGGAGTGGCGCCGAAGGTGGCCGTAAAAGGGTTGGTGGGTTTCGGATTCATGTCCTTCGCTCTAGACCACAGAGCTTTTGAAGTCTTGTGAAGTTTATGAATTCTTTGAAGTTTATGAAGAGCTGTGAAGTTTGAAGAAGGGGCCGCGCCGCTATCAATAGGAACTGGCGGTGCGGACCGGAGTGATGGGAAAGAAGCTGTTTACCAGCCCTTTAAGGAGCGTCTTTGGCGCAAGGGAAGCGCCCGGACATCGTCGTGGATGAATCGAGTTTGAGGAGCGAACATCCGATCGGGCGGAAAAGAAAGCGAGCGCGAGCTTGCTCGGCAACAATAACTGGCCACGTACTGTAAACGTATGACTCAGGACGCTTTGGAACCGATATCGGTACTGCCTCGCGGCGAGTTCGCTTTCCCTGGCCCGCTTCGCGACGCCCTCGTCACCGCCATCCTGAACGGCACGAAACCACTACTACGTCCTTGTTGGCCGAGTATCCGCACGGTTACAAACCACAGGAGGACGTGGGCAACCTCGAAGCAGTCCTTGACTCACATGACAACGTGGTGTGCGTCATCCGTACCACCGAGGTCCAGGTCTGCCGGCTCGCCGACGTCAACGACGAGCATGCCCTCGCTGAAGGCGAGGGCTACGCTGATGTCAGCGAATGGCGCGCTGGGCATGAGCAGTTCTGGCGCTCACCCGAATTCGTTGAGTACATCGGAGAGATAGACATCAACGATGACACACAGGTGGTGTGCCAGCGTTTCGCCATCGACTCGCGGTACCCGGTTAAGGCACTGGAGCCGTGGAACGCCGAAACCTAGGAGAGTCGGTACACCTCGTAGTCATCCGGCACACTTGCGCCGGGAACGTGCTGCAGACCGAGCTTCAAGGCTAGGGCAATCGAGGCTGAATTGGTGGGATCGATGATGGCGACGACAGGGAGCTGCGGGAAAAGTTCTCGCGCGCTGGCAATCGCAGCGGCTGCGGCTTCCTTCGCATAGCCTTGCCCCTGCGATTCTGGTGCGAAGCGGTAGTAGAGGTTGAGTACTTCTTCACCTTCTTCCTTGCTATGACGCACACCTGTGAAACCTATGGTGGTGCCATCAAGCGTGGATACCACGTAGTAGCCCAGCTGCTTCTCTCGCCAATTGGCCTGCCATGCGCGTGCCAACTCCGTGGCTTCCTCCCTGGTCTTCATGGCCAGTTCAGGGCGGTGCTCGTACGTACGGGCATCCGAGTGAATGGCGAAGATGGCATCAATGTCGGCATCCGTAGGAACCGACAATGAAAGCCGCTGGGTATGGAGGTCGTGAGCATCGTTCATTGCGACTCCTAAGATTGAAAGCTGCGGTCTGCCAAGGTTACCCAATTTGGACATGTGTGGTGCAGTCGTTCTTGGTCGAAGGCTGCACTGCTGCGCTGGTCGGTGCGAAAACGATGTTGCTTCAGACCTCTGATACGGGTTCCTCTACCAACTGGCCTGGTTCTTCAAGGGCTTCTTCCTCGAAGAACGAGGAGTCTTCCACCGCATTTCCTTCGCTGACATCGCGCTGAACCGTCTTCTTCAGAGCACCCTCAATGAGCGTGCAGAGCGATTCCCTTCGACGTTTAAAGAAGGTATCAAAGTTGTCACTGCGCAGTGCTTCAGGCGAAATGAGGTGTCCGCGGAGAACGTCGTCCACGCCTTCAGAATCGAAGCCAGATTCGCTCTCAACCTTGGACAAGTATGCCGACGGTGCAACGCCGCCGATGACACGGTTGGTGCGTGCACTCAGCGTTGTCTTGTTGACAATAGACTCGCGGCGCTCATTATCGATTTCGTTTTTCTTGCACCAGTCCTTAGGAAAAATATGGTGAATGTCGACAGCCATATCCCTGTACTGGAATGCGCCGAATTGTTTTCCTTCGACCCAGTCTGTTGATCCCTGTGCCATGATGAGCGCAGCAATACCTTTGTAGGCAGCGGCATTGCGGGTGTGCAACGAATGAAGGCGAGATTCAGCGAAGGTAGCATCCTGCACTGTGCGTGGGGCGGTAGTTTCTTCACCCATCGCCCAAGCAGGCACCCTTTCGAGGTCACGTACGAAGCGCGTTTCAATGGCAGAGCCATAGAGCTCACCCAAGACGCCGCTCCAGAACCACTGCGTAATCTTCTCCTTGACGTGGTGCTTGTCTGCTTCCTTGCCAAGTACAACGGCAATGGCAGCCAACGGGACCAACTGTTTTGGGTAGGGGACATCCCTGAAACGGTAAATGTGCAAGTCTGCGAGGAAGCCGGCTGCCCAGATGAAACCTTGACGCAGCGCGTCGCGCCAGGCGAGGTAGTCGTTCAATTCAAGTTTGAGAACGTCTTCCCTCTTGGCAGGCAGACCGACTTTGCGGCCTCCCGAGGAATGCTTACTCCGATCAAGAGTCGTCAGCATCGTGATTGCTTGGAGGAAGTCCGTGTTCTCCACCTTGTGGAGGACATCATGTTCTTTCCATAGCTCCTTAGTCTCCACCCAGTCATCGTTGAGGCGGAAGTCATGTTGATACTTTTCGTAATACTCCGCATCGCCTGCAAACACTGCTGTGAGAAGCTCAAAAACGTTGAGCGGAAGTCCACCAACATTGACCTTTTCGAAAACAGTGGCCACTGCTGCCTTATCTGTCTGCTTGTCTAGCTCGATTGCAGGAATCTTGTATTCGTTGACCTGGCGGAGAATCCCATCGCTAAATGCCGTCATGAGTGCGGTGTCACCCAGCTTGCCGAACCATTCGAAAAGTCCCATTTGATCAAGGAGCAGCGAAACAGGGATATAACCGGCCTCGTGTTGCTTCTCCATGGTGCTGAGATCGAGCACGATATCGCGATTGAAGTTGGTCCTAATAACCCCATCAGCCGGCACAGAGATTACTGCCTCATCCAGATCGAAGGGGTCGTCAATAGACCTCTGGATATTGATGAAATACCTGCGGTCAAGGCGTTTACCGCGTGAGTCTTTGGTGTGAACAACGCCGTCACCTTTGAGGGCTTGGGTAAGTGACGTCAGTCTCTGCTGGCCATCGAGAAGCAAGAATTTGGGCTCGGAAGTAGCCGTAGCCTCGGTGCTTTCGATGGGGCGTGGCTTGAACCTGACAGAGGAGTTACCAGTTTCCAACAACATGATGATGCCCAGCGGATGCCCACGGAAGATGGTGATGAGGAGCTGACGAACACGCTCGTCTTCCCACTTATACTTTCGCTGGAAATCGGGGAGCTGAATCTCTCCGTTCTCGGTAGAGCGCATCAGCGCCGATAGTTACTGCATGTTGGTGTTGAAACCCACTGGTTCCTTCTCTGTGGTGAACGGTCATCTCTAGCATGCCTCAAAAAGTTTGTCGCTGAAGAGAACTCGGAGCATTGAGGATGGGGAGACAGTACTCGTTTCTGGCACATTCAGGCATAGCCCACCATTGGAGGATTTCCATACCTGCGCCAGTGGTGGGGTGGCCCAGGGAAGCTAAAGCTGTCGATGGTCCACACTTTAGTTAAGACGCCAAAGCTAAGGAGTGCGAAACAAGGCTAACCCCAAGGGAAGTGTGGGGGCTTTCTGCTTCAAAAACGTCTCGATAACTGTGAGTTTTGTGGTTCGCTCAGAAGACCGTGCAGGTTGGAGGGGTGGACCTGCAATAACGCGGAGTAAAAGCGGAAAATGTGATCTGAATCAATGGTAGCTTTAGGCAACAGCTAGATCACTGGTTCGGCTGTTAGACCGGAAAGGAGGGTGGAAACGTGACTATAGAGTCAGTGCGGGCTGCACTGGGAGTTCTAAAGGCTGTTGCCGGCAACCCAGGTGTTGGCCTGTCAGAGCTTGCAAGAGTATCTGGTGTGAAGAAGTCGCGGACGTATCGAATTCTCCTGACCCTAGAGGAGGAGGGCTTTGTTGTTCAATCTGAAGACAAGGGTTACCACCTGGGTCTCCAAGCGATGATCGTTGGGCAGCATGCGCGGCAAGGGACTGGGTTAGTCCGGACTGCAGAGGAGCGTATTGCCAAGCTGGCTGAAGAGTTTGACGAGAACATACAAATCCGTGTCCGAGATGGAGCTGAAAATGTTCAGGTCTTTTCACGAAAGTCCAATCAACGTCTGCGTGTCATTTCTAGCCAAAGAAATCGTCGACCGCTTGGAGTTGGTGCCTCGGGCCGTCTATTGCTTGCTCATATGACTCCGGAGGAAATCGTAGCTTCGGGTTATAAGGGGAAGTTGCTTGAAGAGTCTTTGCGAAGTCAAATTCTGGCACAAGGTTATAGCGACTCATCTGGAGAGTTGACCGCAGGTGTAGAGGCGGTTGCTGTGCCTATTTTTTCTGTTGAGGGTCGTTGTATTGCATGTCTATCGGCATCGGTGCCCACTGCTCGAATGTCAATTCCTTACAAGGAATCCCTTATAGAGGGGCTTAGGGGTATTGCGGGCAGTTTAGCTGGGGATAGTTATTAGTCATTAGAAGATAGGTGAAGGAAGGAACAATGAGGGATAAGGTATCTCAAGTTTCACGTTCTGCCGGGGGTGCTTCCCTGAATGATTCAGAGGGGCAAGCAAGTCCGGAGAAGAAGGGGAGTGGGGAAAAGAAGTCCACAAACCCGACGGTTGTAATGGGATTAATCGTCGCTCTAGCTACTGTCTTGACTTATATTGTTAAGTCGGGAGCCTTTGAGCGAGACGGCAAGAAGATTGTTCCTGACAGCTACCGCACCATCGAAAAAGATTTTGGCTTTTTAGATGTGTTCATTGGCATAGGAGCTGTAGAAGGTAAAGCAGCACCTGTGAGCCTTTTGCAGATGGTGCATGCGATTCCGCAGGGAATTATCGAACAAGCAGATCTGATAATCATGGTGATGTTCATCGGGGGCATGTTCGGGGTATTGCAAGCTTCTGGAACCATTGACGCCGGATTGGAAAAGCTACTCAAAACTGCAAAGGGGAACGTATATGTCTTGGTTCCCGTGCTCATGTTGGTGTTCTCTTTCGGCTCAACCTTTTTGGGAATGGCGAAGGAATACTTGCTAGTGATTCCTATTGTCATAGCCATGACGGATCGTTTAGGCCTACCAAAGGTGATAGGGCTTGCAATCGTGGCTGTGCCAGTAAAGATTGGGTATGCGGCTTCGATTACGAATCCTTTTGCACTGTCAGTAGCACAACCGTTGGTTGGAGTTCCGGTCTTTTCTGGATTGTGGCTCCGGGTTCTCACTTACTGCATCATGATGCTTGTTGGGATTGGATTTGTGCTCTTCACTATTCGGCGTCACCAAAGTAAAAGCTCTGAAGTCGCAGCGGAATTCCAGGGCGGAGAGATGAGCGCACGTCAAGGTTGGATCCTTGTGGCGCTCGCAATTGGGGTCGCTTTCATGGTGTTTGCGTCCCAGTATTGGCACTGGAAGACCGACGCGTTGGCTGCTTATTATTTGTTTCTTGCCATTGTTTTTGGTTCCGTGGCAGGATTTGGTCCTTCAAGGATAGCGACGGAATTCGTTTCTGGAATGAAGAAAGTCATGATTGCCGCTGTCCTCATTGGTATGGCAACAGCAGTGGCAATCGTTCTAAAACAGGGCATGGTTCTCGACACTATTATTGGCTTCTTTGTAGGCCTTGTTGGTGGTCACGGTCCCTATGTATCGGCTTACGCAATGATGATAAGCCAGCTGTTCATCGACGTAGCGATTCCATCTACTTCAGGACAGGCTGCTGTGACTATGCCAATTTTGGGACCGGTAGGCGAAATAGTGGGCGTCACTCCTCAAACCACGGTTTTCGCCTTCTTGATGGGAAATGGTCTTACGAATGTCATTACCCCTACCTCTTCCGGACTTCTGATCTTTCTTGCCGCTGCAGAGGTGCCCTGGACTAAGTGGGCCAAATATGTGCTTCCCCTCTGGGGCTTGATGGTTCTAATAGCAATTGCCATGCTGACTCTAGCGGTGGCAGTCGGATACTAGGAGACTTGGCGTGGAGTTTTTTCAAAATTTGTACGTAGAGATGCGAGACGGCGTGAAGCTGGCCACAGATGTCTATCTGCCTGAGGGCCCCGGGCCATGGCCTGTCGTTCTAGAGCGGACTCCTTATGGAAAATCTGTTCAATCTCGTTCAGAAATCAATGGAGATGGGCGAATGATTGACAGGGCTGAGTTCGCGCAAGCATTTGTGTGCGAAGGGATGGCGGTTGTTTATCAAGACTGCCGCGGTAGGCATGATTCCGAGGGGAAATTTGAAAAATACGTTAATGAGGCCACCGACGGGTATGACACACTTGACTGGTTGTCGGAACAAGATTGGTGTGACGGGGATGTCGGTATGCTTGGTCTATCGTACGCGGCGCACACTCAATTAGCGGCGGCGTGTTTGAATCCTCCTAGCTTAAGGACAATGGTGCTTGATTCGGGCGGTTTTGATAACGCATATCGCTGGGGAATTCGTCAAGGAGGAGCCTTTGATCTCAAGCAGGCCACTTGGGCTTTCAAGCAGTCAAAAGCATTGAATAGCCTTCGTCATTCGGGGGGAGAGGAGACTCCCACCGAGGAATTAAAGGCTGAGATCGCGGCTTGGTTCCGAAAGATGCCTTGGTCCGAAGGGAACTCGCCATTGGCAGACTTTCCAGAATACGAAGAGTATCTCCTTCGACAGTGGAGAGAAGGGGCTTTCGGCGAGTACTGGGATGTTCCGGGGCTGCATAATGCAGCATTTTATGACGATATGCCGAATATTCCCGTGCTCTTCATGTCAAGTTGGTACGACGTGTATGTTCCTTCCACGATTCGGAACTATCGCGCCTTTGTTCAAAAAGGAACTAAACCGTCTCTTATTATGGGACCGTGGCTGCACGGCGACCGTATCATTTCCAATTCGGGGGACCTCTGTTTTGGCTCGCAGGCAGTTTTCGACGCCGGTTTTGGGCATACGTGGGTTCAACACCGTGTGGAATGGATGCGCCAAGTCTTGGTTGAGAAAAGGGATCCTGATCCCGAGATCCGTCTATTTGAGATGGGAAGCAATCGTTGGGTCACAGGATCGTCTTGGCCCCTTCCGAATGCAAAAGCACAGGTACTCCATCTGGCGCCGGAAGGTCGACTCGCTGAAGAAGGGAAGACCAGTTCGGTAGAGCTAATTGCGAATCCTAATTCCCCAGTTCCGACAGTGGGGGGCCAGGCAACTTCAGGTAAGCCAATTTTCGAAGGCGGGGCTTTCGATCAGATCGAAGCCGAGGGCTTTTTTGGGGCAGATGGTAGTGGGAGGGCCTTGAGATTGAGAGAGGACGTACTGTCTTTTTCCACAGGAGTGTTAGAGAAAGATTGCGTGGTGGCCGGCTCTGTAACAGTCGAAATTCATTTCAGTGCAAGTACCCCGGACTTTGATATTGCGGCAAAGCTTGTAGACGTCCACCCTGATGGAAAAGCATTTAATATTACCGACAGCATACAGCGAGCGCGCTATCGAAGGAGCTTCTCAGAACCAGTTGATGTGGTTATAGGAGAAAGGGATTTTCTAGTCGTCGAGCTACCTGATACCTATACTCGTTTCAAAGCTGGTCATCGATTGCGGTTGGATATAGCCGGTTCCAACTTCCCGCACTTTGATGTAAATCCAAATTCAGGTGAACCAGAGGGGTATGCTGAGCACCCTGAAATTGCGCGAACTCAAATTCTGCTAGGAACCGGGCTCTCTAGTATCAGACTCTCGGTTTTATCCGAGTAGGAAGTCACGAGGGCTGGTTGATTTCTGTTTGGATTTGTAGCGCTAGCCATGAACTGATCAGCTAAGGCATTCGACTATTTGGGATGCGTATTGCAATTGTGTTTGGCACAATTGCGGGGCCCGACCCCCGACGTGTCTACTTTCCGGGGGTCGGGCCCGTTAATGATCGTTTAGGGGCGCAGCACGGAAAATCTGGCTGCGCCCACAAGTCGTTGGCGGATAATGCTGAAGGAATTCAGCACCTATATGAGTGCTCCTAGCTCCTAGCCGCTAGCGCCCAAAGTTCTGCACGGCATACAGCTTGCCGTCAGCAGCAACGGCCATGCCAATGCCCACGGACTTGGCGCGGGGGTCAAGCAGGTTCTTGCGGTGGCCCGGGGAGTCCATCCACAGCTGAACAACGCGAGCGTCGGAGTAGTCGCTCCATGCCTGGAGGACGTTCTCGCCACCGGCTGGCAGGCCGGCGGGGTAGTGGGTCCAGTAGTTCGGGCGGTGGCGGGTATTGCCGTCGCGGCTTAAGGTGTTGGCCCAGTCCTGTGCCAGGTTAGCCAGGCGCGGGTCCACGCGCAGCGGTGCGAGACCATTGGCCACGCGCTGGGCATTGGTCTGGTTAATGATTCCTTGAACGCTGGCAGTGGCGTGTGGCGTTGCGGCTACTGGGCCGGCGGCCGACGGCATGGTGAAACCGAACGCGGCAGGGGTGAAAGAACCAAAGGAGCTGGTGGCCTGAGCAGGGGCGTTGATAGCGCCGGTGAAGAGTACAGCGGTGGCAGCAATCGGGGTGATGATCTTTGTGGTTTTATGTCCGAATGGGAGGCGGAACATGTCGGGCACCTCTTTCTGCTTCAGGGGTTAAGCGGCGGCCCTTCTGGCCGCGTACCGAGCGGTACTTTCACTTAAAATTAAAGCTCGAAATAGTGCATAAAATCCACTTGACCAGCGATTTTAAGGTTTGTCTATGGGTTTATGGTGTTGTGCGTGCTGGGCCTAAGATTTTCTTGGGGTGCTGGCTTTTATGGCCTCAATTTGCGGCGGTTTCTTCAGGAAATCCGGGCGTCGGGGGTGGAGGTCGGGGGAGGGGGTTAAGGGTTGTGGAAAAGGCTTTCAAAACCTGCTGGTGATCTGTCAACTATTGGCAGAAAATAAGGTTGTTCTGCGCAAAAGCGGGGATTAATTCTGAAAAGCATAGTTTGCACTTATTTAACTATGTGGCTGTCTGGTGAGGGGGAAGTTGGGATTGGCAAAGCCCCGCATAACGCCTCTTCAGAAGCGTTATGCGGGGCTGCTTTGTGTATGGGGGAGGTGAGGAAGTTTACTTGATGTCCTCAACCACGTCCGGGTTCTTGTCCAGCCACTCCTGGACGGCTTCCAGCTCCTTGCCCTCGCCGTACTCGTTGACCACGAGGTCTTCCAGGGTGCCGTACTGTTCATCATCCAGCTTCAGGCCCTTGAGCCACTCGGCTACCTCAGGGTTGTCCTCCTCGAAGCCGTCGCGGGCTAGCCAGTGCAGACCCTCGGTATCACCCAGGGTGCCCTTCGGATCCTCGAGGTCCTTGACTGGGAACTTAGCGTTAGCCCAGAACGGACGCCATAGGGTGACTACGATGTCCTCCTCAGCGTCGGTAGCGGACTTCAGCTCAGAAAGCATAGCCGGGGTGGAAGAGGTGGACAGGTTGTAGCCGTCCAGTTCGTAGCCTTCGATGGTCTCCTGGGAGGCCTTGGTCAGGCCTGCGCCCGGCTCGATACCCACGACCTGGCCGCCGAAGCGGTCAGCCTGCCCCTTCAGGTCTTCGATGGAGTTGACATCATCCATGTACTCCGGCACTGCCCAGGTCAGGCGGGCATTTCCGTAGTAGGCACCATAGTCCTCAATCTTGTCGGAGTACTTGTCCATGTACTGCTTGTGGGTGAATTCGGACCAGGCAGACGGGTAGATGTCGATGTCGCCGGAAGCGAGGGCGGTGTAGACCACGGCGGCGTCGTTAAGCTGCTCGTGCTCAACGGTGTAGCCGGCCTCCTCCAGCTTGTTCTGAAGAAGGTGGGCAGTGGACAGGCCATCGGTCCAGGACGGAATGTAGCCCATGGTGATGGTGCCCTTGTCGCCATCATTGTCGGAGCCAGATGCGGAGTCCGAGGAGTCAGAGGAGCAGGCCACGAGGGAAGCGCTCAGCGCGAGGGCAGAGACGGTGGCCAGAATCTTACGGGAGAACATGCAATGTCCTTTCGGAGTTGAGCAGTGAGAGATATGAAATTATCGGTGCGCGGTATTACTTGCGCACCAAGTTCAGAATCGAGGCCGGGTAGCTCTTGAGCGAACCCAGAGCCGCGGTGAGTCGGTCAAGGAAGACGGCCAAGATAACCACCGCGAGTCCGGCTTCAACGCCCTGAGCAATATCCAGGGTGGAAATAGCGGAGACCACTTCCTTGCCCAGGCCGTCCGCACCCACCATGCCGGCGATGACTGCCATGGACAGAGAGAGCATGATGACCTGGTTAATACCGGCCATGATGGTCGGCACGGCCAGCGGGAGCTGGATGCCCTTGAGGATCTGCCAATTGGTGGCACCGTAGGACTTGCCGGCCTCTACGGTTTCGCTATCCACCTGGCGGATGCCCAGTTCGGTCATGCGCACACCCGGAGGCAGCGCGAAGATGATGGTGGAGAAAATGCCCGGGACCACGCCGATAGAGAAGAATGTCACCGCTGGAATGAGGTAGACAAAGGCCGGCATGGTCTGCATGAAGTCCATGATGGGGCGGATGATCGCGCTGGCAGTGTTCGACTTTGCTGCCCAAATGCCCAGTGGAACCGCCAGGATGGTGGCAGACAAAGTAGCAATGAGCACCAGCGACATGGTCTCCAACATGGTGTCCCATTGGCGCATGCACATCACCAGCAAAAAGCCCAGGGCGGAGCCGATGGCGAACTTGGGCGAGCGGAAGAACCAACCCAACAACGCCAAGATGACGAGCATGATGATGCCAGGGACGGAGAGGAGCACCTCTGAGAAACCGTCAATGAGGAAGCTCATGATGGCGGAGAAGGCGTCGAAAAGCACGGCGGCGTTATCGGTGAGCCAGTCAATGCCGTCCGAGACCCAATCGCCCACGGGGATGCGGGGCAATGCGTTTTGATCCATGGCTTAGTTCTCCTCTCCAGTGGTGTCGATGTCACTCGATGCGGCGGACAAGAGAGTCACGCGCGGAATAACACCGGTGAACTTGCCGTTGCCGTCGACAACGAGCAGAGGGGTCGTGGTGTCGGCGGCATATCCGAAGAGCTCCGCAATGTTCTGGCCCTCATGGACAATGTGCGTGGTGCTGGAATCCAGCGGCAGCTCGCTGTTGCCGTTGCGCACCGCCTTGGCGATGTCCTCTTCCCAGACCACGCCGGCTGGTGTGCGGTCGGCATTGAGCACCACGAGCCAGGAGTTTTGAGATTCCCGCAGTAGCTTTTGCGCGGTGAGCGGGCCCTGGCTCGCGTTTAGGGTGTTCTGTGGGCGTTCGACGATATTCTCCGCATTGAGTACGCGGGAGCGGTCAACATCCTTGACGAAGTCGGCCACGTAATTATTGGCGGGGTTTTGCAAAATCTCTTCGGCGGTACCAATTTGTTCCACCCGGCCGTCGCGCATCATGGCGATGTGGTCACCGATGCGCATGGCTTCATTGAGATCGTGGGTAATAAAGACGATGGTCTTGTTGAGGGAAGCCTGCAGGTCGATGAGCTGATCCTGCATGTCCTTGCGGATGAGCGGGTCCAATGCGGAGAACGCCTCATCCATGAGCAGGATGTCTGTATCTGCTGCCAGCGCACGGGCGAGGCCCACACGCTGCTGCATGCCGCCAGAGAGCTCGTCTGGCATGGAATCAGCCCAGCCTTCGAGCCCCACCATGGCCAAGGCTTCTTCTGCCTTGGCCTCACGCTCTTGCTTTCCGACGCCCTTGATTTCCAGCCCATACGCCGCGTTCTCACCGACAGTGCGGTGGGGTAGCAAAGCGAAGGACTGGAAGACCATGGAGATACGGTCGCGTCTTACAGCGCGTAGCTCCTCCTCCGACATGGCTGCTAAGTTTTGGTCGCCAATGAAAATCTCGCCTGAGGTGGCATCCCACAGACCGTTGATCATTCGGATGAGCGTGGACTTTCCGGAGCCCGACAGGCCCATAACAACGAAGATCTCCCCCGGTTCAACCTCAAAGCTGGCATCAATCACCGCGGCGGTGAGGCCCTGCTCGCGGAGATCTTCACGAGTAGACCCATTCTTGAGGGATTCCACCCCTCTCTTGGCATGTTTGCCAAAGACCTTGTACAGATTCTTGGCAGTAATCGCTGCCATTTCCCCTCCTTGCTGCGGGAATCGCTAACTCGTCCACCGTGTCATGACATCCAGATTGTTTCAACCAAAAAATCAGCTTGCGGACAGGTTTTGCAGTTAGCTGCGCGCTCGCGGCGCGTGTTGTGAAGAGTGCAGTCCCATGCCTGAGTGCTGCGGATACTTAGGGTTCTGACGCGGTGGGAGTCCACCAATCTCAAGTAAATAACGAAGCTATAACAACTTCCTGTTGTCGAGCTGGACCTTGCGGGCACGGTGCGCTGCTAGGCTCGTGCGTCATGGCACTGTGTGATGCGCCGATGCTTGTCGACGGCGGCCTCGGAACCCACCTTGAAGCCCAGGGGCATGACATCTCTGGCCCGCTGTGGTCGGCGCGGGTGTTGCGGGAGAACCCCGCGCTCATTGAGTCTGCGCACGTGGACTTCTTCGCCGCCGGCGCGCAGGTTGCTACCGCGGCCTCCTACCAAGTCACCTTCGATGTGCTTGGTGAAGAAGCGGAGAAGCTTCTTCGCCGCAGCGTCGCAGTGGCCCGTGAGGCGGTGCGAGTGGCCGTCGACAAGCGCACTGCCCATGGTGATCTGCTGGTCGCTGCATCCATCGGCCCCTATGGCGCGGGTCCGGGGAAGGGGACGGACTATGACGGCGCTTATGATCTGCGTCGCGGTGAGCTACAGCGCTGGCATGCCCGCAGGGTAGCGATACTTGCGGATACGGACGCCGACTTCCTCCTTGCGGAGACCATTCCCAACGTCGATGAGGCGGCCGCATTGCTCGAGCTCTTTGAGGAGCAGCCTAAGCCCTTCGCACTGAGTATTACCGGCGCCATCGCGGCGGACCCCGAGAAGCTCTCGCGGGTTATTGAGCTTGCCAACCAGTCGCCGCGACTGGGAGCCCTGGGCGTAAATTGCGTCGACCCATCACGGGCATGCGCGGTGGTGAAGCAACTGCGAAGCGGGACCGATAAGTCGCTTCTGGCCTGCCCCAACAGCGGGGAGATCTGGGACCACGGCGCTTGCGACTGGCGTCCTGCTCCCGTCGGCGCTATGAAACTGACCGACGCAGCGGTGGAGCTTCAGGCTGCAGGCGTTAGCTTGCTGGGCGGCTGTTGCCGTGTGGGGCCTGCCGAGATTCGGCAGTTGCGCAGCGTCATCAGTTAAGCCGGGGCCGGCAATGCCGAGAAAAACTGTGGCGCGGGAGATAGAGTGTTCCTATGAAAAAGTTTCCTCTACTCGCCGCATCCGCTGCACTTCTCATCACAACGCTGTCCGTGCCCGCCGCCAACGCTGAGCTGACCCAAACTGAGCGGGACCAGTTCCGCACCGATCCCGTCGGGGCGATTGCTTGGCAGGCTATTAAGGGCTCCTCGGAATACGTGCGTGCCGATGGCAACACCATGATGGCCGCGTCCTTCTTCTCCATGACTTCGCCTGGGGAGAGTATCGGCCTGCCAGCCCTGGAGAACTGCGCCGAGCGCGTCGGCTCCTCTTCGCCGGCAGGCGGTGTGCGCTACGTGGCGGCTGCCTTGTGCGCAACCTTCGACCGGAATGCCCGCAGTCAGGTGCAGCGCGGTGACTTTGGCTACGCGCCGCTGGGCTAAGCCGCGCCGTATTGAACCGCGCTACGTCACGTAGTGCGTAGCGCATAAATCGGGTGGCGTGTGAAGGAGGATGATGCACAAGCACGTTGTGATCATGGGAGTCTCAAGCTGCGGTAAGTCCACGGTCGGGGAGTTGCTAGCGCAGCACACCGGCCTGCCCTTCCAGGATGGGGACGATATGCACCCGAAGGCCAACATCGAGAAGATGGCCTCGGGGCAGGCGCTTGACGACGATGACCGGAAACCCTGGCTCGAATCCATCGGCCGCTTCCTCGCAGACCAAGAAGGTGGCGCCATCGTTGGTTGCTCCGCGCTCAAGCATTCCTACCGCGAACTCATTCGCACCGCAGCGCCGGATACGGTCTTCGTGCACTTGCACGGCTCCTATGAGCTGCTCAAAGAGCGCATGAGTCAGCGCTCCGGGCACTTTATGCCTGTATCCCTGCTTGATTCGCAGTTCGAGACCTTGGAGGAACTGCGCCCAGAGGAAGCAGGAGTGATGCTCGATGTCAGCGCTACGCCGGAGGAACTTGCCGCCGCGGCGGCCGAGTACTTGCGGGCTTAGCTGGTGCTTCCTGACTTAAGTCATGGGTGGATGAGCAACGCCACTCTTGCACTGCTACTTGGTGTTGTTCGGCGGTGGGGTGGGATTGTTCCCGCACTAAAATGGCCTAAGTCTGAAGGGCGTCCTGCAGAAGGCATCTGGCAAAAGGCATCTTTGGGTCTAAAAACGCCATCTGCGATAAGTAAATGGCGTTTTCAGCCGTGAAAACGCCTTAGGACTGATGCCTTTTGCCAGACGCCTCCAGCATGTCAATGAAGGCACGTAAATGTTGCACGTTGCGAGGGGAGCGAAGAAGGCATTCCGTTTCGCAAAGGCAGATACGTGCAGTGCACTTCGGAAACGGCCGTAGTGACCCGGCTTAGGTCATTGGCGGGTGAGCAACGTTTCTCTCGACACTGCTACCTGGTGGTTTTCGGCGGTGGGGTAGGATTGTTCCGCACTAAAATGGCCAAGTCAGGTTTCAGGGTTAGCTGGTGCTTTCGAGATCCTGCCGCTGCTCCAGCTGCGGCACTAGAGCAGCGCGGCAGCACCGTAGAAGATAAGGACAATGCCGAAGCCAATAGAGGAAATGAGTGCCTGGTTTACTGTCCACGTCCGCAGTGTGGTCGACACATCCATGCCCATGAGGCGGCCCACGAGCCAGAAGCCCGAGTCATTGACGTGGCTGCCAAAGACCGAGCCAGCCGCGGTGGCCAGCGTAATGAGGACCAGTTGGATTTCGTTGAAGCCACCGGCCTCCACTGCAGGCGTCATGAGCGCGGCGGCCGTGGTGAGGGCAACGGTGGCTGAGCCTTGCGCCAGGCGCAGGGCGACCGCGATGAGGTAGCAGGCCAAGATAACGGGGACGCCGAGGCCGGACATAGAATCCGCGAGGGCATCACCAATGCCGCTGGTACGCAGCACCCCGCCGAACATGCCTCCGGCACCGGTGATGAGGATGACGGAGCAAATTGGGCCGAGCGCAGACTCCATGGTCTTCTCAATGGCGCTTTTGCCTTCCCCGCGGCGCAGGCCCAGCACGGCCATCGCCGCAAGCGTGGTGATGATCAGCGCGATCGGGGTCTGGCCTAAGAAGATGAAGAAGCGCACCCAGGCGGCGGAAGGATCGACAACGCCAGCCGTGCCCAAGGTGGTCAACCCGGTATTGCCAAAGATGAGGACCATGGGGATGAGCAGGATGCTGATTACTGAAGCCGGGGAGGCCGGGCGATCCGGCAATTCGGCATCGCTGACCAGCGCACCGGTTATGGCCTTCTCAAGGCGGTAGGGGTACTTCTTGCCCAAGTGAAGCCCGAAACGGTAGCCGGAGAGATACCACGTGGGCAACGCGATGAGGAGGCCGAAGATAAGGATCAGGCCGATGTTCGCGCTGAAGAACTCACCTGCTGCGACGGGGCCTGGGTGCGGTGGCACGAAGACGTGCATGACGGAGAAAGCACCGGCCGCAGGAATGCCATAGGCCAGGACTGGGCCATCCAAGCGCCTGGCAACGGCGAAGATGACCGGCAGCATCACCATGAGGCCTGCATCGAAGAAGATGGGAAAGCCCATGATGAGGGAAGCCACGCCGAGTGCCAAAGGGGCCTTGGCCTCGCCGAAGAGTTTCACGAGGGCGTCGGCAAGCGTTTTGGCTCCGCCGGAGGTCTCTGCCAAGCGCCCGATCATGGCGCCCAAGCCCACCAACAAGGCTACGGAACCGAGAGTCGAACCGAAGCCGCTCGTCATGGTGGGAACCACGCCATCCAGCGGGATTCCGGCGGCCAAAGCAGTCAGCGCGGAGACCGTGACAAGGGTGACGAAGGCGTGCACCTTGAAGTGGATGACGAGGATGAGGATGACGGCGATGGCCGCCACCGCAATTCCTAATAGAGGTCCGGTGCCCAGCGTGGGCTCCCAAGTGTCCATGACATTCATGAATGTTGATTTTACGTGCGCGGTGCGTGGTGATCTAGAGCTCACGCGCTGTAGTTGTGCGCGTGATTGACGGTGCTAGTCCACGCCGAGTGCCGGGCCCACCATGGCCCAACTGATGGCTAGCTCCCGGCGGAAGAGCCCCCACGTGTGGCGTCCAGCCGGAAGCTCGTAGTAGTCAAGATCAACGCCAGCGGCGGTGGCACGCTTGGCGTAAAAGGAACTGCACCAGTAATCCAAGCGTTCGTTGAGTCCCAAGGCTGGGAGCGGTGAGTCCTCAATATCGACATCAAAGTCTGCCGGGCCGCCGCGGGAGACGATGACAAAGGTCTTCCGCCCCTTTTGGTGATCGAGGTTGAGAACCGGCGAATGCTGCGCCCACGCCGGATCCCACGGCGCGCCGAAAGAACGAGCTGGGTCCGTACCGTAGAAAGCCGCGCTTACCCATGCGAAGGACTGCGCGAGGATACCTGTGGTCGAAGGGCAGCCGGAGAAGGAACCAGCAACCTTGAACCGCGGATCAAAAGTGGCAAGCTCCAGCGCTGGGCCGCCCGAGTTGCTCACGCCCGCGATGCCGTCGCGGCCGTTGCCGTGAAACTCGGCGTCGATAAGCTGCGGGAGTTCCTTGGTGAGATAGGTGGCCCACTTGTATTTTCCGTGGGTGTCATGGGGCTGCGCCCAGTCGGACATCATCGAGCCATAAGCACCGCGGGGTGATACGACATTCACGTGCTTGTCGCGGAAGAACTCGGAAGCTCCGCCACCGTCCCACCACAGTGCGTCCTCGCCTCCGCCGGCGCCGCCCAGCAGGTAATAGGTCGGGCGAGGCTGAGTATTCTCTAATCCTCCCAGAGGAAGAATGATGTCGTTGGTGATCACGCGGTCCATGGCCGGTGAATAGGCCTTAAGCTCCCACACGTTGTCTTGGATATGCCGCAGTTCGCGCAGTTGTGCCGGTGCGGTGGTCGCGGGTGGGCGCGTAGCTTCTGGTGCGACCGTCGGGATTCTCACTTGCTGAAGTAACTTCCCCCAAGCAGCGAAGATATTATCGGCAAAGAGTACTGGAGCTAGTGGGCCCAGGGCTATGGGATCGAGGGCACTGGAGTGTTGATCGATGTTGGCGATATCGCTGCTCATCGCATCTGGCGCCTGTGCGTGCGCCGGGTGAGCGTGAGTGGGGGAAAGGATCAGCCCCACTGAAAGAAGGCCCGCTAGTGCGGTGCGAGAGAAATGCATTGGTTCACAATAGCCAACTAATTGTGTACCGCGAAATGCCGTCTGCGATATGAGAGCCTCGTGAAAGAGCCGCTGGGCACAAAGAAACCCCGACCGCGTATGGCGGTCGGGGTCCTCTCACTCTCTCACTGCCGGACTAAGCGCCGGCGGGCTGCACTCTCTGTGAAGCGGGCGTGGGGTGTTCCTTAGAACAGGCCCTCAGCCTTCTTGCCGGTGTCCTTCACGGTGATCTCGCGGGAGTCAACGTTCTGGTCGTTGTCGGTGGAGTTATCACCCTTCAGGCGGGAAATCTGGGTCACCTCGATGTAGTTCTTCAGGCGGCCTTCCTTGGTGTTGCCGTCGCCGAAGTCCAGGTTGGCAACGCGAGCGCTCTCGCCAGCGTTAATCGGGTTGGCCAGGGTGACCTCGAAGGAGCGGGTGGAGGTCTTCTCATCGAAGCCCAAGTCGCGGATGTGCGCACCGTTGGAGGAGCGCGGGGTGATGAGGCGGTCAACGCCCTTCGGGCCCTCAGCGGTCTTGACGTCAACGCGGTACTGGACAGCTGGGAAGTCGCCGTAGTAGCGCTCGGTGCCGACGTTCTCCAGGCGGAGAGCAACGGTGCCGGCAAAGCCTGCGTGCTTAGCGCCGGAGGTGGTCAGAACCGGCTTCAGGTCCAGCTTCTGCTTGGCCTCATCGGTCTTGCCGTTATCAAGGTCCTCCTGGACCTTCTTGTCGGCTTCCTCTTCCTTCTTACCCTCAGCCTCGGACACGGCCTTCTCCTCCGGAGCGACCTCGTTGTCCTTGATGACCTCGGCGTCAGCCTCCGGGGACTTCTCTTCCTCAACAACCTTCGGGTCGTTGACGTCGGTGGTGTTCTGAGCGTCCTTGTTTGGAGCGTAGGAATCAGCGATGTCGTCGTAGAGCTTGACGCGAACCTCGTTCTTCATCGGCTGCATTGCGGACCAGAAGGTCGGGGTGGACCAGGTGCCGTTCGGCTTGCAGTACTGCTGGGTACCGGTCATGTTCAGAACGCGGAAGCCGTAGGTAGCTTCACCGGTGTGGTTCGGCGGAACATCGTACGGGCCGATGGACTGGCCAGCCTCCCAGGACAGGGAGTAGGACGCGGAAGCACCGAGCTTGGTAGCAATCTCGTGGGAGACGCCGAAGGAGCCCTCGGAGTTCTTGCCGGAGCCCTTGCCGCCTGCGTTCATGGAGGTGGTCTCAGTGCGGTCACCGTTGACGGACAGGGTGATGGACTGGGACTTGGACAGGTCCTGCTGCAGCGGGATGTCCTTCTTGGTCTGGTTGGTGGTGGAGATGGTGCCTGCTGGCATGAAGTTATCGGTCACCTTGTAGACCACGGTGCGGTGGTCCTCCCACGGGTTGCAGACCGGGCGCGGGTTGAGCACGTTGGCCTTCATGTGGTCGGAGCCGTGGGACGTGTGAACGATGGGCAGCTTGGCGTTCACAGCCGGGGTCTCTGGGTAGGACTCGGTCTGGGTAGCTGCGGAGGCAGCCGGCGCGATGAGGGCAGTGCCTGCAATCGCGAGGCCGGCGATGAGGCCGGCGGTGCGACGACGCTTGGTCATTGTTGTTCTCCTGGATGAAAATTTTTGGGGCAATGTGGTGACGCACTGCGGTGGCGCTGTAGGAGCGCTGTTGTGCCCAGTGCGTGACGTGTTGCAACGATAAGACGCTTTTCAGGATCGCGCACCCTTAGAATTGTTAATATTTTTGCCCATGGAAGTACATTTCGATCGGGTGGGTCTGAAGTGAACATTTCACTAAGAAATTTGCGCCAACCTTGGTTTTGTCACAGTAGACCGTATTCTGGGAAAACGTCTCTTTGACCGTTCGTTCACAAACTAAAGAATGACCCCATCGAGGGGTGCTTAAGGGGTGCGTTAGGGATGGGCGGCGGGTGGTTTGGCCCTGAGGGGGCAGGGATGTGGGCGCAGCCGTAGGCTTCTGAATTAAGGGATTTCTTAAAGGGGCTGCGTCATTCTTCTTCGATCTCCGGGTCTTCCGAACGGGCTTGCTCGAAGACCTCTGCCGCGGCGCGCAGATTAATGGTGCCGATGATGAGGCCGACTACGATATCCGGCCACGGGCTTGCCCATGCCAGCATGAGAAGGCCGGCGCCAAGAATGAGAATGTTGGCGGCAACATCGTTGCGCGCGGCCAACCAAGCACCGCGCGTGAGCGCGCTGCCGTGACGCAGTTGCAGCAATAACACCGCGCAGAGCAGATTGATGAGCATGGCGGCTACGGCCGTGCCGGAAAGCGTGAGCGGCTCGGGCACGGCGCCAGTGACGATCTTCCATATGGCCATGGCATAGGATGCCACGGCAGGAATCAGGATGAGTCCGGCTAGGCCATAGCTTGCTTTGCGGCGCCGAGTCCAAACTTATTTTTCTTATGAGCGGTTGTGTATTAGTCGACGATGGTGACGTCGTCCTCGCGGCGGTGCCTTTCGCCGGCGAAGCCACCGAAGGCTGTAATGAGCGCGGTGGCGGCCAGGATGATAATTCCCGGTGTAGAGCTAGGCGTGTCATTGGAGGCGTTCAGCGCGGTAGCGAGGAAAGGCAGCAGTCCCGATACTGCCGACGCGATATTGGCAGAAATGGCCACCCCGGAATAACGGACGTTAGCCGGGAAGATCTCTGAGAGTAGGACGCCCGACACGGAATAGGTGATTGTAACTAGGGACAGTCCAATGCAAACAGCAAGCGTGAGTAGTACAGCATTGCCGGTATCGATCATCGCCCACAGCGGCCACGCCATGATGGCGGTGGCAAGCGCGCCGTATCCGATAACGCGACCGGGGCCAATCTTTTCGCCGAGGCGGCCGAAGATGATGTTGATAAAGATCTGGCACACAGCGCCGAGGAGGGTGGCGTTCACGACGGTCTGGCGCTCGAAGTCCAGCGTGGTTGTGGCATAGGAGAGGACGTAGGTGCTCATGACGAAGAAGCCGCCGATTCCTAGGAAAGCTGCCGCAGAGGCGAGGCATAGTTGTGGGAAGTGTTGTGTGAAAAGCTCCTTCAGGGAGCCTTGGTGCGCGGCTTCGTCTGCCTCGGCCTCCTCTTCGAGTGCTTTGTAGACCGGGGATTCCTCAGCCTTCGAGCGAATCCACAGTGCTACTGCCAGGAAGGGGAAGGCGATGAGGAAGGGGATGCGCCAGCCCCATGAGCTCACCGCGTCATCACCGAGCATGAGTACAAGCGCGAAGGCGCCGGAGGAGAGCAACGTACCGGCGGGGGAGCCGATTTGCACGAAGGCTGCGTAACGGCCGCGCTTTTCTGCCGGCGCGTGTTCGATAGCCATGGTTGTTGCACCACCCCATTCGCCGCCGACGGCGACTCCCTGGAGCAGACGCAGGATGACCAGAGTGATAGGTGCCCAGATGCCAATGCTGTCAAAGGTGGGCAGGAGGCCAATGACTCCGGTGGCTACTCCGATAACGACGATGGAGATGATAAGGGCTGGTCGGCGCCCCATCTTATCGCCAATTTGCCCGAAAATAACCGCGCCGAGTGGGCGGGCGAGGAAGCCTACGCCGAAAGTGGCGAAGGAGGCGAGGGTGGCGCCGGTGCCCGACATTCCAGAGAAGAAGAGTTCGTTGAAGACGAGCGCGGCGGCGGTGCCGAAGAGGAAGAAGTCATACCATTCGAGGGCTGTGCCGACGAATGCGGAACTGGCGATGCGGAAGACGTCCTTTGAGTCGACCTTGATTTCCTCGGCGCCGGATTGGGCCGAGGCGGCCGGCGCTGCATGGGTAGTCATATCGAGGTGCTCCTTATGTGAAATGCATTACCTTTCTATGGAACATTAGGTGCGCGTCACCTTGGGGTGAATGGGGCGGAGAGTTTTCTATGCATTGCCCCACTGGCCGAGTGCTGTGGTTGTGTCTGTGCACAAGTGCTATCGGGCAGTGCGATGGAGTGCTAGCAAAGCTCGCGCGGCATCCTTTGGGCGAGTGATGTCAAGACCGGTGAGCTCGTTGACGTGTCGTAGGCGGTTGAGCACGGTATTGCGGTGGCAGTGCAGCGCTTCCGCGGAATCCTTGATGGACCCGCAGTCCAGGTAGGTGGTGATGGTCAGGTAGAGCGGCGCGTGGTGAAGCCGTAACTCGGCGATTGTCTGGGTGAGCTCCGTCATGCCGCTGGCGGTGAAGTCTGCGAGGGCATCCCCGGCGACGGCCCAGAGTGCATCGGGCGCTACGGTGAGTTGGTTCAGCGGCCCGGTGGCGTCGAAGATGTGTGGTGCCTGATGTGCAGCCGCGCGCGCTCCGGCTAGTCCGGTGACGTTGCGAAAGAGCACCCCGGAAATATCTGCCAACTCTTTGGTCCTGCGTCCTGTGGAATGGCTGATGGGGCACTGTTCACTGGGCCAAAAGGCCACAAACATCCCGCGCACACCGTGGCCGAAGGCCTTGCCGGAGGAGATGGGTTCGTCGAGAAGTGCGCGCAACTCCACCGCCGCAGTGGGGTGGGCCACCACGACATCGAAGTGGCAATCGGCATCCAGGTTGAGCGCGCGGGTGATTTCCGCAATGCCGAGCGTGCCCAGTGATTCGGCCGCAAAGAGCCTTTCCAAATGTCGGGCGTGGGCGCGGTGCACGTCGTGCTGCCCGCGCGCTTCTTCTAGGCGGTAGGCGTCGCGTACCACCAGGTTGTACATCGTCACAACGGAATGCAGCTGGGTCACGTGGTCGATGAGCACTTCCTGGTCCGCGCCGGCGGCCCGGCGTAAATGCTCCCAGAGGACCGTGAAGTCGAGCTGGATGGCGTCGATCAGCGTTGCTAATTCCACACCCTGGTGTGCGCGCCGCCGACCCAGGCTCTGCGCGTGGGCGCGCAGCTCCTCCTCATCCATCGCGCCGACCAGCACATCGGAGATGCGAGCGAGGACCTCAAAGGCTGTAAGGCGTAGCTCGTCCTCGCTCACTAGTGAGTCGCCATAGCGCCCTGAGCGGCTAAAGGCGGTGAGGAAATCCTCCACCAGCCGGGGGATGGTGCCCTGGACCTCCGCAACGATATCGTGCCAGCGTTGTTCGTGCATGTGCACAACGCTACACGGTGGTCACTGGTGAATTGCCCTCACTGCGGGGCGGTGTATCACTTCTACGTTTAACCTGTGGGGGCAGACACAGCACGTACCGCGTGCAGTTCGTTGGAGAAACAGGAGAACACAGGAGGACGCATGATCACGCGCATCGACAACGCCCACATCCTGACCCAAGACCCTGCGCGGCCAGTCACGGATGCGGTGGCCTTTGCCAACGGGCGTATCCTGGCAGTGGGGCAGGCCGCCCGCGACCTGCCCGCTGACCAGGTGTGCGATGCCGGCGGGCGCACGCTGAGCCCTGGTTTTAATGACGTGCATTCCCACACCGTGTGGTTCGGCCAAACGCTGCTGGAAGTCGACCTCTCCCGGGCCACAACGCCAGAGGATGTCTACTCTGCATTGCACGAGGCCGAGCCCAACCCCGACGGTTGGGTAGTGGCCGCAGGGTTTCGCCCCTCCGGGCTGGATGCGCCGGTGGAGATAGAGCAGCTTGACCGCGTGACCGGCGGGGCTCCGCTGCTCATCAAACACAACTCGGGTCATGCCTACACGGTGAACACCGCGGCCCTGCACGCGGCGGGCGTTGACCCCGCCAACCCGCCGGAGGTGGAAGGCGGCGAGTTCGTTTGCGATGCCGATGGCCACTGCACTGGGCTGCTCGACGAAAACGCTATGCGCGCTATCCAAGAGGTGACACTGCCGGAATCCGGCGAGGAGATTGCCCGCGCCCTGGAACTGGCCACGCGCCGCTACCTCGAACGTGGACTGACCTCTGTCACGGATGCCGGTGTGGCTGGCGGCTGGATTGGGCACAGCCCGCGCGAGATTGCGGCCTATCAGAACGCCACCCTGCACACCCGCATGCAGGTGATGGTGACCATGGATGTGCTCCACGAGATTTCCGGACACGCCTCCGACGGGACCGGCTGGGGACTGGATGGCGGGCTGCGCACCGGTTTCGGCGATGAGTGGCTGCAGATCGGGCCAGTGAAGATTTTCAGCGATGGCTCCCTGCTGGGAACCACTGCTGCGCTGAGTGAAAACTATGCTTGTTGCTCCCACCACGGTTACTTCCAGGGTGACCCAGAACAGATGCGCACCCGCGCGTTGCAAGCGGCGAATTCTGGCTGGTCACTGGCCATCCACGCCATTGGGGATGCCGCGGTAGATTTTGCGATAGAGACGCTGGAGGAGGCCGTCGACAAGCATGGCGTGCCCGCCATGCCGCACCGCATCGAACACGGCGGCGTGGTGCGCCCCGACCAGATTGAGCGCCTGCGCGGCAAGCCCATCGTGGTGGTGCCACAGCCGCTGTTCATTCAGGCCTTCGGTGACGCGATGGCGGATGCCCTCGGCCCAGAGCGCACCGCGTGGAGCTACCCGGGCAAGCGGCTTCTCGACGCCTCCCTCATCCTCCCCGGCAGCTCCGATCAACCCGTGGCACCAGGCGTGCCCCTGGAGGTCATGCAAGCCTTCGTGGAGCGGCGCACCGCCTCGGGCCGGGACTACGGGCCTAAGGATCGTCTGACCCCAGCCGAGGCGCTCTACGCCTATACCGCCGGTTCGGCCGCGGCGACGGGCTGGGCCGGGCGCAAGGGGCAGGTGATGCCGGGGCAGCTGGCGGATTTTGTACTGCTTTCCCAGGACCCGCTGCAGACTGATGACCTTTCCACCATCGACGTGGCCGCCACCATCGTGGGCGGCGAGCTGCGCTACGGAAGCTTTTAAGGAGTAGAAATGCGAGCAACCACCAACGAACAATTCCTGGCCGATTTCCAAGCCATGTCCGCCAACGGTGCCACCCCGGGCGGTGGCGTGGAGCGCCAAGCCGCCAGTGCCGGCGATAACCTCAACCGCGCCTGGTTCCACGAGGTCCTAGAGTCCCTCGGGGCGCGCGTCATCTATGACGAGATTGGCAACCAGTACGGACTCTTCGAGCTTGCCCCCGGCGCCGAGTACGTGGGCCTGGGCTCACATCTGGATTCGCAGCCCTTGGCCGGCCGTTTCGACGGTGCTTATGGCGTGCTGGCTGCAGCCCATGCTGCCGGGCGCGTGGCGCAGTCGGGTGCCAAGGCGCGCTATAACCTGGCGGTCATTAACTGGTTCAACGAGGAGGGCTCGCGCTTTGCGCCCTCCATGATGGGCAGCTCCGTGTTTGTGGGAACGCTGGCGCTTGACCGCGCCCACTCCGCCACCGACCTTGCCGGCGTCACCGTGGCGCAGGCCCAGGAGGAAGCCGGATGGGCCCCGCGCGGTGAAGCCCCGAAGCTCGCGGCCTATGCGGAGATCCACGTCGAGCAAGGTAAGGAACTTGAAGCTGCCGGCAACACGATTGGCCTGGTTACCGCCACGTGGGGTGCGAAGAAATTCCAGGCGGTGGTCTCCGGTGAACAGGGCCATACCGGTTCCACTCTGATGGCCGATAGGAAGGATGCGCTCTTCGGCGCCTCCCTCATTATTGCTTCAGTAGAGCGCCTCACCCACGAATTTGCCGAAGGCCAGCTGCAGGCTTCGGTCTCGCAGCTAACACTGGAGCCGAACTCGCCCGTGACCATCGCCCGCGAGGTGCGCTTCAACGTGGATGTGCGCTCAGCCTCCACGGAGGTGCTGGAGAAAGCCCAAGCGCGCCTGCAGGAGATCATCGCCGAAGCAGAGGAGGAATCACGCACCTCGGTCGAGCTATCCCCAACGCACGAGTGGGCACTCAACCCCTACCCAGCAGCCGGCGTGGCGCTGGCCCGGGAGGTCGTGGAGGAACTGGGCTACTCGCACCAGGAGATCTACACGGTGGCCGGCCATGACTCGACCAACCTCAAGGAGGTGGTGCCGACGGTCATGCTCTTCATCCCCTCCGTCGACGGCATCTCACACAACGAAAAAGAGTTCACCACGGAGGAAGACTGCGTGGCTGGGCTGGACGTGCTGGCGCACGTGGCGCAGCGCCTCGTGGAAAACGGTTGCGGGGAGGATTAGGCCCCTAGCGCGGCCCTGCACTAGTCATCCGCGCTAGTCCTCATCACTCCACGGCACATACCCGAAAGCCTTCAGCGCGGTCTCGAACCCACGCTTCATGGTGGTTAACTCTTCCTCGCTGAACTCATAGGTGCGCAGGCGCGCCGGGCCGGTGAGGGGGACGTGGAGCAGGAAGCGCCGGCCTTCCTCTGTGATGCTGCACAGGCGGCGGCGCAGGTCCTCTGGATCATCGTCGATGGCAATGAGATCGTCACGCACCAAGCGCTTGACCGCCTGCCCGATGGTGGCGGGCTGCCAACCCAGCTCCTTGCGCAGTTGCAAGATGGGAATGGGGCTCTTTTTATCGATCAGCCGGAGGAGCGAAAGGTGCGAACCGGTGATGCCGTACTCGCGGCGTGCTTCGGTATCGAAGCGCGCGCGGGCGCGCTCGAAGCGGCGGTATTCCGCGATGGTCTCATCGATGAGGTCAAAATCCGTCACGTGATCAAGCCTAAGAGCTCGGGGTTGGTGGCCGCAAATGTTTATAGCGGCAACTCTATCCAAAAGTGGAGGGATCGATAGGGCGTTGCGAACGGGGGAGCTTTTCTACTACGAGGCGGTACGAGTCCGTCACGAGTTCGGCCAGAAGTTTCGGGGTCAGCTGGGGAGCTGGGTGCACCGACACCCAATGTCTCTTATTCATGTGGTAGCCGGGCGTGATGAAGGAGTGCTCGCTACGCAACGCTTCTGCATCCAGGGGATCGGCCTTGAGGATGGCCTGCTGGCGGCCAGTGACCGCAGTGAGAAGGAGGAAGACCTTGCCGCGCACCTTAAACACGTCCCAGTCTGGTCCAAAAGGATGCGTCAGCGTGGCGCCAGGGAGTTCCATGGCGTGGGCGGTGGCACTGGAGTGAAGGTCCAGGGCGCTGGAGCCGCTTGAGCAGGAGTTCATGTGAACCAGACTAGGTGAAAACACCGTTGGGCCCCGTCCTCCGATTCCTCGGGGAGGGGCCCAACGGCGTCTCTATCAAGTCCCTCCAACTATCAGCCATTGGCCGCCCTCTGGAGGGTGAGGGGTTCTCTCTCTCGCATGCGCTCTCTCAAACGCACAAGACAAAGTATGGCGGGCGGCGCTGGAATCACCTTGTGCTCTCCCTGGCAGTTTTCTGCTAGTCAAAACTGGCCCTAATCAAAGCGTGCGGGACGCTTCTCCAGAAAAGCCATGACGCCTTCCTTGTGCCCGTCCGAATCCATCTGCGCGTACTGCGTGGGCTCCTCCCACGCGAGCTGCTCATCGAGCTGCCCTAGGGCTGTGCGGTTGATGGCTTCCTTGGCCTTGGCAAGGGCATCGCGCGGCGCGATGTGCAGGTGCTGCGCTAGCTGCAGCGCGGCCTCGAGGGCGTGGCCCTGGTGCGCGCGTTGGGCGACGATCCCAGCTGCCTCCGCTTCGGCGACGCCGAGCTTGTCCTGGAGAAGTGCCAGTGCAAGTGCGCGGTGGCGCCCCACGGAGGCGAGGGCGGTGAGGCTCACGCCGCCGTCGGGGATGAGGCCAATCTTGCCGAAAGGCAGCGTGAAATAGGATTCTTCACCAGCGACGATGAGATCACAGGCGAAGGCTAGCGAGGCACCTGCGCCAGCGGCAGCACCTTCGACCGCAGCGATGACGGGAATCTTCGCGGCTTGGATTTCGGTGACGAGCGCATTGAGCTGGGGCAGCATGGTTGACTCGGCGGGGTTCGGCGCTTCGCCGGCAGCGTCTGCCGCGGCTGCCGCCTGTGCTGCAGCCACGAGGTCCGCACCGGCACAGAAGGCGGTCTCATCGCCAGTGATGATGAGGGCGCGCACGGAGGGGTCAGAGGAGGCGGCGGCAAGCGCTGCAGAGAGTGCGAGACAATGCTCCTTGGCAATGGCATTGCGCCGCGCGGAGTTGTTGATCTGGGCTATGAGCGCTGAGCCTTCGCGGTGGGTGAGGATGGCGTCGGTCATGGATTAGTCCTTAACAAGCTCGGTGAGGGAGGAAATGATGCGTGCGGCATCGGCGGAAATGCGAGAGACGATGTCAGAACACGGAGCGACATCGTGGATAAGTCCCTGCGAGGTACCGCAGGTCCACACGCCGGCATCCAAATCACCAGTCTCGTAGACGGCACGGCCGCGCTTACCGGCGACGAGGTGGCGGATATCCTCGAACTCAGCGCCTTGGGCAAGGCGCTCAGCCACCTCGTCGCTTATGGCGTTTCTGGCCACGCGGGTGGAATTGCGCAATTCTCGGAGGATGAGCTGGGTATCCAGCTCGCTGCGCTCCACGATGGCTTGCTTGACGTTCTCGTGTACTGGAGCCTCGGTGGAGGCCATGAAGCGGGTTCCCATGTTGATGCCTTCGGCGCCTAATGCCAGTGCGGCGGCTAGCCCGCGGCCGTCCGCGAAGCCACCCGAGGCCACGATGGGAATGTCCAGTTGGTCGGCGGCGGCGGGGATGAGGACGAGGCCCGGGATATCATCCTCGCCAGGGTGCCCGGCACATTCGAAGCCGTCGATGCTGACGATGTCCACGCCGACTTTCTGGGCGCTGAGCGCGTGCCGCACGGAGGTGCACTTGTGGATGACAGTGATGCCAGCATCCTTGAAAGCCGGCATGTGGTCCTTGGGGTTGTTACCGGCGGTTTCTGCGATCTTCACGCCTTCCTCAATGATGACGTCGCGGTACTCCGCATAGGGCGGTGGGGTAATTGCAGGGAGCATGGTGAGGTTGACGCCGAAAGGCTTGTCGGTGAGCTCGCGGGTGCGGCGAATCTCGTGGCGCAGATCCTCCGGGGTGGGCTGAGTGAGCGCGGTGACGACGCCGAGGCCACCGGCGTTAGATACGGCTGCGGCGAGTTCGGCACGGCCGACCCACTGCATGCCGCCTTGGATGATGGGATGCTCGATGCCGAGCATCTCGGTAACACGGGTGGAAATCATGAGCGTTGTGCTCCTTCGTGGTGGGAAAGCGTGGGGGAGTGATGACTGAGTTCCTGAACTAAACGTTGGTGAATGGCTATTCGGAAAAATGGGAACGTAGTCGCTCGATAAGGTCATCGGATAGGGCGATGGGGCGGCGCGCGGAGACGTCGATAAGCACCAGCGTCGCCGTGGCAAACACGCACGGGGTGCCATCCTGAATGAGTTCGTGGGCGACCTGGTAGGAGGTGGTGCCGATGCGGGAAATCCACACCCGTGCCTCGATGGAATCGGTGTAGGTGAGCTCGGCCTCGTACTGTACTTCGAGGGATCGCACCACGTGAGCGTAGGTATCGGTGGCGACGGGGCCGGTCAGTGCGGCGGCTGCGCGGACGCGTGCTTCCTCGAGGAGGGTGACTATCGTGGCGTTGTTGACGTGGGCGTTGGCGTCTTGGTCGGACCACCGCAAAGCGAGGGGCACCGGGATGGCGTTGGCGGGCGCGCGCATTGTTCCTCCTGGGGCGAACGGGTAGAGTGATGCACATTACTATACATGCGAATTGTGGTTCGTTGCTCGAATCGTGAGGAGAATGCCATGACAGATCTGCTGGGAATCGATGCCCTTCTGAGCGAAGAAGAAAAAGCCACGCGTGACCGCGTGGCCGCACTGGTGGATGAGCACATCCGCCCGCACGTGGCGCAGTGGTACGAGGACGCGGTGCTGCCGGAGTCGATCTTCCCGGTGCTCGCGGAGGCCGGTCTGTTCGGAATGCATCTGGAAGGCTACGGTTGCGCCGGGCGCACTGCCGTGGAATACGGGCTGGCCATGCAGGAGCTAGAGGCCGGCGATTCGGGGATTCGCACGGTGGTCTCGGTGCAAGGATCGCTGGCAATGTCGGCGATTTATAAGCACGGCTCGGAGGATCAAAAGCAACAGTGGCTTCCCAAGATGGCCGCCGGCGAGGTCATTGGTTGTTTCGGCCTGACGGAGCCGACCGCGGGCTCGGACCCGGCGGGCATGGCGACGGTGGCGCGCTACCGCTCTGGTGAATGGGTCATTGATGGTGCGAAGCGTTGGATCGGTCTGGCGAGCGTGGCCGGGGTAGCCATCATCTGGGCGAAGGTTTCTGAGGAGGACGCGGCGGCTGCCGGGGTGGAAGCGGGCGTGCGCGGGTTCATCGTGCCGACGTCTACGCCAGGCTTTAACGCCACCCCAATTACCCGCAAGCTGTCGATGCGCGCTTCCATTCAGTGCGATATTGAATTGGGCAGCGTTACTCTGCCTGCTGATGCACTGCTGCCCAAGCATCCAGGGCTCAAGGGTCCGTTTATGTGCTTGAACGAGGCCCGCTTCGGCATCAGCTTTGGCGCTTTGGGCGCTGCTCGTGATTCTTTGGAGGCGGCTCTGGCCTATGCCAAGGAGCGCAAGCAATTCGACCGCTCGCTGGCGTCCTTCCAGCTCACCCAGCAGAAGCTGGTGGACATGGCGGTGGAGCTGAACAAGGGGCAGTTGCTGGCACTGAACCTGGGCCGCGCCAAGGATGCAGGCACGCTGGAGTCTTATCAGATTTCGGTGGGCAAGCTGGCTAACTGTCGCACCGCCATCGACATTTGCCGCCAAGCCCGCACCATCCTGGGCGGCAACGGTATCACCGCGGACTACTCGCCGCTGCGCCACGCCGCCAACCTGGAATCAGTGCGCACCTACGAGGGCACCGATGAGATCCACACGCTGATTCTGGGGCGCGTGCTGACGGGGGAGCAGGCGTTTAGTTAGCTTCTGGTGTCCTTCGGCTTCGGGGCGTTCGGATCGATTGGGCGGCCGTCAGCGTCCAGATCGTTGAGCTCGGCCAGTTCGGTGAAGTCGGCCTGCGCGTCGGCGAAGCCTTCCTCCGGATCAATTTCATCGAAGTTGCGGATGGTGCCGTCGCGCTCGTCCTTGAACATGTCCTTGCCGTAGACGACGAGCACCATGATGATGCCGGCAGCGAAGCCCCAGGCGGCTCCCTGTGTAGCGAGAACGCCGGCGGTGACACCTGCGATGCCAAGATCCTTTTGGTTCTTGGATTCCATGATGCCCACGCGCACGGACACGAAGCCCTGGATGATGAGAGTCAGCGCCAGACCCACCGGCAGGATGGGCTCAACGAAGGAGGTGATCGGCAGCAGCAGAAGACCCACGTTGGTGCCCCAACGGAAGGAGCCCGCACCGCCGAAGATGGTGCGCATGGCGCGCTTGCCCTGCTTGTAGCGCTCGACGATGACCACGTGCATTGCCGCCCACAGCGGGCCACACATGGCGACGTCCGGTCCGATAATGGACATCAGCATGTTGCGGCCACCAAAAAGCAGGTGTGCGCGCGACGGGCTGTAGACCACGGCCTCGTCCGTGCGGACGTGGTCGGCTTCTTTGAGCACTGCGTTGGCCTGCAGGACGTCACCGAAGACGACGATGTAGGCAGCCAGCACCGTGGGGATGGCGGTAAGGAACATGTGCGCCGGCGGCAAACCAACGCCGAAGACGGTGTACTCAGACCACAGAGTGATGAAGTCCGGCTTGGAGAAACCCCACTCCACGTCCGGCCAGGGGGCCTCGCCCGCCAGCGGCGCGACAAAGACCGCGACGAAGATAGCAGGCAGGATGCCTAGCGAAGCCAGGAAGCGCCAGCCGGCGGCTTTCTGTCGCAGGGCTTGGAAGCCACGGGAGTACATGAGGAAGAAGGCCACGGCCACCGCGATGGTGATGGTAATGGGGAAGGAGTGGAAACGTCCGCCTTCCTGGAACACCGAGATGATGGCAGCGATACCAGCGCCAAGGACGATGCCGGAGCGCAAGCCAGAGGGGATGAGGCGGACGACCTTCGATGCCCATCCCGTTATGCCTAGCGTTAAGGAGAATATGCCCAGCATGAGCTGGAAGCTGATCAGCGCCCAGATGCGCTGCTCACCCTCCGGGAAGGTCTGGATGTAGACCGTCAACAGTGGAATGGCCGGGGTAATCCAGCCGGGGACAACTGGGTCGCCCAGGATGTGGTGGGTGAGGTAGAGAAGGCCATTGAGCATGACGACGGCCAGCGCCGCTTCGTAGGGCATGCCGAGGGCCTCGGTCATCAGGGGGATAGCGCCCAGGTCGACCACGCACATAAACAGGCCTTGGGCGAAGTCCGGCCATTCCATGCGGTAGTGCACGAAGGGGAGGCGGACATCGAAAGGCCCCATCTTCCAGTGGGGCGAAGCTTGACCGATGCCCTGGTCTTCAGGTTCGGTGGCTTCGGTGGTTTCGGCCATGACGGCCTCCTTTCAAAGAAAAGGGACCAAGCCCAGCGGGCGTGAAGCGCGCGGGGCTTGGTGAGGAAAGGTGAGAGATTTGTTGAGGTTTAGCCGAGCTCTGTTTAGTCGAACTCGATGATCTGGCGCAGGGCTGCACCGTCGGAGAGGCGGTCCATGGCGGTGTTGATGTCCTCGAGCTTGATGTGATCAGAGATGAGGGCCTCTGCGTTGAGCTTGCCCTCACGCCATAGCTGTTCGTACTTCGGGATATCCTTCGACGGAACGGAGGAACCCAGGTAGCAGCCGTGCACGCGGCGTGCTTCACCGGTCATTACGAGCGGGTCGATGGTGATGGTGGAGCCCGGTGCCGGCAGGCCAACGGTGACGGTCAGGCCGCCCGGTGCGGTGACCTTGTAAGCGGTCTCCAGTGCCTTCGGGTGGCCGGCAGCCTCCACGACGGCGGTGAACTTCTTGCCAGACTCTTCGGCTTCCTGCGGGGTCATGGCGGAGGTGGCGCCGATTTCGAGGGCCTTCTCGCACTTGTCCTTTTGCATGTCGATGCCCACGATCTCCTTCACGCCGAGTGCAGCGGCGGTAATGATCGCGGCCATGCCTACTCCACCGAGGCCAACGACAGCGATGCTGTCCTCCGGCTTCGGATCAATCTCGTTGAGGACGGCGCCGCCACCGGTGAGGATGGCGCAGCCGAGGATAGCGGCGATGTCCGCCGGGACATCGGAGCCCACCGGTACGACGGAGAGCTCGGAGACCACGGCGTGGGTGGCGAAGCCGGAGACACCGAGGTGGTGCTGAACCGTCTCACCGTTGCGGGTGAGGTGGCGGGTGCCGCGGATGAGGGTGCCCTCGTTGTTGGTCTTGGAGCCAACCTCACACGGCATCTTGCCGTCGGTCTTGCAGCCGGCACACTCGCCGCAGCGCGGGAGGAAGGTCATGACCACGTGGTCGCCAACCTTGACGTTGGTAACACCCGGGCCGATTTCCTCGACGATGCCGGCGGACTCGTGGCCTAGCAGCATCGGCAGCGGACGGGGGCGGTTGTTGTTGACCACGGAGAGGTCGGAGTGGCAGAGGCCGGCGGCGGTGATCTTGACCAGAATCTCGCCCTCGCCGGGAGCGGAGAGCTCGAGCTCGCTCACGGTGATGGGCTGAGAGTCGGCGTAGGGGCGCTCATCGCCGGAGCGCTCCAGAACGGCGCCGCGAATGGTAATCGTGTCAGACATTGATACCTCCAGACATCGGATGGGGTTAATGCATCGCAATGTACGCCACGTCACGTCGGAGAGGGCGAGAACAGCATGGGAAAAACTACACCCAATATATGCGCAGGTGGAGAATTCTCTACCTACTGAGTGTGTGGGCTCGCAGCGCCACAAAGATATCGAGCCCGCGCTGGCCCACGGCCCACTCATCTCCCATGAGCTCAGCGATCCGGTCGAGTCGCTGGCGCACCGTATTGGGGTGGATAAACATGGCGCGAGCTGTTTGCGGGATGCTGTGGCCGGAGAGCAAGTAGTGGTGCGCGGTATCGGTCAGCTCCGTGGAATGCTCTGCGTCATAACGCACCAACGGGCCGATCGTGCGCGTGGACAGCGCGCTCAACGCCTGCGGGTCCGCGCCCAAGATGAGGCCGACGGTGCCCAAGGTATCTTCGGTGACTAAGCGGCCTTGTACGCCGAGCGCTAAAGCTGACTCCAAGTAGGCCATAGCGGAATCGTGGGCGCTGCGTGCCGAATCCAGCCCGTCGAAGCCGATGGCAGAAACCGTCAAGTCAGAAAACTCAGACAGCAGCGGGGCCAGTGCCTTATCAATTGCTCGATCCGGCTGGTACAGCACGCACACGTGCTGGTCGTGGTGTGTGATAGCGGCATTTCCCGGCAGAAGGTGCTCTAGTTGCGGGCGAGTTGGCAAACTCTTTGCCGAGTGTAAGCCGACGAAATAGAGCTGTACCGAAGAATTCAGGCTGATTCCCGTTAGGTGGCGCAGACGAGCGATCTCCTCGCGCCCAGCATTACCCAGAGCCACGGCGTAGACGAGGTCATCGACTTTGCGCGCGGTGGCGTCGACAAGCGCTTCTGCAAAAAGAGCAATCGCAGTAAAGGCAGCGGAGGCATGGCTGATGACGCGCAGTTCGGCATCGCTGAGCTCTTTGTCCACGCCAATCGTGCCTAAGGCCCGCCCGTTGAACTCCACGGGGAAGGTACTGGTTGGGGGAGTGTTCGGGGCACCTTCCGTGGTCCACAGCATCACCGGTGCATCGAGGCTTTCAGCCAACACGCGTTCGAGTTCCTCAAAACTCGCGTTATTCATCAGCACGTGGAGCAGCTGCGTGTTGACGTCATTGAGCCACTGCAGTTCTTCGACATGGCGGCTGAGCGCAATCTGGGAGCGGGTCAACTCGGCCACGGATTCGCCTTGGCTCTCGATGACTTGCGCATTCTCCAGCGCCACGGAGGTAATAGAGCCGAGCACCTCGAGGGCCGCGATCTCCTCGTGCGTGTAGTGGCGGGGGTGGCGGTCGCCCACCAGCAGCGCGCCAATCGTGCGCCCGGCGATGCGGATCGGGGCGCCGAGGATTCCGCGGATTCCTTCGGCTTCTACCGCGCGGTCCACGTAATCCACGTGCGTGACGTTGGGATCTGCGGAATGGTCATAGGTCCACGCTGGGCGGTTGGTGGCGGCCACGATGCCGAGGACTCCGGAGCCCATCGGCATGTTGATGGTGCGGAATTCCTCCGTGACGACACCGCTGGTGGCCAGCACCTTGGTAAAGCCGGTGTCCTCATCGTTGAGGCTGAGATAGCCCACGTCGGTGCCGATGGTGGAGCGCGCGTGGCGCACGATGGCCTGGAAGATATCAGTGGATTCGCGGCCGGAGTTGAGCATGTGGGAGACGTCGAGCAGTTTGGTCGACATCACCCGCCATGTGTGGTTGGCGCGCATGGTCTCCTCGATGGCCCGAAGCGCGCCAAGCTCCTCGGCCGCCAATTGCTCGCGCAGCTCGTCGGGGACACGGGTGCCGCTGGCGAGATGGGAGAGTACGGGGCCGAGGAGAGACATGCTCCCTAGTTTAGGAGGCTGGGCGGGGCGCCACCTACTTCCAGTGGGAAGAGGAACGCTTGGTCATCTGCTCACGGTACTGCTGAGTGGTGGTGGGCAGGAGCTCACCGGTGGCCCAGTCCAGGATGACGCCGTAGTGGCGGACCAGGTCGAGCTGGTCCAGCTCGCCCGTGTTGTAGCGCTCTGCCACGGATTCCGGGTCCTCCGCCAGCTTGTCCAGGCGGGAGGAGCGAAGTTCCTCACGTAGCTTCGTGGTTTCCTCCTCATCGAGCTCGTACTCATCGATCTCGGGGTCGATGGCGTGGATGACAACGCCGTAGTCTTTGGCAGCACGGTTCACGGAGACGTAGCCATCAATGACGTCCTCCAATACAGCCTTCGGGTCGCGCTCCAGGGCATCGCCGAATCCGCCACCACCGGCAGAGGGGCGTTCGAAGGTATCGCCCGGGCCGACTGGCACGTTGGAGAAGAGCGCGCCGAGGTACTTCTCATCCGGGGTGCCGCGGTTGAGCCACACGCCCTGCGGGATAGACGGCAGACCACCCTCGATACCCCAGGTGACTGAACGGGAACGGTCACAGCAGTAGCTCATTACTGTCTGGTTCGCGTCCGTGAGCACGCCACCCTTGGATACGCCGACGCCGCCGCGGAACTTGCCGGGGCCCGCCGAGTCGGTGACCAGCGCGTGGTGGCTGGTGATCACAGGGGAGAGGCGCTCCTGCCCCTCCACCGGCTGGACCGCCAGGCCCGGGCCGAAGACCGGCGCGGTAGCAGAAGAACCATCGCGGTCGACGCGACCGCCCCAGCCGCCGGCCATCCAGTCGTACCACATGAAGAACTCGCCCTTGTCCTCCGGCTTCTTCGTATCACGCGTATCCCAACCACCGATGAGCAGGTACTCCAGGTTGAACGCACAGGCCATGGCGCGCTCCTGCATGAGCTGGGACCACAGCTCGAAGACGGCGTTCATGATCTTCTCGAAGGGGCCGGAACAGAAGCCGGTCACCGCGTGCGGCATTCCGGCGTTGACCACGGTTCCCTCTGGGCCGAGGTCGATGTCCATGGCGCGGTAAAGACCGGAGTTCAGCGGAACGTCGGGGAAGAAGGTCTTCGTACCGGCGACGATTCCAGAGAACGCGGAGCCATAGCCGGCGTTGAGGAAGCTGGCGACCGCCGGTGCGGAACCATCTAGTGAGTAAGAGAGGCGCCCGCCCTTGATGCGCATCGTCACCTTGATGGGAACCAGGCCTTCTTCCTTAGCGGGGTCGAGGTCGATGTAGTCGGTGGTGGACCACTCGCCGTCCTCCAAGTCGGCGACGCGGGCGCTGACGATGTCTTCCACGTAGTCCTGGACCTCACGCAGCGCGGTCCGCACGATGTCGACCGAGTACTTGTCCACGAGACGGTGGATCTCACGCTCACAGACCGCGGTGGCTTCGGCCTGGGCCTTGAGGTCACCCATGACGATCTCTGGGCTGCGGGTGTTGCCCGCTAGGAGCTTGGCCACGTCCTTGAGGAACACGCCCTTGGACCACACGCGCACCGGAGTGATGCGCAGGCCCTCGGTGTAGTAGTTAGTGGCGGACACATCGAAGGAGCCCGGGACGGAGCCGCCGGCATCAGCCCAGTGGCCCTTGTTCTGCGCGAAGGCCAGAAGCGTGCCCTCGTAGAAGATGGGGCGTAGGAAGGACACGTCATTCATGTGCGTGCCGCCCTGGTAGGGGTCGTTGATGGCGAAGACATCGCCTTCGTGGATGTCATCGCCGAATTCCTCGAGCACGGCCTGGCACTGGAAGTGCAGCGTGCCGACGTGGACGGCGATGTCCTGGTCACCCTGCATGACGGTGTTGCCTTCGGCGTCGCAGAGCGCGGAGGAGAAGTCGCGCGAATAAATAACGAAGGAATAGCAGGTGCGAAGAATCTGCTCGGACATGAGGTTGACCGAGGTGGCAAAGGCGTTCTTGAGCACCTCGAAGGTAACCGGGTCGAGCGTACGGCGGCTGGAAGAAGACGGCGACGGCTTCTGTGGCTGTGTCTGAGTAGTAGTCATGTCGATTCCTTTCAAAGGAGAGTCTTAGGCGAGCGTCTTAGGCGTTGGTCGCCTTGCCGATGTGGATGCGGATGTTGGACCACTCATCAATTTCTGCGCGGTCACCAGGCGGAATGACGGTGGTGGCGTCGAATTGATCGATGATGGCGGGGCCGTTGAGCTTTGCGCCGGCCTTCAGATCCGGGCGGTGGTAAATCGGGACATCGGCCCAGCCGCCGTGCGCGGAGAAGTACACAGGGCGGGTGGTCTCCGGGAGCTCTGCCTCGTGCTCTTCGACGTCATAGTGCTTGAAGGGCGGGTTCTCCAGCTCACCGATAGCGATGAGACCAATCTGGTAGAACTCCACAGCGCCTTCGCGGTCGGCGAAGGAGTACTCGCGCTCATGCTCATCGTGGAACATGGCGACGGCATCATCGAGCGGGTTATCGGACTCGGGGATTTCCACCGTCAGGGAGCGCCACTGGCCGCGGTAGCGCATGGACGCAGTCAGCTTGAACTTCATGCGCTCCTCAGGCACGTGCTCCTTGTGGAGGCGCTCGCGGGCCTCGGAGATGAGCGCTTGGAATTCCTTGCGCAGGTCCGCGGTGTCTACCTCGTCCACGGGTGCTTGGTACATCTTGGTGATGTCGTGGCGGATATCCACGAGCAGGCAGCCCTGTGCGGAGGTAACGCCCGGGTGCGGCGGGACCACGACGGTGGGGATGGAGAGGTCGCGGGCCACCTCGGCACCGTGCAGCGCGCCGGCGCCGCCGCCGACGACGAGGACGAAGTCACGCGGGTCATAACCACGGCGGATGGACAGTAGACGAACGGCGTCAGCCATGTTGGCGTTGGCCACCTGGACGATGTTTTCCGCGGCGGTCTCGGTATCGAGGCCCAGAGGATCGGCGACGGTCTTGTTGACGGCCTCACGCGCGGCATCCGGGTTCAACTTCAGCGCGCCGCCGATGAGCTCAGTGCCGAGGCGGCCGAGGGTGACATTGGCATCGGTATTCGTGGCTTCGGTGCCGCCGCGCTCGTAACAGACCGGCCCCGGATCCGCACCGGCCGACTGCGGACCATTGCGCAGGGATCCTGCCTCATCGATCCAGGCCTCCGAACCGCCACCGGCACCGATGGTGCCCACCTCAATGGACGGGAAGCAGATGGGGAAGCCGTACTCGACCTGCCACTGCTTGGTAATGCGAATATCACCTTCGTAGACCAAGGCGATGTCGGTGGAGGTACCACCCATCTCCAGGCCGATGGCGTTGGAGTAGCCGCAGCGCGTAGCGATGTCCTGCACCGCGATGGCGCCGGCGGCGATACCGGAGGCGGCCAGGCGGACCGGGTAGCGGGAGACCATCTCCGGGGTCATGGAACCGCCGCCGGAGTGGAGGAGCAGCAGGTCACCGTCGTAGCCGCCTTCCTCCAGCTGGCGGGATAGGCGGTTGACGTAGCCGGAGACGAGCGGGGCTAGGACCGCATTGGCGACGGTCGTGGAAAAGCGGTCGTGCTCGAAGATCTCCGGGAGGATTTCGGAGGAGGTGGAGATAGCGGCGTCGGGAAGCTCCTCGCGCAGGATCTCGGCCATGCGTTCCTCGTGGGAGGCGTTGGCATGGGAGTTGATGAAGCAAATCGCCACAGTCTCAATCTTCTTGCGGCGCAGGATGCCGGCGATGCGGCGTGCCTCTGCCTCATCGAGCGGGGTGACCTCTGCGCCGTCGAAGTCGATGCGCTCTTCGACCTCGTAGCGGTCGCGGCGGCGGATATAGGGCTCCGGAACGTCGTGGTAGGCATCCCAGAGCTCATCCTTGGTGCCGTCACGGATCTCCAACACATCGCGGAAGCCCTTCGTGGTGATGAGCGCTGCCGGCGGGAAGCGGCGCTGGATCAACGCATTCGTGGCCACTGTGGTGCCGTGGGAGAACACCTCGACCTGGTTGAGCTGGACGTCGGCCGACTTGAGGCCGTTCATCACCGCCTTCATCGGGTCATCCGGGGTGGAGGGAACCTTGGCTACCGACAACTCGTGGGTCTCGGTGTTAACAATCGCGACGTCGGTGAACGTTCCGCCGACGTCAACGGATACGCGAAAAGGCTTGGTCTCCGTCATGGTGTGGACCTCTCTTTCAAAAGATGGTGAATTCGGTTGAGAGGAATCTTGATATGGCACGAGGAGGGGAGCAATGGAGAAACAGTGAATCAAGATGGAAAACGGTGGAGGAAACTCCAAAAAGCCAGGTTGCAGGGCGCTAGAATTACCTGATTAAAAGTAAGATAGGACACTATTTTTTGGAGGATTAAGTGGCGTCACAAGAAAGTCCGGTGTTGCGGATCGCCGATCTCGTCGTGATGGAGCCGCGGCTGCGGCGCCTGAGCAAGCCGCTTGAGGATGAGAATTTTGTGGGGCTGTGCGCCGAGGGCGATGGGGACGTGGCGGGCTGGCTAGTCCTTCCCCAGCCGGAGGGAAGCCCACGCACCATCCAGCGCCGGCTGGTCGACGCCGCCGGGGTCATCTTCCTCGACTCCGAGTTCGATGAGCAGGAAGTCCTGGACTCGGTAGAGGGAACCGGCGCCCTCCTGTACGGCACCGATGGGATCACGCGCCAAGATATCCGGCGCGCGGTGGATGAGCTTTTGCGGCGCCAACCCAACCTGGCGTCCTGGCGCAAGCTCAGCACCATCGGGCAATTAAGCCCCGGGTTGGTTAACCCGGCGCCGGAGTCCGAGATCCTCGCGCGATTTGCCAGGTTTAGTGGAGATTCCTTGCTGTTGTTGACCGTTGATGGTCGGGTTATTGCCGCCGCCGGCGAACTGCCCGCGCGTAGTATCGCTCGTTCCCTGTCGGTGGTGGTCAACCACAGCACCACGAGCATGCACGTGGGGCGTTGGAAGGTCTTTGCCCGGTGGCTTGACATTGCTGGTGAGAGCCCCTCCTTCGACCATGGCTACTGGCTGATCCGGGGGCGGCAGACCAGTCAGGATGCAGACTTCGATGACCCCGCTTTCGCAGCGCTGGAGGAACTGCTCACCGCTTCCCTCATGGCGCAGAGAAACATCCTGCGCAACCACGTTGCCGAATCGAGCGCGTTGATGGTGGCGTTGTGCGATGAGAATTCGAATAGGGAAGAAGTGGCCACCACGTTGCGCAGGCGGGGCTTTTCGGAACACGCGAAAATGCGCCTCATCGTTTCCGATTCCATCAAGGATTCCTATCGCAGTGATGTGCGCGACAAAGCTTTCGCCGTGGCCCAAGATGCGGGCGTGCCACTGGTGCTGGGATATGTGGCTGGCCGTACCTGCGTGCTGACGACGCAATCGGGTACGGAGACCAAGATTGCGGATGTGCTCTTCGGCTCAGTGGGGCTTTCCGACGGCTTCGATACCGTCGAGGAAGGCCCGCAGGCGTGGCTGCAGGCATTGCTTGCCGCTGTGGTGGTGGAGCGGAAACATTCCTTGCACCTGCAAAGCATGGAGTTTTCTCAGTGCAGTGCCATTGAGAAGGCAGCGGCCTACCTGGGGCAGCGCGGCCTCGAAGATGCAGTGGGGCAGCTCGACCGCGCCATCGGCTCCATTAAAGATGGGGAAGAAATCTTCCACGCTTATGAGGCCGAAGGGTTTTCTGTCGCCCGCGCGGCCAAGGTCGTGGGTGTACATGCCAATACGGTCCGGCACCGGTTGGAGGCACTGGCGGAACGTATTCGCTTCTCCGATGCAGACCTGGTCCTGTGGGCGCTGTGGAAAGCGCTGCGCCCCCGTATGCAGCGCTAGGCGGCTGGATGCGGGGGCACGGAGAAGGTGTGAGGGCAGAGAGGGGGAGTGGAGAGAACTACACCTTCTTCTTGCTGCGTGGGATGGGCTTGCCGGTAATGAGCGCGTGGAGCTTGCCATCGCCAATCTGCATGTCCTCTGGGAGATCCGCGGAATCAACCTCCGTCATGATTTCCTTGATGAAGTCAGACTCCGGGATGGAGGAGTTGCGAGCAATGGCCACGAGTTCACGCATCTCCTCATCGGAGAGGTGGTTGTCATTTTCAAAGCGCTTCTTGAGGAGCTCGCGTGCGCGGCGGCGCAGGTCCGCTTCGGACTGCAGCTCCCCGCGGTTCTTCAGCCAGGCGAAGCCGATGATGAACATGATGGCGATGCCCATGTAGCCCAGAATCGGGTAAACCCAGCCGATGAGGTTGGAGAAGCCGATGAAGGAGAGCACGAAGCCGATGAGCACGGAGATGACATAGACCTTGTAGAAGTGCTGCGGCTTGCCGCGGGTGAGGCGCTTGGCAAAGGCATAGAACATGCCGATGGAGGTGTTATAAATCATGCCGTAAATAGCAACGGACATGGCGACACCAAGCCACGGGTGAATCTGCTCAATCATGGCCAGCGTTGGCATCTCAGCCTCGGTGATCGGGCCCACGGAGACGTAGAGGCCACCGACGAGGACCGCCAGCAGGAACAGGAAGCACAGGCCGCCGAGGATGCCGCCGTAGCCCACTTCCTTAGCATCGAGGAAGTTACCGCCAATAACGATCATCATGGAGACCACGACGATGACGTTAAGACCCAGGTTATTGATAGAGGAGACCCACCAGTTCGGCAGCGTCGTCGGCAGCTGCTGTGCCTGCTCGTTGAGGTGCGACCAATCGGGGTTGGACGTGAGCACGGTATAGACCGTGCCGATGGTGAGCAGGACGATGATGAACGGGGTGATAGCGCCGATGGCGATGGTTACCTTGTCCACGTCAAGCAGGCCAGTTAGCAGGGTGAGCACGAGCATGAGGACCGCGCCGATCCATACTGGCCAGCCCCACTGCTGGTTAAGGTTGGCGCCGGCACCGGCGAACATGGCGAAGCCGATGCAGAAGAGACAGGTCAGCGTGGCGAAGTCGAGGACCTTCGACACGATGGGGGTGGACACCGCGTTGAAGACGGAGGTGTGCTCCTTGGCACGGTGATAAGAACCTAGTTGGAGAATAGTGATACCGGAGATGGTCATGGCCAGTGCAGCAACGATGGCACCGACGATGCCCATGTTGCCGAAGGCAACGAAGTATTGAAGGGCCTCGCGGCCGGAAGCGAAGGAGGCACCCGCGAGTACGCCGATGAAGGCCATCGCGATGCCGAATGAGCGTTTAAGCATGGTGAACCTAACTTTAGGTGGACAGAAATAGCTACTTATGCAAACGGGGCAGGCTGCCTTTGAAGGTGCCTGCCCCGTGCGTGATGGAGCGGAAGCTTCTAGTTCGCTGCCGCCTTGATGAACTCGGCGACGACTGCGAGCTCTTCCTCGCCGCGGTCAATGACACCGGCGGAGGTGAACAGCCCGTGGTGGTAGCCCAGAAGGTGCTTGTGCGTGACGTCGACGCCCGCCTTCGCCAGCTTGCCGGCGTACTCGATGCCCTCGTCCGCGAGCGGATCGTTATCCACCGTGATCACGAGTGACGGGGGCAGGCCCTCCGGTAGCTCTTCTAGCAACAGCGGGGAGAGATCCGTTGCCGTGCGCTGTGCCTCCTCCGTGACGAAGGTATCGATGAACCAGCGCATGGTGTCAGATGCCAGCGGGAAGCCCTCCTCCAAGCGCTTGTAGGAGGCACCGTTCTCGGTTCGCTCGCGGGAGCAATCCGTGATGGGGTAGAGCAGGATCTGGGAGCTGAGCTTGGCGACGTCTTCTTCGCCCACGAACTCGTTCGCCAGGGTAGCGGCGAGCTGGCCGCCGGCCGAGTCACCCGCTACCGCGATGGAGGTCACGGTCAGGCCGTGCTCGGCCTCAGGGTTGGACAACCAGCGGTAGGCAGCGCGGCAATCGTCGATAGCCGCCGGGTAGGTGTGCTCCGGGGCAAGGCGATAGTCCACCGCAACGACCGGGAGACCGGTCAGCACCGCGATACGGCGTACCGAGGAGTGGTGGGTCTCCAGGTTGCCCATGAGCCAGCCGCCGCCGTGCATGTAGAGCACCGCTGGGGTCTCCTGGCCGCGCTCCGCCTCCGGGCGGGGGTCGTAGAGGCGAACTTGGAACTGGTCAACCTGGAAATCCGTGGTCGCGGGTTCCTTCTCCTCGTGGAGCGGGTTGGCGTGGGCCGAGGCTACGTAGTTCTCACGCACCTGCGGGATGGGGAAGTTATGGAAGGACTTCGCCCCACCATCGCGGAAAGGTTTCAGCGCCTTCCACGCATCCTCAGCGACGGGACGCCCGGAAAAATCGTCGTGCAGAGTGTGCATTGTGAACTACCTCCTAGACCAGCTCGTAGTCGTTGAGCTCGAGCTTGTCGGTCAGCTCGTAGTACTCAGCGACGTTGCCGGACCAGTTGTTGATGACGCGGCCTTCTTCGTTCTTGTACCAGGAGGAGCAGTCAGCGGAGAACGCAGATGCCTCGAGCTCCTTCTGGATCTTGGTGTTGAACTCGTCGATGACGTTCTTCTTCACGTCGAGGGCTGCCTCCGGGTTCTCGCGCAGGTAAGCAACGGCCTGGGAGATGTAGCGGTCCTGTGCCTCGAGCATGGCCACCACGGAGTGGTGGTTGAGGTTGGTGTTCGGGCCATAGAGCATGAAGAAGTTCGGGAAGCCGTCCACGGTCATGCCCAGGTAAGCCTCCGGGGAGTTACCCCAGCGTTCGCGCAGGTCGACGCCATCGCGGCCAGCAATCGGCAAATCACCCTGGAACTCCTGGGAGTGGAAGCCGGTGGCGTAGATGACCACGTCAAAGTCGTGCTCTGCTCCGTCATCGGTGCGGATGCCGGTCTCGGTGAACTTCTCGATGCCAGCGGTGATGAGCTCTACGTTGTCACGGTTAAAGGTGGGGTAGAAGTCATCGGAGCGCAGAATACGCTTGCAGCCGAAGGCGAAGGTCGGGGTGAGCTTCTCCACCAGCTCCGGGTCGTTGACCTGGGAGCGCAGGTGCTCCATGGCCTGCTCGACACCCTCGGCAGCGGAATCGGTGCCCTTACGGGTGCGGTCGAAGCCCTCCTCGCGGACCTCGTGGATCTCCTGGCGGATAGCGCGGTAGGAATCCGGGTTCTCCTGGAACTCCTTAAGTTCCTCATCGGTGAAGATGACCTGGTTGCGCGGCAGGATGTAGTTAGCGGAGCGCTGGAACACGGAGAGCTTTTCCGCCACCTTTGCTACCTCCGGAACCAGCTGAACTGCAGAAGCAGCGTTGCCGATGACGGCGACCTTCTTGCCGGCCAGGTCAACGTCGTGGTTCCACTCGGCGGAGTGGAACTGCACGCCCTGGAATGCCTCGCGGTTCGGGAAGTTCGGAACCTTCGGCTTGGAGAGCTGGCCCCACGCACCGACGAAGACGCGGCCGTAGTAGGTCTCACCGTTGGCCTCGATCTCCCAGGCCTTGAGGTCTTCCTTCCACTCGGCGTTGGTGATGCGGTGGTTGAACTTGATGTGGTCGTAGAGGTTGAATTCCTCAGCAAGAGCCTTGAGGTAGCCCTGCATTTCGTCCTGACCGGCGAACATGCGGGAGACGCCAAGGTTGAGGAAGTAGGAGTAGCAGTAGATCAGAGCCTGGGTATCGCAGGCAGCACCCGGGTAGGTGTTGTCGCGCCACACGCCGCCGACCTCATCGGCAGCCTCGAGGATGAGGAAGTCTTTCTGCTCGTCGCGGACCAGCTGGGCGCCCATGCCCAGTCCGCCGTAGCCGGTGCCGAGGATGATGCAATCGTAGATCTTCATAGTGGTGTGTCTCCTTTTAGACGGTGGTGGTGTGGATTAGTTTGCGCGGATGGCTTCGGCCAGGACCTGGAGGCCGTCGCGCAGGGTGGACTCATTGATGACCAGCGGGGGCAGGAGGCGGATGACGTTGCCGTCGAGGCCGCAGGTGAGGATGAGCACGCCCTGCTCGCGGCAGGTCTTGGCTACCTTGGCGGTGAGGTCAGCGTTCGGCTGGTTGTTGTCGTCTACCAGCTCGATGGCGATCATGGCGCCGCGGCCGCGGACCTCGGCGACGGTGGTGAGCTCGAGCAGCGGCTCCAGCTCCTCGCGGGTGATGGCCTCGATCTCGCGGGCGCGGGAAGCCAGATCCAGCTCCTCCATCTCCTCGAAAGCTGCCAGGGAAGCAGCACAGGCCACCGGGTTACCGGCGTAGGTGCCACCCAGGGAGCCCGGGTCCGGGGCATCCATGATCTCGGCGCGGCCGGTCACAGCGGACAGCGGCATGCCGCCGCCCACGCCCTTGGCGGTGGTGATGAGGTCCGGGATGATGCCCTCATCGTCGCAGGCGAACCAGGATCCGGTGCGGCAGATACCGGCCTGAATTTCATCGGCGATGAAGACAACGCCGTTGTCGGTGCACCATTCCTGCAGTGCCGGGAGGAAGCCCTTGGCAGGCTCGACGAAGCCACCCTCGCCCTGCACCGGCTCGATGATGACGGCAGCCAGTTCTTCGGTGCCGACGTACTGCTCGATATAGCGCAGGGTGCGCGCTGCAGCCTGCTTGCCGTCGAGGCCGTCGCGCAGTGGGTAGGACATCGGCGCGCGGTAGATATCAGCGGCCAGGGTGCCAAAGCCTTGCTTGTAGGGCTTGTTCTTGGCGGTCATGGTCATGGTGAGGTTGGTGCGGCCGTGGAAGGCGCCGTCGAAGACCACAACGCGGTTCTTGCCGGTGTAGCGGCGAGCGATCTTGATGGCGTTCTCCACTGCCTCAGCACCGGTGGAGAAGAGACAGGTCTTCTTCTCGTGGGTGCCCGGGGTCAGCTCGTTGAGCTTCTTGGCCACCTGGATAAAGCCCTCGTAGGGAGCGTTGAGGAAGCAGGTGTGGGTCAGGTGGCTGGCGGCTTCGGCGACGGCCTTGGCAACGCGCTGGTTGGAGGCGCCAACGGAGGTCACGGCGATGCCGGATGCGAAGTCGACGATGGTGTTGCCGTCGACGTCGACAAGCACGCCACCATCACCGTCGGTGATGTAGGAGGGGTAGCCCGGGATGACGCCAGCAGCGACGTCTGCTTCACGGGCGGCATTCAGCTCCTGGCTGCGAGGACCAGGGATTGCGGTGGAGACATTCCGCTCCTGGGGGAGGCGGTGCTTGAGATCCTGCATGCTGTCTGCTCCTTAATACTCGGAATTTTTTATGACGTGGGTCATTCTTATGGCTAAACTTCAGAAGGGCCATAGACAATCTGGTGAAAGAATGGTGAGAATTTGTCCACAATGGATACGGGGGTAGCGGTCGGGCTGGAAGAGGGGAGCGTTTCCCTGAGATGGTTGGCTAATCAGCCTGATTTGGGGATAGAAATTCTGCACGATTGTGGGCGCCCTTTTTCCGTAATGCACCCGTGTGAACTGCGCGATCCCCGTGAGTTTGTGGGGTCTGGGGTGGTTATCCTGCTTACCGGCATGGCCTTTGAAGGGAAGTCGGAAGAGCTGGCGGAGTACATCCACAGGGTGGCCGAAGGCGGGGTAACGGGGGTGGGTTTCGGCGTTGGGATTGCCTTTGCCGAGGTTCCGCCCGCCATGGTGGAGGCCGCCCGGGAATGCGATATTTCGCTCTTCACGGTGGCGCGGCGTGTTCCCTTCGTTTCGGTGCTCGCGCGTCTCCACGACGAGCTTCAGCGTCAGCGTGAGGAAGGCCTGGAACTCTTCATTGCGCAGCAGGGTGCGCTTAACGACGCCGCCATCGCCGGTCTCGATGCCCTCGTGGATAAGGCCGGACGCCTGTTGGGGGCGCACTGTTGCCTCGTGGATAAGGACGGACGGGTCTTCGCGCAGTCGAGTCACCCCGGCCTGCCCCCAGTGGAGTGGGGCCCGGTAATTACCGATACCCGCGCGCAGAACTTCTACGCCGCACGCCGCGTCGGCGGGTGGAACGTCTTGGCCCAGCGCTTGGCCGATCACGGTGCGCGCTCCTTCGGGCTGCTGGCGGTGGCGCGTGAGAGTTTCGGTGTGAACGAGCGCGCACTGCTCAAACAGGCTGCAGGTCTCGCGGAACTCACCGTGAAGCGCCCGCAGGAGCTGCGGCGCACCCAAAACGAACTCAACTCCATGGCCATGGCCATTCAGTTGGGCATGGACCAGCCGGAAGATCCCATGCGCCGCATCTTCCACATGGTGGGTGATGCGCAGGGTCGGGTACGTCCGGTCTTAGTGAAGTCAGAAGGCGAGCGCGCCCACCAGCGCTTCCTCCACGCCTTGGACGCTCGCCTGCAGGAGCACGGGCGCTTGCTTTTCGAGTACGCGCTGGATAACTCCTCCAGCCTCCTGCTCTTTAGGGGGAGTCGTTCGATGAAGAACTTGCAAGACTTGTTGCGTGATATTCGGGGAAGCAAGCGCATCGTCGTGGGGCAACCCATGCCATGGGGCGAGCTGGGAGTAGGAGTTGTCCGTGAATTGGAATCCTTCGCCTTTGGGCTGCAGCCAGGAATGTTGGCGGGACCAGAATCGCGGACGCTGAGCTGGACCAGGGATCCCAGGGTCAAGGGTGCGGTGCACAATCGCGCCGAAGAAACCTGGGGCAAGGTGCGCGCGTACGACGCGGAGCACGGCACCGAATTGGCGGAAACCCTGGAGGTCTACCTGCGCGCGGGTGGCCACGTGAGCCGCACCGCTGAGGAACTGCAATCGCATCGGCATACCGTTCGCAAGCGCATCGCGGACTTGGAGGCTCTCCTCGAAGTCGACCTCAAGGATCCTCTCGTGGCGGCGGAGCTGCTCATCCTCGGGGTCAGCGTTCCGAACTGAGTCCTCAACGGTCAGTTAAGAATCAATACTGAGTAAGAGGAGTTCTGCGCGGGTGACGGGGTTAGCCAGGTCCACGCCGCAGAGTTGCTCTACTCTATCCAGCCGAGCGCGCACGGTGTGCCGGTGAACCCCAAGCTCCGCGGCAGCAGTAGCCAGGTTGGCGTTGCCCACGAGGAAGGCGCGCAAAGTAGCGAGCAACTCCGTATTGTGCTGAACATCGTGTTCGGCTAGGCGGCTGACCGTCGCCGCGCGCCGGGCAGCGAGGGCCTCGGGTACTCCGGGTTCTGACAGCCAGGTAGGGGCAGCCGAATTGAAGGTCGCCACAGCGCCGAGCGGCAGACTGCGCGCGTGGCTCTGGAGAGAGGACAAGAGCGCCGGCGTCAACGCCTGCCATTGGATGCGCTGCAGGATGGATGCGCGGAGGTAGCGAGTGTGTTTCCCGCTTAAACCTGGGTGTGCGGTGCCCGGGGGAAGCGCGATAAGCGCCGAATCGTGTTCTGGGCGGATGAGGCTGAGAGGCTCGGCTTTTCCGATCTCGCTCAAAGCCCGCGCGAGGCGGGAGGGGGAAGCTGCCGTGAGAAACAGGACATCGATGAGATCATGGCTATCGACCATATGAAAAGCCGCCTGCAGGGCGGGGGAGTCAACGCCGGCCAGCTGGGCATCAAGCGCCAACGCTCCGAGGATCGTGTGCGCAGTCGTGTCGGGATGATCTAAGAGCAGGCTGGCCAGGCCCGCGAGGTGCCGGATGAGCGCGCGGGAGTAGGAGTCGAACTTCTCTGCACGCGTTACCGCGATGGCCCAGCGTCGTCCCGCCGATCCGAAGATGCTGGTGATGGTGGCGCCTGCGCTTGTCGACGTCCCCGTTCCCCGCCCCGTCTGCTCCGCGGCCTCAACCGCGGCGCCGGCCGCACTGATCCGACCGCGATCGCTGCGGCTGACCACCGCTCCGGAGAAACTGGCTACTGCTACCGCGGCGCCGAGTTCCTTGCCTGCCTGTGCGATGAGTGCGTCGATGCTCGTGGCTGCCGCCTGGTTGAGGCGTTCCTGCTGGCGGTGGAGTGCAAAGTGCGCGTTGTTGTCCAAGCGGGCCTGTTCCTGAGCCACGGCTGTGGTGATGGATACGAAGCGGGTGGCGCGTGGGACCTCAAAAAGGGTGAGATTGTGCTGGGAGCAGGCGCGGATAAGTTCTGTGGGGACCTCACTGAAGGCCAGCCCGGTACCGAAGCCGATGCCCTGCACGCCGGCCGTGGCCAGAGCCGCGCCATAGCGCTCAAACCCCTCCGGTTCTTCCTGAAAAGCAAGCCCCAGGGTGAGCATGAGCGCGCCGGGGGAGGTGAACTCGCTGGGGTCCGCGAGCTCGGAGGCGTGGATAGTGTTGAACGTAGCGCTACCGGTGACGATGTTTCGCAGGTTCAACGAGCGCTGGTTGAGCAGCCAGCGAAAGGTTATCTCACGCATGGTAGACAGGGTACACAGCTATGGATAGAAAATTTATACACCCTGTCCATAGTGGTTCCAGGGTGGTAGGGGCCACACTAAGTGGCATCCTATTCATCCGAACACAAAAGGAAGACCATGCAGGAACTTCAGTACCACATTGAGCAGTCCCGCCACCTGGGCCAGCAGGTCCCGGGCCCGAAGAGCGCCGCCTTGGATGAGCGTCGCAAGAACGCCCTCCCCGCGGGCATGGCGCCCTCGCTTCCGGGCTACGTGGTGGATGCCGATGGCGGCATTCTCGCCGACGCCGACGGCAACCGCTTCATCGACCTTGCCTCCGGCATCGCCGTGACCTCCGCTGGTGCCTCGAACCCGGCCGTCGTGGCCGCGGTGCAGGATGCTGTTGCACACTTCACCCACACCTCCTTCACCATTTCCCCGTACGAGTCCTACGTCGCCGTGGCGGAAAAGCTCAACGAGGTCACCCCGGGTGATCACCCGAAGAAGACCGCGCTGTTCAACTCCGGTGCAGAGGCCGTGGAGAACGCAGTGAAGATTGCCCGTAACTACACCGGCAAGCGCGGTGTCGTGGTCATGGACCGTGCCTTCCACGGCCGCACCAACTTGACCATGGCGATGACGGCCAAGCAGTCGCCCTACAAGAATGGCTTCGGCCCCTTCGCCCCGGAGATCTACCGCGCGCCGATGTCCTACCCACTGCGTGACGGCCTGAGCGGTGCTGAGGCAGCCCAGAAGACCATCACCATGATTGAGCAGGAAGTCGGCGCAGCCAACCTGGCCTGCGTTGTTGCTGAGCCGATTCAGGGCGAGGGCGGCTTCGTTGTCCCTGCCGAGGGCTACCTCGCAGCAATCCAGCAGTGGTGCAACGAGAACGATGTGGTCTTCATCGTCGACGAGATCCAGGCAGGCATGATGCGCACCGGTACGTGGTTCGCCTCCGACCATGAGGGAATCGTGCCGGACATGGTGACCATTGCGAAGGGCATTGCTTCCGGCATGCCGCTGTCTGCGGTAACTGGCCGTGCAGAAATTATGGATGCCCCGCAGCCAGGTGGCCTGGGCGGCACCTACACCGGCAACCCGGTGGCCTGTGCTGCTGCGCTGGCAACCTTCAAGGAATTCGAAGAGAAGGACTTCGGCGCGCGTGCTCAGAACCTAGAGAAGGTTGCCCGTGAGGAGCTGGAGCCCATCCTGGGCGATGAGCGCGTGGCCGAATTCCGCGGCCGCGGCGCGATGCTCGCCCTCGAATTCGTCACCGCTGAGGGTGAGCCGGACTCCGAGCTGGTGCACAAGATTGCCGACGCCGCCAAGGCCGAAGGCGTCCTGCTGCTGACCTGCGGCCTCGACCACAACGTCATCCGTTTCCTACCTTCCCTGGCTATTCCGGAAGATCTGTGGCGTGAAGCGCTGCAGGTCGTCGTGAAGCAGTTCAACGAATACAAGTAGTTCCTTGTTGCTCACCCGGATCTTTCCGGGTGAGCTCCTGTTTTATTAGTCCTTAGTTATCGGAGAAGTCTTTGTCCAACAACATTTCCGTGCCGCAGAGGGATGAGTCCACGGCGGAATTCAAACCCGCGCTGTCCTTCGTGCAGGGCATCGCCCTTATTTTCGGCACCAACATCGGTGCTGGAGTCCTTTCCATTCCTTATGCCGCTCGCAACGGAGGATTCCTCGCACTCGTTATCGCCTTGCTCGTGGCCGGTACGCTCACGACCATTTCCATGCTGTACGTGGCGGAGTCTGCCATGCGCACCAAGGCGCCGCTACAGGTTTCCGGATTGGCGGAACATTACCTGGGGCAATGGGGCCGGTGGTTGGTTTTCGTGGCCATCATCGTCAACGGCATCGGCGCGCTCATTGCTTATGCCGCTGGTTCGGGCGACCTGATCAACAATATTTTCGGGTTGTCGCCGCTCCTCGGCACGCTGATCTTCTTTGGGTTCGGTTCCTGGGTGATGTACCGCGGGCTGCACACCACGGGTAAGACTGAAGGAGCCATCACCGCAGGCATGGCCATCATCATCGCTGTCCTGTGCGGATGGACGATCCTAGGCCCGGGAATCAAGATTGAGAACCTTTTGGTTCTTCACCCCTTCTTCATCGTCCCGATTCTGAACCTGGCGGTGTTTTCTTTCTTGGCGCAGTACGTGGTTCCGGAGCTGGTGCAAGGCATGGACCCGGCTAAGCCGCAGCAGACCGCGCGGGCAATCGTTATGGGCATGGTCATCACGGGCTTTACCCTGGCGTTGGTTCCTTTTGCTGCCCTGGGTCTGCTCGGCATGGAGGTCACCGAAGTAGTAACCATCGCGTGGGGCGAGGCCCTTGGCCCGGTGGCCTACTACATGGCCAATATCTTTGCCCTGGCGGCTATGTTGACCTCGTTCCTGGCGATTGGTTTTACCACCATGCGCAACGTTTTGGACATCTTCCACTGGGAAGGCGTGAAGGGACAGCGCATCGTGGCGGTGGCGCTGACGGTTGTTCCGCCATTGGTGATTTCCATTGCTGGTCTCGGCGGCTTCGTTGCGGCGTTGTCCTATGCTGGTGGTTTCGCGGGCGCCATCATGTCCGTCATTCCGGTGATGCTGTTGCACGCCTCCCGAAAGAAGGGCGACCGCGACCCAGGCTGGAACGTGGGCGGACTCGCACACCCGGTAATCCAGGGCACGATCATTGTGGTCTACGTTCTGGCCTTCATTTACTCGATCATTTCGATTCTCGGTTTAGTGCCGGCGGGTTGGGCTTAGAGCGAGCGACGAGCGTTGAGCTAACGAACTGGAACCGAGACGGGGGCTAGAAATCCTAGTGGGCGGTGATGACGATACTGTACGAATCGTCATCACCGCCTTCGTCGTCCCTGTCGAACCATTGCTGCGGACTGTGTGCATTTGTGACGTAATTGCCTTGCAGGATGTGTGCCGCACACGAGCCTCACTAGTGGCCTAGTCGTTTGCTGTTGCAGGCACGGGAGTGGTCCGCGAAGGAGAGGTTTCCTTGCCCTGTGCCGTATGTTCAGTGGGCGAGTGGCCTGAACCGATGTTGCTGTAAATCTGGGGGTGAGACCGCTTGAGCAGCTCGCCCCGGACAAAACCAGCTACACCACACAAGAGGATGATGGTTGGAATAACAAAGACCAAGTACCATAATTCGGCATCTCCAATGAGATTCTCGAAATTGGCCAAGATTAGGACGAACATTGTTCCGAATCCGATAATGGCAATGGTCGGAGCAATCTTTGTGACGAAGACGGGGTACAGGCCAGTGTGCTTTCTGAAATAGAAGTAGACCGATACTGAAGTGATCAAGAGCAAGAAAACGAGTCCGAAACCGCCAGCATTGCTCATCCAAGAGAACACGATTGCTGATGGGAAACTGTCGTCATAGCCCGAAAGTATCTGTGCGACTAGGGCTGCGGACAGAGCGATAAAACCGAAGCACGATTGGAAAAGGGACGCCGTAACAGGGGCGCCATTTTCGCTGACAGCGCCGAGATTCTTCCAAATAACCCATTCTCGTCCTAGAGCCATGAGGTAACGGGATATCGAATTATGGAAGGCAGTAACTGCTGCGAAGAGGGACGTAACCAAGAGAAGCTGAATTAGTGGAACGATGGATTGGTATCCTTGGCTCGCAATAAAATTGAAGAATAGGTCTGATCCTGATTCTTGCGCTGCCCTGACTACCTGAGACTCTCCAGTGCTTTGGGCGATTGACCATGATGAAAATCCATAGAAGGCAGAGATAACCAAGATCGATATGAGGGTTGCCTTTGGAATTGTTTTCTCTGGATTGACCGCTTCTTCGGCATACATAGCGCTGCTCTCAATGCCCATGAACCCAGCAATGGTGAAAGCAAGTAGCGTGCCTGTTCCAGCACCAATCAGTGCTGTTGGGGAAAGCGTGTCAACTGAAAGGCCGTCCACAGGGTTGCGAATTGCGAGAACGCAGAAGAATGCTATAGCGCAAGACTCTAGAAGAAGAAGAACTCCGAGAATCCTCGATGTCGCATCGGCAGATTTAATGCCTAGAAATGCCACCAGAGCTAATGCAATGAAGGACCATACTGCCCAGTGAATAGAGATGCCGAAAAGTGAATCTATAAGGCTGGATGCTGTGTATCCAAGAAGACAGTATAGAGCGATTTGCATGGCAGTGTACGAGACGACGGCCAGCGACGATGCTGCTAAACCGTGACTTTTCCCAAGGCCAGCTGATACATAGGAGAAGAACGCAGCTGTATTGGGAATTTGCTTAGCCATAGCGCAGAAGCCAACCGAAAAGAAAGCAACGAGTGCTCCGCACAGCAGATAGCCCAGTGGAACTCCTGCCATCCCTGACGTAGCGTAAGCCGCTGTCACGCCGGCGGACACAACGGTTAAAGGCGCGGCGGCAGCGATTACAAGGAAGACGATGTTGTGTGTCTTAAGTGTACGGATTTGGTCGCTCATACGGCACCATCGTTAGTTGTTGCAACGAGAGCGTTTAAAGCCGGGCTGCTGTCGTTAAAGTGCGATGTATAGGCCTTCTGAAGATAGGCGATTTGTTCCTGAGTGAAGGTCTTTCGGATTTGGCCATCCACAATGTCGGCATACTCATCCTTAAAACCAGAGCTTTCACCAGTTAGGCTTTCCAGGACGGCTAGACCACAGAAGGGAACGTAGTATTGGCAGTATCCTCCTTCTTGAACCACGACAAGGTTTCCTTCAGAAAGAGTGTCTGCCGTGGCTGCGAGCGCCTTTGTCATGTTGTAGTACCCAGAGGTTGTCACCATCATGCGGCCCAGCGGGTCCATCAGCGCAGCGTCGTAGCCGGTGCTTAGGATGATCAATTCTGGTTTGAAATCCTCAAGTGCTGGAATGACAATCTCAGCTAGCGCAGTTTCGTACACGAGATCTCCGCTTCCCGGAGGCAGAGGAATATTTAGGTTGAAATTCTCGCCCTTTCCGGCGCCTTTTTCTTCGACGAAGCCACTGTCGACTGGGAAGTTTCTATCTTGGTGAATAGACACTGTAAGAACGCGGTTGTCTTCCCACCAGATGTCTTGGGTTCCATTGCCGTGGTGAACGTCCCAATCTACGATTGCAACTCGTTCAAGTCCGCGCTCTTCAAGCGCATACGAGGCTGCTGCTGAAGCGTTGTTGAAAAGGCAGAAACCTAAACCGCGATTCCTCTCGGCATGGTGACCTGGAGGATTGATGAGTGCATATCCGCGGTCGACTTCACCATCAAGTACAGCCCGTGTCATTTCAATTGCGCCGCCAGCTGACAGCATCGCAATGTCGGCGCCTCCTTGGCCGAACGGCGAGCCCCCGTCACCGCAGTCACCACCTTTAGGTAGCTGAGATTGCTCAAGCATGGAATCGATGTGCTGGCTGGAGTGAATGCGCTCGAGTTGTTCTCGCAAAGCGGGCTTCGCAGAAAGGGTGGTGAGGTGATTGCGGAGTTGGGAGACTTGCACCAACTCATGCAGACGCCGCTTAGGCTCTGGCGAGGAGAAATGGCGGTTTACCGGTTGCAGACCGAGGGCTGGGTTGGCTGGTGTATTTCCTCCCGTGCCGGTGTCATGCCACCCGTAGAGCGTATCCCAGAGGTACCCCACAGAGGTTTTATTGTGCTTTTTAGCGCTCATTTGCGATCCTTTCTTTCAGGCTGGTGTTGAAGGAAACAGTACCTGAAAAAATGTGATTTAGGAGACGTTTCTGAGTGCTATTACAGTAATAGGTAGCCTTCTTTCTGAAGGTATATTTTGCATGTTTTGGAAAGTGAATGTTTTTTCGATCTGACCTGTGTCTAGAGGGTTTAATTACCGGTACGATAGACTTTGTCAATTGGTTGAAAATGGATGTGGCACCCCTTTTATTGGGTGTTTTGTCGCGGCGTGACAATATTTTGTTGAACGATATAATCGTGTGTTGCTTGAGGTGGCAGGGTCGACATGTTGTGATCGGGTATTGTTTTTACATGCAAATACTATGATGGTCGATGTTGTGGGAATGGCTTTATGTGATGTCCGTTTCGTCTGATTTGTGATATCAGAGGATGACGTTGGGATAAGGTGGAGTGGGTGGTTTTCCTTTGTATGTAAAAGCAGAAAAGTTTCCGCCCGATGTTTCCGTGGCTAGACATTGAAAAAGGCGTTGGATTACCGAAAGGTAGTCCAACGCCTTTTAGTCTCTATTTCAGGCTACTTTTCTACGTAGTAGAGCTGCTTATTGACAAACTCATCCATGCCAAGGGGGCCCAGCTCACGGCCGAAGCCAGAGCGCTTCACGCCGCCGAAAGGCATTTCCTCGCCTTCGCCAGCAGGGGTGTTGACATTTGCCATGCCGCACTCCAAGCGGCGAGAGATGGCAGCGGCGCGTTCGGTGTCTTGGGAGAAGACAGTGCCACCGAGGCCATACTGGGTGTTGTTGGCCAAGTCGAGGGCCTCTTCATCATTGCTGACCTTGTAAACAGTGGCGACCGGGCCGAAGAACTCCTCGTAGTAGATGTCGGAGCCTACCGGGATATCGGTGATGACAGCAGGAGAGACGTAGGCACCTACCTCAGACAGCTCACCTCCGGCGCGCAAGTTGGCGCCAGCCGCTACAGCGCGGTCTAGCTGGTCACGCAACTTTTCTGCTGCTTCGCGGGACGAAAGAGCAGAGTATGCTCCTTCTGGTTGGTTGTCCGGCGTGGACTGAACGGCTGCGTTCGCAAGACGCTCAAGCTCAGCGACGAACTCGTCGTAGATATCGTCCATAACGATCATGCGCTTGTTCGAGTTGCAAGCCTGTCCGGTGTTGTACATACGCGTGCCCCATGCCAGCTCCGCAGCTGCCTTGACGTTGTCAGTATCGAGCAGGACATACGGGTCAGAGCCGCCGAGCTCGAGAACTGCCTTCTTGAGGTGTTCGCCGGCTTGCGCGCCGATGATGGAACCTGCGCGCTCAGAACCGGTAAGAGATACACCTTGGATGCGAGAGTCCGCGATGATGGTGGAAATCTGGTCGTGGGAAGCAAAGACGTTGTTGTACACGCCCTCAGGAACGCCAGCGTCATCCATGATTTTCTGAACGGCAAGGGCTGAGCGCGGACAGATTTCCGCATCCTTGAGAATGATGGTGTTGCCCAGCATCAGGTTGGGCGCCACGAAGCGGGCGATCTGATAGTAGGGGAAATTCCACGGCATGATGCCGAGCAACGGGCCGATAGGCAAGCGGCGAATGACTGCCGTGCCGTTGGAAGCAGTCGGGATCTCCTGGTCCTTGGTGAAGTCTGCGCCGTTATCGGCGTAGTACTTGATAATGGCAGACGAGAACTCAGCTTCCTCGATGCCCTCGGAGTGGAACTTGCCCATCTCCTCGCCGGCAATCTGGGCTAGTTCTTCCTTGCGCTCCTCGAAGAGCTCGCTGACGCGGGTCATGATTTCTGCGCGCTCAGAGATGGGGCGTGCAGACCAGTCTTTATAAGCCGCGGCGGACTTTGCCAGTGCTGCTTCGACTTCAGCGTCTGTAGCGGTATCGAAGGTTTCGACTACCTCATTGGTCACGGGGTTCTGTACGCGATAGGTGTTGGACATTGATTACTCCTTTTCTCGTGTGTAGTTAGACCAGCGGTTGCTGGTCGTCGTCGCGCGAGGAAATTCGCGTGAGGGTTTCGCCCTTGAAGAATCCTGGATGGGCAAAGCGAGTGAACAGCATGATGAATACGCCGAGCCCTAAGACAGCGACGCTCAATATGAAGACCATGCCGATACCACCGATTTCAGACCCGGATCCGTAGGACGGATCCATGGAATCGAATGCAGTGATGAAGAACATCATGAGCAAGAATCCGCCGCCCACAGTGGGAAAGAGGAACTTGAACACGATGTTATGCATCGAGCTAAACAATTCAGTTCGGAAGTACCAGATGCAGGCCACGGCCGTGATTCCATAGTAGAAACAGACCATGAGGCCCATCGTAGCGATGGTGTCCCATAGCGCGTTTTCCGAAATAAGCCGGGTTACCGCGTAGAACACGGCTGCCGCTGCAGCGGACGCAATGGTGGCCGTCGACGGTGTACGGAAGCGTGGGCTAATTTTGGCGAACACCGGCGGCAATGCGCGGTAGTAGCCCATAGCCAGCAAGGTGCGGGCGGGGCCCACCATCGTGGACTGCAGGGAGGCGAAGGAAGAGGACAGGACCGCGATATAGATTAGAATCGAGGCCTTGCCCAAGACAGGCTCTGAAAGCACCGCGAAAATTGATTCCTGGTTCTCTGGATTACCAGCGCCCAGGCCCGTGTCACCTGTGCCGGCCCAAGAGATAACTGCCAGCGCGGTGAGGATGTACAGCGCGATGATGATGAGTACCGTAATCGTAGCTGCACGACCGGGAGTCTTCTCGGGGCTCTTCGTTTCCTCGTTCATCGTGAGGGTTACGTCCCATCCCCAGAACATGAAGATAGACAGTGAAATGCCCGCCGCGATGAGGGAAAAGCTTCCTATGCCAACCGGGTTGAACCACTCGAGCGAAATCGGTGTGAAGTCGAATCCGCCGTTGTTATAGGTGTTGTGGATTGCAACGACGTCGAAAAGCACAATGGCAGCAATCTGAATCGCAACGAGTACATACTGCAGCTTTTGCGTTGAGTCGAGTCCGCGGTAAGAGATGTAGCCCGCGATAGCGATAAAGACGAAGGTAGTGGGGATATTGACCCACAGGTTCCGAGTCAGATCACTAATAGCCGGGTTGTTGAAGAGCTGGCCAAGAAGCAGGTAGAAGAAATCTACGGCCACTGCCGCCAGGTTTGATAGCACCAGAATCGTGGCGGTGATAAGTCCCCATCCTCCCATCCAGCCGGCCCACGGGCCGAAGGCTTTCGTAGCCCACGTGAAGGAAGTACCGGAATCAGGGACTGCGTTGTTGAGCTCGCGGTAGGCAAACGCTACAAGCAGCATGGGGATAAAGCCCAGCAACAGTACTGCCGGGACGTATTGACCCACTGCTGAAATCGTTGGGCCAATACCGGAGGTCAGCGTATAGGTAGGGGCGATGCAACTGATGCCAATAACTACTGCACCAAGCAATCCGACGCGGCCCGTAGCTAGCCCTTTGTCTGATGCTGTCTCTTTAACAGAGTGGGTGGTTGGCGTCGAAGGGGTCGTGGTGGTCATGAGCTGTCACCACCTTTCGATAGAAGATTGTTCTCTTCGCCGGCCTGCATATAGCCGGCGGGCACAACAATCATGGGGACTGGGATCAAGCGGAGCATTCGAGACGCAGTCGAGCCTAAGAAGAGACGCCCAGGAACGGCCATGCGGGAGGAACCGACAACGGCGATTTCCCCGTCTTGCCAGCTCAGCTTTTCCAAGGCTGTGCTGACGTCTTTGCCAGACGCCACCTCGGTGGTGGCGTGCCCGGCGTCAAGCATGTGCTGAGCGGAGTCAGCCAGTTTACGGTTGGCATAAGCATTGAGCGCGCTGGGCACGTCGGTTCCGAGCCCATGCATGTCAGACTCACCGCTTAGGACGAGCGAGACGAGGCGCAAGGGAATCTCACGGCGACGTGCACGATCAAGGCCGATCGCAATGACGTCGGAGGTGCCACGGCGAGGGCCAAAAAAGGTCGTGACTCGAGTGATAGGGCCTTGGTAGGAGTATCCGCGCGGCGCGAGCGCGACAGGAACGGGGGCAGAGTGCAAGAGCGCATTGACCGCGGAACCCATCTGGAAACGTCCGAAGAGGCCACCCTTCCGGGCACCAACGACGAGCAAGTCGGCACCAAGGGTCTCTGCAGTTTCGCAGAGCGCGGCAGCTTCGGAATCCCCCGTCACGATGCGTGCGGTTGCAGTGATTGCTTCAGGAACCTCTGCGAGAGCCTCCTCCAGCCATCCAGCGATTTGTTCCTCCACAATGGAGTCATAGCCACGGTCGTGCGGATAAACGCCCGAGAAGGAGCTATGAGCGGGGGCTACCATAACGAGTTCGAGGCGCACGTTGCGCTCTTTTGCGAGAGCAATTCCTAAACGCAACGCGTCTTTGCCGAAATCGGTAGCGACGTAACCCACGAGGATACAACCACTAGTGTTGCGGCGAGGGAAACTTGCGGGAGCCATGTTTAAGCCTTCGCCGCTTGCTCTGCGATAGCCAGTGCGGCGATCTCGCCCTGGCGTACTGCGCCGTCGACGTGCTGGTAACCTTCCGCAGCGATGTCGGAGCATGCGTAGTAAATAGGACCAGTCGGCTGATTCTGAAGGTGTCCCCAACGCGAGAGTCCACCAAGGTCGTAGGAGGTAGCGTAGGCGCCACGGGTCCATTCCTCGGCTGCCATATCGGACAGGTAGAAAGCGATGGGCTCCTTGGTCTTGGGCCCAAGGTAATCTGCCATGGCGTCGAGAATGCGTTCTTTGCGCTCTTCAGCCGGCAGGTGCCACATCTCCTCTGCATAAACGTCGGAGACAAAGCCCACGAGGGTGCCGTAGGTGTCTTCTTTGTCTGCGGTCGATTCGGCAAAATTCTTGCCGTAATTGGTGTTGTCGTAAACCTCCTGAACGAGGCGGCCGCCACCGAAGCCGGTGCCGGAGAGTCCTTCTTCGCGCCAGAACGGGGTGTCGTAGATGGCATGGACCTTGATAACCAGTCCCATGGAGATGTGCTGGTGCGCAATCTGCTGGTCGCGCGGCATCGGCGGGACGAAGGAGATGCGGTTGTACAGGTTTGGCGGAACAGCCAGTACAGCGAAACGGGCCTTTACAGTGACCTTCTCCGAAATGGCGGTAACGTTTCCGGCCTCGCCATTTCCCGCGACACCGTTGCGAACATCTGCCTTGATGTTGTTGAGTTCGTCCGCGGTAGATGCATCCGGCTCCGCCCAGTGAAGCTCGCGCACAGGTGTGCCGAGGTGGACATCGTCGCCCAAGCCCTTGGCAAGCGTTAAGGAGACGGACTGCATACCGCCGACGACGCGCTTATCTAGAATAAAGTCCTCATCCACAAGGTTGCTGAAGGAGCCTGCGGAACAAGCCATGAGCACTGCTTGAAGAGTGGAGAACGTGTAGGAAGGCTTGGTCAGCATGCCGGACGCCACATAAATCGAAACGTTGTCGATGGCCTCGGTATCGTCGGAAAGCTCCTCAAGCCAAGAGCGGAAAGAGATGGAGTCGAGCTCTTTCGCGCGAGGGTGTGACCAGGGGTTTGCTGGGTCCATCTCTGCCGCAAGCTCATCCATGATCTTGATGAGACGATCCATTTCAGCAATGGTCTTCTCATCAGCGGGGAATACGGTGCCCTCGTACTCGTGGCGGGTGCCATCCGGGGAAACATAGATTGATTTACCTTCGCGGTACCGGGAGAAGGTCTCAAGTCCAAGTTCGTCGACGAGCTCGATGAGGCGGGTCTGGTCAGGGGAGATCCATTGGCCGCCTAACTCGACGAAGTGCTCGACACCCTGCGCATCCTTAACCTTCCCGTTCCAGGTTCGGCCGCCGACGCGCTCGCGAGCCTCGAGGACGGCTACGCTCAAGCCCTTTTTCTTGAGGGTGTGGGCAGCCATGAGTCCGGCGGGGCCAGCGCCAATGACAACGACATCGCGCTCGATAACGGCCTTGTCGGAATTAACGGGGGAAGTCATGAAGGTGTCTCCGTTCCTATGGGACGATAGAAGGGTAGATACGGCAAAATGAACAACATTCATTTTGTGTCTCGTATCACTGTACAGAAGGAACGTAACGCAAGACAAGGTTTAAACGCTGTGAGTTCTCATCGCCCCAAAGGACGGCCCCATAAAGCGCTGGTCACTCGTGAAAAAATTGCTAAAGCTGCGCTAACCATTGTGGGGGAGGATGGCTATGAAAAGCTCACAATGGCTCGTATTGCACGCAAATTGAATGTGGGAACCAGTGCCCTGTATAACCACCTTTCGGGGAAGGAGGACTTGCTCGCGCTCATCGAAGACGCGGTTATGGAGCAGGTGGAGTGTGGTTCCTTGTATGCCGCGCTTGAGAGTGACCCGAAGATTTCACCCCGTGATGCTCTAGTTAGCTGGGCGACGTCCTACCGTGACGTCTGCGCACGGCATGTCCCGCTGGTACGGATTATTGCGTTGACCCCCATTTCCGGAGCGCCCCGCACAGTAGAGATGTACGAGGTGCTAGCCCGAGTCCTAAAACAAACAGGCTTGCCGAATTCGGCCATTATGCCCCGCATCGTGGCGCTGGAATCCTTCATCTACGGCAGCGCCTACGATGTCCACGCCCCCGAGGACATTTTTGATCTACCAATGGATAGCGAAGCTCGCGCACCGGCACTAGCCGATGCGCGCGGTGCTTTCTTGCCGGCTGCCTCTGCCGAGAAAGGCGCGGAGGAAAGCAACCCTTATGCAGATGAGCCGTTCCGCTTGGGCCTTGAAGCTCTCCTTGCGGACCTTCCAGAGGAGAAAATTGGTTAGTTTCTCCAAGGCTGAATCCCTGCGCGGCGCCAGGCCTCCAAGAACTGGGTGGTCTCGGCTTCGTCCGTGATAGACACGCGCACGCCCTCATCGAGGTAGCGGCGGATGACCACGCCTTCATCAAGCATCTTCGTTTCCACCTCTTCGGCATCTGGGCGCGGCAGCCAGACGAAGTTGCCGTAGGACTTCTCGGCTCCCAGCTCTGTGCAGACGCGGTCGCGTTGTGCTTTGGTGATCTCGACGGCGTCGTCAAGCTCGTCGTGGCGCTTGAGCACCTCCACCGCGGCAGTTTCTGCCATGGCGGTCACCGTCAGCGGTAGGGAGAGTAGCCGCAGCGCGTTGATGATTTCCGGTCCTGCCACCGCGTAGCCCACGCGCATGCCGGCCAAACCCCACGCCTTGGAGAAGGTGCGCACGCCGAGCAGATTGGGGTAGCGCTGGTATTCCTCCACCGAATCCGGGGTATCGGAGGCGTCGTTGTACTCCCAATAGGCCTCATCGAGCAGTACGACGACGTCTTGGGGCACCCGTTCCATGAAAGCGCGGAATTCACCGCGCGTGATGACGGTGCCCGTCGGGTTATTGGGATTGCACAGGATGATGAGCTTGGTCTTGTCTGTCAGTGCATCGAGCACTGCTTCCAGATCGACGCGGTAATCCTCCGTGAGCGGGACCAGAATTGGCTCCGCTCCGGCCATACGCACGTAGAGGGGGTAGGCCTCGAAGCTGCGCCAGGGCACGATGACCTCATCACCCGTCTGACAAGAAGCCAAGATGGTGGCCTGCAGGATGGGCGTGGAACCCGCAGAGACGAAGATATTATCCGCCGGAACATCTAAGTAATTGCACAAGGCATTGGTGAGCTCCAAGCTGCCGGGCTGTTGGTAGCGGTTGGTGGTGCGGGCGGCGTCGGCAACCGCGGCAATGATGTCCTCGGCGGGAGGGAAGGGGACCTCGTTGGAGGAAAGTTTCAGGGCATTGGGGAAATCCTTGCCCACCTTGTACTCGGGGAAGCTTGAGAGATCACTACGGAGCATAATCACGTCCTTTCTAAATCATGTCCCAGATGGTCACGGCCATGATCAGCAGGCCCATGCCGAAGACGAAGTAGTTCCACGGGTCATTGCGGAATTGCTTGTACACGTCCAGTTTCTTGAACATGTACACCGGAACCAGATAGACGATGAACGCCACGAAGACACCGGAGACCACGGAAATCATCGAAATAATGGAGGGGTTAAAGATGGCAACTAGCGTGGTGCACACGAAGACGATGACATAGATGATGTTGAGCAGCGTGCGGTGCGAGACCTTTTCCGCCAGCTGTGGCGCGGCGTTCTTCAGCAGGTATTCCGTTCCCTCTTCGGTACCGAGCATGTGGCCGAAGTAGGAGGAAACGATGGCGCAGATGACCACGATGGGGGCCATGTAGGCCATGAACGGAGTGCCCGTGACGTTAGCGAAGTAGGAGAGCACCGGAATATTTTGCTCGAGTGCCTCATTCATGCCGTCGGCGCCAAGTGCGAGGACGCAGGACCACACGAAGAACATGGTGAAGACGACGAGCAGGATGGCGGTGTAGAACTCCGTGCGGGAGACGCGCTTCTCGGTCTTCTCGCCGTACTGCGGCTGCATGTCGATGGCAAACTGCGAAAGCGCCGCCATGTGGGAGAAGGAGAAGACCAGCACCGGAAGGATGAGGAAGATGCCCTTGAGCATCTGGCCCCAGCCATCGGCACCATCGTCGAAATGGATGAAGCTGTGCAGGTCCCAGCGCGGAATGAGGTAGATGGAGGTGATTGCCAGTGCAATAATCAGCGGGTAGACCAGCACTTGGGCCAGCCAAATCATGGGTTTGCGGCCGATGGCGAAGCCGCCGGTCATGATTCCGACGCAGATGGTGGCGAGCAGCCAGCGGTCGATGGAGGGCCCGCCAAGCTGGTTGACGATGAAACTATCCACTGCGTTGGTGATGGAGACACCGTAGATCAGGACGGTGGAAAAGACCGTGATCCAGTACAGCACCGCGAAGCCAATTCCTTGGCCTTTGCCCAGGTACTGCGAAACCAGCTCGAGGATGTCCTTGCCATGGTCCTCCTTGGGTGCGCCCGCAACGATGCGTGCATAGGTGCGGTGTGAAAAATACACCAGCGGAAGGATGAAGACCGTAGCGAAGACGAGCGGCCAGAAACCGAAACCGCCCGCATTGAGCGGAAGGAAGAGGATGCCCGCACCCACCGCGGTGCCGAAGAGCGTAATGATCCACGATGCGGTGGAGGCGGCGGGGCGCTGCTTGGCAGCGTCCCCCTCGCCCACAATGTGCACGCCCTCCTTCAGATCAGTGGTGGGCGGCGTGGATGGTGTTGGTGGAGTATTGGCAGAGCTCATGGTGAGCCTCCTCTATTCGATGGGCAGGGAGTGGTCCTGGTCGGTGATGACGTTGATGAGCGCCGGTACGCCGTCCTCGGTGATGGCACGCAAGGCCCGGGCTACCGCCTCTTGTGCCTGCGAGTCATCGGTGACGAGCTCGCCATGCGCGCCGAAGCCGCGGGCGACGGCCGCGAAATCCGGGTTTATAAGCTGCGTGCCGGAGACGCGGTCGGGGAAGTGCTTCTTCTGGTGATCGCGGATGGTTCCGAACTCGCCATTGGACATGACGATGATGAGGAAGGGCGCGCCGTACTGCAGCGCGGTGGCTAGCTCTTGGCCGTTCATGAGGTATTCGCCGTCGCCAGCAATGGTGACGACGGTGCGCTCCGGGAACTGCAATTTGGTGGCTACCGCGGCCGGGATGGAGTAGCCCATCGACCCGTTGCGCACGCTGAACTGGGAGGGGTAGACCTGCGAGCGCAGGAACTGCTGGGCCCAGATGCAGTGGTTGCCGGCGCCGAAGGTGTAGATGGGATCCTCGGGCAGCTGCTCGTGGAGTGCTGCGAGGATGGCCTCCATGTGGGCGGTGCCGTCTTTTCCGGGGCGGTAGTTCGCTGGCTCGGGGAGGGTGGCGAAGTCGAGGTGGTTCGCGTGCGCGGTATCAAACCACTCGCCGCGCTTATCCTTGCCCTCGACGTTTAGGCGGTCCAGCGTGTTAGCGAAGGCCACGGGGCTTGCCACGATGTGTTCTAGCAGCGCCACCGAGTGGCCTCGCAGGCTGGTATCGGGATTGATGGCGATGTTGCGTGCCTGCGGAGACTGGCGCAAGGTATAGCCGTCGGTGGGGACGTCACCCAGCACAGCTCCTACCTCGATGACCAGGGAGGCGTCCTCGAGTAGCTGCGCCGCGTGCGGATCACGGCCATATCCGAGCCAGCCGGCGTTGGCGGGGGAGTCGAAAGGCACGCGGTCAGCGGCGCGGAAGTCTTGAATGATCGGGATGCGGTGCTCTTCGGCGAAGCGAGTGATCTTCTCTGCGGCCTCCGGGGTCCAGCGCGGACCGCCGGCAAAAATGAGTGGACGCTCTGCGTGGCTCAGCTCGCGGGAGAGGAGGTCCAGGTGATCGTCGGAAAGCGCGCCCTCCGATACCGGGATGGGTGGGTGGATGCTGCCGGTGAACTCCTGGTGGAGAACATCCTCTGGCAAGCCCACGATGACGGGACCGGGGCGGCCCTGCTGGGCTTGGAAGAATGCCTCGGCCACAACGCGGGAGGCGCGCTCCGGATCATCGAGGACGAAGACCTGCTTGGCCTGGGTGCCGAACCAGGCCTTAGGGTCGAATTCCTGGAAGGACTCGCGGTCGCGGTCGGAGGTGGGGATGAGGCCCACGAAGAGGACGAGCGGGGTGGCGTCCTGCCAAGCGGTGTGGATACCCACGTAGGCGTTGGCCGCCCCGGGGCCGCGAGTGACCATGGCGACGCCCGGCTGGCCGGTGGCTTTGCCGTGGGCTTCAGCCATGTAGGTGGCACCGCCTTCGTGCCGGGTGACGATGGCTTCGACGGGGGAATCGTAGAGTCCGTCCAGCACGGGAAGGAAGCTTTCGCCGGGTACGAGGAATGCGCGGGGCACATTGTGCGCGGCGAGGGATTCGGCAATGGCGGCGCCGACGTGTGACATGGAAACCTCCTTGAAGTAGTTGTGTTGGTGGTCTCATTATTCTTTGGTGATGTCATGTTGTCTAATGTCTAGAAAGTTGGAAAGGCATACCCTCAGGGCATGGTTGGTGGTAAAAGTAGGGAAATGGACATGGTGAAGGCCAAATATTTCCTTGCGATTGTGGATTCCGACACGGTGACTGCTGCTGCGGAACGCCTTGGAATAACTCAGCCGGCGTTAAGCCGGCAGCTTAGGCGCTTTGAGAAAGAACTGGACCTGGAGCTCTTCGTGCGGGCTGGTTCCTCGCTAGCGCTCAGCGATGCGGCGCATGCCCTCATCCCGACCTGCCGCCGCCTCCTCGCGGAATCCGCGCGCGCCGGGCAGGCGGTGGAGGCACTTCGGGCGGGCAGTGTCCCGGCGTTGCGTGTGGCGGCTACGCCGACGACGATTTCGACGCTACTTGCCCCTTTTATTGAGGCCGCTGGCTCAACTATCCCTCTGCTCACCACGACCCCGGTCACGCACTATGACGTTTTCGACGCGCTGGAAGGCGCCGCCGACGTGGTGATTGCTACCATTCCGCCAGGCAATGACGTGGCCTCGCTGGCTTTGGGCACGATTCCGGTGCGTGCCTGGGTGCCGCCGACGCATCCCTTAGCACTGGAGCGTGCGGGTTCGACCAGCGTGGAGGTTAAACGGTTATTGCAGGAAAATGTGGCGCTGCCCTCGCGGCGAAGTGTGTCTCGCGGGGTGGTGGATTCCTTCGTGGGCACGGCTGGCTACGCCTTAGGCTCGCACGTGGAGTGCGATGATACGGCAACGTTATGCGCCTTGGCGCGTGCTGGGCGAGCCGTAGCGCTCATGACGGAGCTGCAACCAGTGCGGCTGGTGGGCTTCGACGTGGTCGATGGTGAGCGCGCTCTGGCAGGGGTACCGCTGGTCGCGGCCTGGTCCCCGGGACACTATGCGGGGGAAGAGATTGCGCAGATTGCCCAACGGTTCCGCAGTTTTATTGAGGGGTCGCTTCGCTAGGGCGTTTTCTTGGCGCTGGGCGCTTCGCGCGCCTAGTTTCGCAGTCGACAAAACTGCCCCAGTTGCCAAAGATCTGGCCAGATCTTGAGGCGGAGACAATAACTTTGGCGAGTAGGGCGGTTGCGCAGCACACAGCGGCGTGCCGTGTTACCTTGGAGCCTAACTTTCCGGGGGGAATGACATGAAACATGGCATTGTGTGCGGCCTATCTAAAGGTGCGCTTGCAACTCGCGTGCGCCGAGGAGAGATTACGCGACTTGCCAAGGGGCTTTATGTCTGGGGCAGGCCCGAGCCATTAGAACTATTAAAGCTATTACAGGAGTACAGGCCATTCCTTAAGGCGACAGGAACAACGGCTGCCCAGGTGCTTCTTGGCGAGACCGTGACTTTTCCACTGCGGCTCGCCAGTGTGGAGAGAATGCCGACATCAACCTTTTATGTGCACTCGCGGGTGAGCGTCGAGAGTTTCGTTACCTCGTCTGGGATCCGGGTCCTTAATCCTCTTGTCGCCATGAAATCTGTTAGTCCTGAACTGGGGATTCGCGTGTTTGAGTCCATCTACTCCTCGAAGGCCGGACGCGCCCGACTGGATAGTCACCGCGAAGCACTCAATGTCACCCCTGTTGCAAGCCAACGAATGCTAGAGCAGGCCGCGTTGTTCACGGATTCTGGTGCGGAGGTGAAAGTAGCCAAGGGGCTGAAAAGGCGTGGGCTCAAGGTCGAGTGCAACGTTGTTATCGGCCACTACACCTGGGACATCGTGCTCCCAGAGCTCAAAGTTGCGGTAGAAATCAACGGGATGAAATTCCATTCCCAGCAAGAGTCATGGTTGCGGGACCATTGGAAGAACAACGAGGGCGCACTGATTGGGTGGCTAACGCTGCGCTATACAGGTCATTGCGTGGCGCATCATCTGGACTATGTCATTGACCAGATAGCTAATGCCAGGAATCCGGACTTTGAGAAGCGTTACTTCAAGTTCATCGGTTTCTGGCACGAGGGAGTGTTGCCGCCCAAGCCGAAACCGTGGGAATACAGCGAGCACTTGGGGTATGTGCCGCCTGTGCCGCCGGAACCACCCGACTATCCAGAACCGCCCGACTTCCCGGAGCCACCCGACTGCCCTAGGTGACGAAGTTATTGCCAGATCTTGAGTCAGAGGCGAAAACTTTGGCAGGACGGGCAGTGTGGGGCATGTTCCTGGCAGTTGTGCCCGGCAGCATACGGCTGACGCTAGGCAGCAACCAGCCCCTCAACGATGAGCGCCAGGGCCGCGCTGATAGCCACGACGATGACGATGCGGTTGAGCACCTTGGCGTTGATGAAACGGTTGAGGTAGCTGGCGGCGATGAGGCCCACGATGGCTACCGGCAGGTAAGCCGCGGCAGCGGTGAGCTGCAGGCTGGTGATTTGCCCGCTTAAGCCCAAGATCGCCAGCGAGATGGTGCAGCCGATGATGAAGGTACCCGACAGGGTGCCGCGTATGCGGGCTGGGTCATAGCCCTTGAGTACCAGCGCCATGGGCGGGCCGCCGATGGAGGTGGATGTTCCCAGGAACCCAGAGGCAACGCCTGCCACCGCAATGTTGGTGGTGGTGCGCTTGGGGGACCAGCCGAGGCTGGACAAAGTCATGGCAAAGATGACCGCGCAGCCGATGAATAGGGAGAGCCCGCGGTGGGAGAGGGAAGCAATGGCCCACGCGCCGAGCAGGGATCCGGGTATTCGCGCGATGGAGGAGATGGCCACGATGTCCCAGGACACCGCCGAGCGCGCTTTGAGCATCGTCGTGGTGGAAATGACAAAAGCCAGCAGGAGGATAAGCGTGGGAACGAGCTCCGGTTTGATCAGCGCCAAGATGGGGGTGGCGATGGTGCCCAGCCCAAATCCGATGGTGCCCTGGCAGATTGTCCCCACGAGGATGAGCACGCCGATAAAGATGTAGAGCCAGCTGAACATTGCTCTACTATCTCATGAAGGCTTTTAGGAGCGGACGGTGACCTTCTCGTTGTCTGCGATTTCCTGCAAACGGTCGGCTGAGCACAGGCCCGCCACGATGACGGCGGAGCCGCCCGCGGCCAGCGGTTCGAGCACTGCACGCTGGAAGGAAGCGGTGTCCGTCCAGCCCTGTGAAAGCACGCGCTCAGCGCCCAAATCCGTGGGGAAAAGCTCCGGCAGTGGGGTCGTGGTGCCATAGAAGTGATCACCATAGAAGCGCACGGTGGGGCCGAAGTCGATGGTGCCCAGCGGCAGCTCGCCGCCGCTTTCGACAACGCCGCGGCCAAAAGGATCCTGCGTGACTAGCACCGTATCGACCAGTGGGGCTGACGCAGAGTCGGCGCCCGCCGCAGCCTTGAGATAGGTCTCCGGGGAGGTGAAAACCACGGCGATATCGTCGGCGTGCGGTTCTGTAGCAACCGCACCATTCTTAATGTCGAAGGGGACTCCGGCGGCGAGCGCCCCAAGCGCAATGACGGCAGCCTGCCAGGACACCGGAAGGTCAATGAGGATGCGAGAATCCGTGTCTGGTTCGAGGTCGAGCTCTTCCAACAGCATGTTGGCAATCTTGGAGGTCCAGTTCTCCAGCGTTTGCGCCGAGAAGTCCATGCGGGTGCCGTCAGTTTCGTTATAAACACTGAGCCGGGGAGCAGAGGCATCGGCGGACAGGAGATGCTGTAGGAGTTCCATGTCCGCCCATCGTAGGTGGCAGGCGCTCAGCCCGCCACGAACGACCGGTGACTAGGCCCTTGAGTCTACTGCGAGTTCACCTCGCAGCAGACTAGTTCACGCAGCGCGGGCCATCGCCGCCAGCGTCGATCTCAGGCGAAACCTCCGCGGTACCGAAATCATCGCCCGGGGTACCAACTTGCTGAGTGTCGCCACCCTGGCTGGGCTCCGCAGCAGCCTCTTCTTCCTGCGCGGAGTCATCCTTCGGGCCGGAGTAATCATCAGTAGCCACCACGATGAAGGTATCCGGCTCGAGCTCTTCGTTGGCCGTGACCGGCAGTCCGCCGAGCTGCTCAGCCAGGGCCAGGGCGCGCTCATCGTTAGCATCCGCGGCCACAATCTGGGACTCGGTATACAGGCCCGACTGCGCATTGGCCGTGCGCTCAACTGTGTAGCCCACGTTCTTCAGCCACGCGCCGATTCCGCCGGCCATTCCGTCGACGTTGCCGGCGTTCAAGACGTGCAGGTTGAGGTTTTCAGCCACGGGCTTCTCGCCGTTGTCGCCGCCCTCGTCCGAGGCGGCATCCTCAGACTTTTCTTCTTCCTCGGCTTCTTCTTGGGACTTGGCCAAATCTTCCATGAAGCGGTGGACCTCTGCGGTATCGATGGTCACCACCGATTCGCCATAGTCACCCACGCCGGTAATTGAGGTCACCGGGATCGTCGTAAAGGTCACGTTGCCGCCGGCCAGCCCGGCCAGCTGGGTGACGAAGCCCATGATGTCCCAACCGTCATCGATGACCACGGAGCGCTCCACGGCATCGGCAATCTTGTTGAGTTTGCCAGGGGAGGTCAGCGTGCCCGAGTCCAGCACCTTCGAGGTCAGCGATGCCATGTAGGCCTGCTGGCGCACGATGCGGTCAAGGTCACCGCGCGGAAGATCATAGCGCTGGCGCACGAAGGAGAGGCCCTCGGATCCCTGCAAGGTTTGGCGCCCGGCCGGGAACTTGGCGCCCGACATCGGATCATCGACGGCGTCGTTGAGGCAGACGTCGACGCCCCCGACGGCGTCGGTAAGCAGCACGAAGCCCAGCAATCCCACCTCTGCGTAGTGATCAACGCTGACATCAGTGAGTTGGTGCACCATCGAAATGAGGCCAGAACGGCCGGCCTCCGTGCTTTCCTTCTCAATCTCCTTGTCCGTATGAGGTGCCTTTTTGCCCGCTGCTTCAGCCTCCGCGTTGTCCTGCTGCAGCTCCTCCATCTTGGCTACCTTGTGTTGCGCAAAGACTGCGTTGATCTTCGTGTTTCCGAAGTCTTCGTCGTGGACATAGGTATCGCGCGGAATGGATACTGCCGTGGCGCGCGAGCCATCGTTGGGAATACGGATCACCATGATGGTGTCCGTGTTTTCTTCACCTTCGTCCACGCCGGCATGCAGGTCTGCCAGCTCCTGTTCGGAAAGCGGATTCCCCTTGGCATCGGTGCGGGAGTCCTTGCCCACGAGCAAGATATCGACCGCGCCATCGAGACTGCTGTCCTTGAAACCACCCTGGTTACCCAGCGCCAGGTTGGAGGCGGAGGAAATATCATTTCCCAGCTTTCCCACGGTGAAGTAGCCCACGCCGGAGAGCACCAGGACGACAGCAGACAGGAACGCGACGACGGCTTTCACCGGCGTCGATCCTCGTTGGGCGGTGGGCGCGGACTGCGAGGGCGCGGCCTGGATATGGCGGGCGGCGCGCGGGGAGTTCGGGGAAGTCACGGGACTAGTTTAGGTGAGCTCGCTGCAAAAACGTGAAGCAGTGTCGCGGGCGCGTGCGCGCACTGGCGTTGGGTACGCTCAAATTTATCGTGAAGAATATACAGAAACCCCTGGCCGTGGTCACCGTGACCTTTTCTCCTGGCCGTTACCTCAGCGATTTCTTGTCCTCGCTGCGCTTGGCGACGTCCCGTCCAACCCTCACCATCCTCGCCGATAACGGCTCGACCGATGGGGTGCCGGAAGCTGCCGCGCGGGAGCACGCGGACGTGGAATTCCTCGATACCGGGGGAAACCTCGGTTATGGCGCCGGAATGAATGCCGGCGCGCGTTTCGCTCGGGCGAAGGGCGTCGATGAAGAGTTCTTTCTCATTGCTAACCCGGACGTGACGTTTAGCGAAGGTTCTCTGGATGAGCTGATCGCGTGTGCGCGCCGCCACCCAGATGCCGCGGCGGTGGGGCCGCGCATCGTGGAGCCGGATGGTAGCAACTATCCCTCTGCTCGCGCGGTGCCGACGTTGCTGACGGGTGTTGGCCATGCGCTCTTTGGCACAATCTGGCCTTCCAATCCGTGGTCGCGCGCCTACCGCGATGATGCCGACATGGACAGCGAGCGCCCGGCCGGCTGGCTATCCGGCTCCTGTCTGTTGGTGCGCTGGGAGGCTTTTGAGCAGATTGGCGGCTTTGATGAGCGTTACTTCATGTATTTGGAGGACGTGGACTTAGGTGACCGCTTTGTCCGCGCCGGCTGGCGCAATATCTTCTGCCCCACGGCGGTGATTACCCACGCCAAGGGCCATTCGACGCAGGCCCATCGCGGCGCGATGCTGCGTGCCCACCATGACTCCGCCTATCGCTTCCAAGCGGATAGGCACCCGTACTGGTACCAAGCGCCACTGCGCGCGGCTTTGTGGCTGGGGTTGCGGGTGCGCGGGCTGGTTTTAAGCGCGTGCCGCGACGGCTCCTAGGGCTGGGGCGCTTATACACTAACGGTGGCTTATCTGAAAAGAGATTAAGGAACGATATGACTGAATCAGCGCCCCAGTGGGGATCGACGGCCGATGCCGTCATTCTGGTGGGAGGTCGCGGCACCCGTCTGCGCCCGCTGACGATTGGCACGCCGAAGCCGATGTTGCCCACGGCCAACTACCCATTCCTTCAGCACTTGCTTGCTCGTATCAAGGAAGCAGGAATCGAGCACGTGGTGCTTTCTACTTCCTATAAGGCGGAGGTCTTTGAGGAGTACTTCGGGGACGGCTCCGAGTTGGGCTTGGAGATTGAGTACGTGGTGGAGGAGACCGCTCTGGGCACTGGTGGCGGTATCCGCAATGTCTATGACAAGTTGCGCCAGGATACGGTCATGGTGTTCAACGGTGACGTTTTGTCCGGAATGGATCTGAACGGCATCCTCGATACGCATCACTCCAAGGATGCGGATGTGACGATGCACCTGCTCAACGTTGCTGATCCTCGCGCTTTTGGTTGTGTTCCGACGGATTCTGAGGGCCGGGTGACGGCCTTTTTGGAGAAGACTGAGGATCCGCCGACGAACCAGATTAATGCTGGCTGCTACGTGTTCAAGAAGGATGTTATCGAGACCATCCCGGCAGGCCGCGTGGTTTCTGTCGAGCGCGAAACCTTCCCGCAGCTGTTGGAGTCGGGCCGCCTTGTGGTCGGACACGTGGACAACTCCTACTGGCGCGATATGGGCCGTCCGGATGATTTCGTCCGCGGTTCCTCTGATCTGGTGCGCGGTATTGCGCATTCGCCGTTGTTGGTGGGCCGCACGGGTGAGTCCGTGGTGGATGAGTCCGCGGGTATTGCCGGTGGCGTGCTCCTTCTGTCTGGTACGGCGGTGGGCCGCGGTTCCGTCATTGGGGCGGGTTCGCGTTTGGATGGCACGGTGGTCTTTGATGGCGTGACCATTGAGCCGGGTGCCATCATCAATAACTCCATCATCGCCTCGGGTGCGCACATCGGCGCCAACGCGCATATCGATGGCTGCGTTATCGGTGAAGGCGCCACTATTGGCGCGCGCTGCGAACTGCAGGGCGGCATGCGCGTCTTCCCAGGTGTGAGCATTCCGGACGCGGGCGTGCGTTTTAGTTCCGACGCCTAAGTGCTGCCGCGCAGTGGAATAAAGCGATAGGAAAGCGCGGAGAGCAGGGGGTGTCTCTCGGCGCTTTCCTTTTCTTGTGTATGAGTAACGGCGCCGAAGGCTAAGCGATACACGTGGCCGTGACTCGTGGTTTTCGTGGTGCGAATGAGATCCATGTGTTTTGCCGGACTGGGTGGCGACACGCCGAAGAAACCTTGGAATTGTTCACAGGATAGGGGGAGGGTACTACATGTAGTACCCCCGACGATTACCCCCCGACTAGGAGATCTGTGACTGATGTGAAAGTTGGGGACTCTGTACAGCGTTTTCGCTGGAGCTGCGCAAAAATCTTCCGCGACAGGTTGACGATATTTAGTGATTCGGTGTGAAATGACATCAGTGTAATAAACGGCACGGCGGGCGCGGCACCGAAAAATCTTTTCGGTGTAGGGTCGGTGCCACCGAATTAAGAGAGAAACGACCTCGGAGAAAGGAAGCAGCGTGGACAATACAACGAATAACGGCGCTATTCTCCGTGGCGGTGCTGCTGCAGAGATGTCGCTCGATGAACTCTTTGGTGCCGTCGAGCAGGAGTGGCAAGACCAGGCGCTGTGCGCCCAAACGGACCCGGAAGCATTCTTTCCCGAAAAGGGAGGATCTACCCGCGAGGCTAAGCGCATCTGCCAGGCCTGTGCGGTGCGTGATGAATGCCTCGAGTATGCCCTGGAGCATGATGAGCGCTTCGGAATCTGGGGTGGACTGTCAGACCGTGAGCGTCGCCGCCTCAAGCGTGAAATTGGTTAAAGCGTAGCGAAAGCAGCGCACAATCTTGCTTCCCCCTTGCTATGGGCACTAAGCTCAAAACAAGGGGGAAGCAGTGGTTTTACCAGGTAAAGCGCGTATCAATATCTCCTGGATCGACATTGAGATAGTTTGCCACCAGCGCGGTGAGCACTGTGGACAGTAGTTCTTCGCGCTCCTGGGCAGAATGCACACGCTCCTCCACGGGCATGCGGAAGATGACCAACCGTGCGCGTGTGGGCTGCCCATCGGAATCGACCCCTGCGGGGACAATGCGTCCGAGCGGAACCGGGCCATCGGCGATGATTTCATCCGGCATCACGGTCATATCCACGGATAGGCGCATTCGGGGCACGGTATCGACCGCGAGATCGAGCCCGGTGAGCTGTTCCGCGAAAGCATTGTGGATGGGTGCGTAGGCCTCCAGCACGGCCATGTCGAAGCGCTCAGCGCTGCTGCGATAGCGCGGTGTGTTGTGGGGGAGCAGGGGTCCGCGTGCACCGCGGCCATGGCGGTGGCGGGCCGGGCGAATATGCGGGCGGGGCGTGCTCATGCGGCTTAGTTTAAGCCGCCCGGAACAGGGCTTGCGGCGAGACGCGCCGCGCTGGACTATCTAAATCTCAAGTTAGGGTTTAGACTTGGGCCCGTGAATAGCTCTCGCCATTGCTCCCGCCCCGGCTGCGGCCGTCCCGCCGTGGCGACGTTGACCTATGCCTACGCGCAGCAAACCGCCGTCGTGGGCCCACTGTCTGAAGAAACCGATCCCCACGCCTGGGACCTGTGCGAAAAGCACAGCGCCCGCATCACCGCCCCGCAAGGTTGGGAGATGGTGCGCGTTGACCGCATCGAACTCGATGAGGATGATGACCTCACCGCGCTCGCGGAAGCTGTCCGCGAGGCCGGGCGCGTGACCACAGGCTTGGTGGATGATTCCACTGCTGGTTCCGGTGCCGATCCCATTGACTATTCCGCCACCTTCGACGGCGCCGATCCGCGTAACTCCAACCACCCTGTGTTCCGCACCCGCCGAGTGCACGATGCCCGCCAGCGCCGCCGCGCTCACCTGACTGTGGTGCCGGACGCAGAGTAGCCATTCGGGCGCTTTCTAGCCCGTCGGACGCAGATCACCGCGTCCGACGGGGGTATGCTTGTGGGCTATGCGAACTCGTGAACAGCTCAATGCAGTGATCAAGGCCTATGACGTCCGTGGTGTCGTGGGCGAGGACATCGATGAGAACCTCGTGCGTGATACTGGTGCGGCCTTTGCCGCGATTCTCCGTGGGGAAGGGGAGAGCACCGTGGCGGTGGGCCATGACATGCGTCCTTCCTCCCCGCAGCTGGCCGCTGCTTTCGCGGAGGGCGCTGCTGCGCAGGGCCTCGATGTTATCCAGCTCGGTCTGACGTCTACCGATGAGCTGTACTTTGCCGCCGGCCACCTGAACTGCGCGGGCGCTATGTTTACCGCCTCCCACAACCCGGCGAAGTACAACGGCATCAAGCTGTGCCGCGCGGGTGCTGTTCCGGTGGGCCAGGAGACAGGTCTGGAGCAGATCAAGGACATGCTGATCGACGGCATCCCGGCCTTCGACGGCGAGCCGGGCACCGTCACTGAGCGTGAGGTTCTGCCGGACTACGCGGCATTCCTTCGCGGCCTGGTGCCGCTGGAGAACTCCCGCCCACTGGTCGTGGCTGTCGACGCCGCGAACGGCATGGGTGGACACACCGTCCCGGCGGTCTTTGAGGGGCTGCCTTTCGACGTGCGTGACCTCTACTTCGAGCTGGACGGCACCTTCCCCAACCACGAGGCGAACCCGCTAGATCCGAAGAACCTGGTGGACCTGCAGAAGTTCACCGTTGAGCAGAAGGCGGATATCGGCCTGGCTTTTGATGGCGATGCGGATCGCTGCTTCGTGGTGGATGAGAAGGGCCAGCCGGTGCCGCCGTCTGCTATTTGTGCACTGGTGGCGGAGCGCTACTTGGACAAGTTCCCAGGCTCCACAGTCATCCACAACCTGATTACGTCGAAGACGGTTCCGGAGCTCATCGCGGAGAAGGGCGGCAAGGCCGTGCGCACCCGCGTGGGCCACTCCTTCATTAAGGCCCAGATGGCCAAGGAGAAGGCGGTCTTTGGTGGTGAGCACTCCGCTCACTACTACTTCCAGGAATTCTGGAATGCGGACTCCGGCATGCTCGCGGCCATGCACGTGCTGGCAGCCCTGGGTGAGCAGGACAAGCCGCTGAGCGAGCTGATGGCCCAGTATTCGCGCTACGAAGCCTCGGGAGAGATTAACTCCACCGTGGAGGATCAGAAGGCAACGACCCAGCGCGTGCTGGATGAGCTGGCGGACAAGATTGAGTCCGTCGACGAGCTCGATGGCGTGACCGTACAGCTCAAGGGCACTGACGCCTGGTTCAACGTCCGCGCCTCCAACACCGAGCCGCTGCTGCGCCTCAACGTTGAGGCCAAGACTGCCGACGAGGTGCAGGCCATCGTCGACGAGGTCCTCGGCATCATCCGCGCCTAGCGTGTGAAGGCACGTGCCTTCACACGAAGGCCTCGAGCCTTGAGACGAAAACTGCCCTATCTGACGATTTTCCCCGCGTTCATTGCGGCGGGAGCGATAACTTCGTCAGATAGGGCAGTTTTAATTGGGACGAGCCGGCTTAGTCGCGCGAGTGGTTGACCATCTCTTCCCACTCGACAAACTTCTTGCGCTCGCGACCCTCGGCCTCACCCAGGGCGCGCTCGGCGGCGTCAAGCTTCTTCCAGCCCTCCCAGGTCAGGTGCTCCAGGCCCTTGGACTTGAAGAGCTCGACGATGTCCTCGTCACGGGAGTGGGAGAGGTTGCCTGCTTCGGCGTCGGCAAGCAGCATGCCGATGGTCTCCGTGGCATCGGACTTGGTGTTGCCGATGAGCCCCACCGGGCCGCGCTTGATCCAGCCGGTGGTGTAGAGGCCCGGGACGATATCGCCGTCGAGGTCAACCACGTGGCCGCCGTCGTTGTTGATGACGTTCTTCTGCTTATTGAAGGGAACGCCCTCGATGGCATCGGAGCGGTAGCCCACGGCCAGGTACACGGCCTGTACCGGCCACTCGGTGAATTTTCCGGTGCCGGAGACAGAACCATCGCCGTTGAGTGCGGTGCGCTCGGTCTTCACGGCAGTAACCTTGCCGTTCTCACCGATGAACTCCACCGGCTGCTCGAAGAGGTGGATCTGTAGGGTGTGCGGGGCATCCTTCGGCTCACGGATGGCGTAGCCTTCCAGAGTCTGGCACACCAGGTCGCAGGACTTGGCCTCTTCGCGGGCCTTGAGGGAGGCTTCGTCGTAGTCGATATCCTCCGGGTCCACCACCACGTTGATGGTCGGGGAGTGGTCGAGCTCCTTGAGCTCCAGCGGGGTGAACTTGGCCTGCGCCGGGCCGCGGCGGCCGAAGACGCGGACGGTGATGGCCTGGTTCTTGGCCAGGGACTCATAGACGTTGTCGGGAATCTCGGTGGATTCCTTGAGCTCATCGCCGGTCTTGGCCAGGATGCGGGCGACGTCGAGGCCCACGTTGCCCACGCCGATCACGGCGACGTCGGTAGCGGAGAGATCCCAGGAGCGCTCGAAGCGTGGGTTGCCGTCGTAGAAGCCAACGAATTCGCCGGCGCCGTGGACGCCCTCGAGATCGGAGCCGGGGATCTGCATGCCCAAGTCGCCGACGGCGCCGGTGGCGAAGACGATGGCGTCGTAGTACTCCTCGAGTTCGGAGACGGTGACATCGCGGCCCACGTTGATGTTGGACAGAAGGCGGATCTGTTCGGTGTCGAGCACTCGGTGCAGGGAGTTAACGATTCCCTTAATGCGCGGGTGGTCCGGAGCCACGCCATAGCGGATGAGCCCGAAGGGGGCGGGCATCTGCTCGATGAGATCGATCTGAACGTTGCCGCCGGTTTTCTTCACCAGGATGTCGGAGGCGTAGATGCCGGCTGGGCCGGCGCCGATGACGGCTACTTTCAGGGGCTGCTGGGTCATGATGGCCTTTCGGAATGTTGTAGTAACTAACGAAAGCTTAGGTCTAAACAAGCGTGGGTTTCATTGAACCGGCTTGTCTGCTGTAGGGCAACTGGGCCTAATTACATTCGGAGAACATTGTGGCATAAACCCAGCGTGCTTTGCATATTCGGGAGAAAATAAAAAAGACCGCTTTGTCTGTTATTGCTAGACCGGTAGGTTTTCACTAACCGACGAAAGGCAGCAAATTATGACCACCGCCACACAGCGAAAGTCACGTGCGAAGAAACCGGAAGGCCAGTGGAAGATTGACGGCACCGCGCCGCTGAACTCCGACGAGGAAATCAAGCAGGCCGACGACGCCCTAGCAGTGCGTCAGCGCGTTATCGATATCTACTCCAAGCAAGGATTTTCCTCGATTCCCGCAGAGGACCTTGCCCCACGTTTCAAGTGGTTGGGTCTATATACCCAGCGCAACCAGAACCTAGGCGGGGAGATGACATCCAAGCTCAGCAACGCCGAGCTACAGGATGAATACTTCATGATGCGCGTGCGCTTCGACGGCGGCCGCGCGGATCCCGCCAAGCTGCGGGCGGTGGGAGAGATTTCGCGCGATTATGCGCGCTCCACCGCGGACTTTACGGACCGCCAGAACATCCAGCTGCATTGGATTCAGATTGAAGATGTCCCCGCCATTTGGGAGAAACTGCGCTCTGTGGGGCTGGATACCTTGTTGGGCTGCGGCGACGTGCCCCGCGTCATTCTTGGCTCACCGGTAGCGGGAGTGGCTGCCGACGAAATTATCGACGCCACCCCGGCCATCGAGGAGATTAAGAATGACTACCTCCTGCGCGATGAATTCCATAACCTTCCGCGTAAATTCAAGTCCGCCATCTCCGGCAACGTGCGTCAGGACGTGACCCACGAGATCCAGGACGTTGCCTTCGTGGGTACGGAGCATCCGGAGTACGGCCCGGGCTTCGATTGCTTCGTGGGCGGAGGACTGTCCACGAACCCGATGCTCTCGCAATCCCTCAGCGCGTGGATTCCGCTCGAGCGCGTGCCGGAGGTATGGGCCGGTGTGGCGCGTATCTTCCGCGACTATGGCTTCCGTCGCAACCGCAACCGCGCGCGTCTGAAGTTCCTGGTGGCGCAGTGGGGCATTGAGAAGTTCCGCAAGGTACTGGAGGAGGAATACCTCGACGCGCCGCTTCTCGACGGCCTCCCGCTACCCGTCGCCCCCGGCAACCGCGATCACGTGGGCGTGCACCGCCAGCAGGACGGCAAGTTCTACGTCGGCGTGAAACCCACCGTGGGGCATGCCACTGGCGAGCAGCTCATTGCCATTGCCGACGTGGCCGAGAAATTCGGCATCAGCCGCATTCGCACGACACCGATGAAGGAGCTGCTTTTCCTCGACGTGGAAGAAGAGGACATTCCCGCGCTGTCACGCGCCTTGGATGAGACGGGCCTATACTCCCAGCCCTCGGAGTTCCGCCGCGGCGTCATCTCCTGCACCGGTCTGGAGTTTTGTAAGCTCGCGCACGTGACCACCAAGGCCCGCGCCATCGAGCTCGTCGACATCTTGGAAGATGCCCTCGGTGACCTCGACGTCCCGCTGTCTGTTGCCCTCAACGGCTGCCCCAACGCCTGTGCGCGTTCGCAGGTAGCGGATATCGGGCTCAAGGGACAGATCGTGACGGATGCCGATGGCAACCGCGTTGAAGGTTTCCAGGTCCACCTTGGCGGCGCCCTCGGGCTATCTCCGGACTGGGGCAGAAAGCTGCGTGGGCACAAGGTGGTGGCGGATGAGGTTCCGGACTATGTCATTCGCTTGGTCAACAAGTACAAGGAACAGCGCGAAGACGGCGAACAGTTCCGCCACTGGGTCTTGCGCGCGGACGAGGAGGACCTGCAGTGAATTTTCGCCGTCAACCTAACCCCAACCGCAATCACCCAGCCTTTTGCCCTTATTGCGCTGGGACAAACCTTTTCCCAGATGAGGAAGATGATTTTGCCTGGAAGTGCGAAGAGTGCCTCCGCATCTTTTCTGTACGCTTCCACGGCCAAGACGATGCCCCCGTAGCGCCCGCGCCGGCGGTCTCCTCCGCGGAGGCGCTGCAGCGCTCTCTCGCTCGCCGCGGCCATTCCGCTGCGAAAGCACAGAACTAAGGAGACGCACCATGACCGCCCCGACTGCCGCAACCGCATTACTGACCTTGTCACACGGCTCGCGCCACCCCGAGGCCGCAGCGAACGTTATGGCCCTGACCCACGCCGCTGGCGAGTTGGCCGGTGTGCCGGCCACCGCCGCACACTTAGAATTCAATAACCCGCCACTCGATGAGGCGGCGTGCAGCTTGGCAGCGCAAGGGGTACGCGAGGCGGTCGTTGTGCCTTTGCTCTTTACCGAGGGTTACCACCAACGCATCGACGTTCCTGAAGCTGTGGCCCAGGCTTCTGCGGCATCTGGAGTGCGCCTTCACCAAGCCCGTGGACTCGGTACCGGTGAGGACATGGCGCGTCTGCTGGCAGAGCGAGTTCCAGAGGGAACAGATACCGTTGTGCTCTATTCTGTCGGCTCCTCCGATGAGCGTGCCAACGCCGCCGTTGCTGGTCTAGCGCGTCGTGTCGGTGAGCTTGCCGGTTGCACAGCGAAGGTTGCCTATGCCACATGCGGTGAGCGCCAGCCACTTGACCCAGATGGCAATCGGGAGGTCGTCGTGCCGCTCTTTGTGAGCCCGGGGCTGCTTTTAGATCGCCTCGACGAGGATGCAGGGCGCAGCGATGGGGAGACTCGGCAGATTCTCCCTCCGCTGGGTGAGGCACTCGCCGGCATTGTTTCCCACCGTTATGCGGAGGTGGCCCATGCGTAGCCTCATTCTCATCGCGGTTGCGGGTGCCGCCGCGCAGCTTGTCGACGGTGGCATCGGCATGGGCTTCGGCGTCACCTCCACCACCATCCTGCTGTTAGCTGGCTTGGGACCCGCGACGGCCTCCGCCGTGGTGCACGCCTCGGAGCTGGGTACCACCTTGGTCTCCGGAATTAGCCACTGGCGTTTTGGCAACGTGCACTGGCCTACGGTGCTCAAGCTCGGTGTGCCGGGAGGCCTGTCAGCCTTCATCGGAGCGACGGTTCTGTCTAACCTCTCTCTCGAAGCTGCCGCGCCCGTAACGTCTGCGATTCTCGTGGTCCTAGGCATCAACCTCGTCTGGCGCTTCTCGCGCCCACGGAGCCGCACATCGCAGGAAACTCGACAGCACTCCACTCCTCTTCTCGCGGGGCTCGGCGTGGTGGGAGGCTTTGTCGATGCTTCAGGCGGCGGTGGCTGGGGCCCGATTTCCACCTCGACGCTCATGGCGGTCGGCCGTGAGCAGCCGCGGCGCATCGTCGGCACGGTCAACACTGCAGAATTCCTCGTTACTTTTGGTGCCACGGCGGGCTTCATCGTTGGCCTCTGGGAGGAGATCGTGGCTAACGCTGCCGCGGTTGTAGCGTTGCTTATCGGCGGGGTGATTACCGCACCGATTGCAGCCTGGCTCATCTCGCGCATCAACCCCACGCTCCTTGGGGGATTCGTGGGCACGGCTATCGTGACGCTCAACATTCCTAGGGCCCTAGGGTGGGCGCTGGCGCATCAGCAGATCCTTCTTTTGCAGGTCGCTGCGCTGGTCCTCGGAGTTGCTCTCACGGTCTGGGCGAATCAACGCCGGGCTCGATCCGCGCAGGGCGCGGAGGGGGATAGCACTTCGCAGCAGCGCACCGGCAGCCGCGTCGTTGAAACAGCGGAGCCGACCGGCCGCGAGGCCGCCCATGCAGGAAGCTCCGCGGATTCGGAGGACGAGCGCGTCGGAGTTGAGTAGAACTTGGCGCTAGAGCCCGGCAACTTCACCGATGACGATGACCGCCGGGGGAGCCACCGAGTTCTCTTCCATCGTGGCCCCTAGCTCAGCCAACTCGCACTGGAATGCTCGTTCGCCATCGAGGGAGCCTTCCTGAATGATGCGCACGGGGGTGTGGGGCGACAGGGAGGCGTCGATCAGCGCAGCAGCGATAGCGGCCGCGTTTTTGACACCCATGATGACAGACAACGTAGCCCCAGATTGTGCCAGTGCTGCCCAATCCACCAAAGACTTGGGATGGCCTGGCGGCAGGTGCCCGGAGACCACCGTGAAGGCATGAACGACGCCACGGTGCGTCACCGGCGTTCCCGCCAGTGCGGGCACCGCGACCGCCGAGGTCACCCCGGGGATCACTTCCACCGGGATGCCCGCTTCCGTAAGCGCAGTGAGTTCTTCGAAACCACGCCCAAACACATAAGGATCCCCACCCTTGAGGCGGACCACGCGGCGCCCCTGGCGGGCGTTGTCAACCAGAATCTCGTTGATGCGCTCCTGGGCCACCTGGGCGCGGTAGGGGATCTTGGAGACGTCGATAAGTTCCTTGGTGCCTATATCGCACAGCTTATCCAGCTGGGCGGTAGGACCGAGGTGATCTGCCACGATGACCTCGGCCTCCTGCAGCGCCCGCATGCCACGCACGGTGATGAGATCCCACGCGCCAGGGCCGCCGCCGACAAGGACTACCGGATGAATGCTCATGGCCACTAATCCTAGCTATGCTCGGGCCTATGACTTCCTATGACCCCGAAACCGTGGGCTTCTTTGACATTGCCCACGAAGGCGCCCAGGCGCGCGTGGTGGCTGCATCCGTGCCGGAGCTTGCTCGCGTGCTGGGCGGACTCCGCCCGCGCAGCGTCGTCATCCTTGCCGCCGACCAAGTTTCTCGCGCTGCCGCTCACGTTGCTGTGGGCCTAGCTGAGCCCGCTGAAGTCCCCATCATGGTCAGCGAGTCACTACCGCGCTTTACCGGTGCCCTCGATGTCGTGGTGGTGGTGGGGGATAGCCCGTGGGTGGAGCGCGCGCTGCATACTGCTGCGCGCCGGGGTGCCACGACAGTCCTTCTCAATGAGATCGACGACGCCCCCGAGGACACCATCGTCATTGACAACCTACCCACCGCCGAAGGGATCTCCCCGGTGCGCGTGATTACAGCTGTGCACGCGGTGTACGCGGTGCTGAGCGAAGACCCAGTTCTCGTTTCCCGCCGTGTGGAGGACGTCGCCGATGCAGTGGACCGTGAGCTGGAAGCACTATCCCCGCAACGTGACTCCACGACGAACCCTGGGCGCGCGTTGCGTGAATTCGTAGAGGGCGGGCGAGTCATCCACAGCTGTGGGCCCGATCCTTATGCGTTGTCGGAGGAGCGCACGCGCGTGCACCTTGACGCGCTTGTTGCCCGCATGGCCGGTGCGCTGTGGGCAGCCCACGGACTGGGAGGGACCGTTGTTGATGCGGAAGGCTTAGGGCCGATTCTGCAGACAGACCCGACTGACATCTTCTACGACCCGTTTGAAGCGGACGAGCCTTTGGTACCCTTGAAAATTGTTTTATGGGGACAGGAAGAGGCGAACCTTCCCCACTCTTTCGCAGCAGCGAGCGCCGACACCTCCTGTGGGGAATTGGCCCGCGCGCTGCAGCTGATTACGCGCAGTTATGCCGCGACCGCCTACGACGTGAAATAAAGGATTTCAATGAAGTTGCTCACCAGCGCTGCCCGCAATTATTCGTGGGGTTCGCGTACGCTTATCCCGACGCTGCTCGGCGAGCCGGAAGCCCACAGCCCGGTAGCAGAGCTGTGGTTCGGTGCGCATCCGGCTGACCCTTCAACGATTGGGGAGGAGAAGCTGGATGAGATCATCGCGGCCGACCCCCAAGGACAGCTGGGACAGCGGGTGGCTGACAAGTATGGTGCCGGCCTGCCCTTCTTGCTGAAGATTCTGGCAGCCGCCGAACCGCTATCGCTGCAGGCGCATCCTTCGAAACAGCAGGCCGAGGAAGGCTTTGCCCGCGAGAACGCGGCGGGAATCGATCTCACGGCAGCTAATCGCAACTACAAGGATGACAACCACAAGCCGGAACTCATCGTGGCGCTCACCGAGTTTTACGCCATGGCGGGATTCCGCCCCCTTGCGCAGACCCGCAGCCTCTTCGCGGCTTTGGAATGCGAAGAACTAGCGCACTATGAAGGCATGCTTGATGCGGATCCAGCCGCCGAAGGCGATAGTCTCCGCGCGCTGTTTACCACCTGGATTACGATCCCTGGCCCCAAGCGCAAGGAACTGATCAATGCGGTGGTGGCTGCTGGTGAGCGACTGCGCAGCACCCAGGCAAGTGAGCCGTGGATGACCACCGTGATGGGTACCGTGGCCAAGCTCAATGAACAGTACCCAGGTGATATCGGCGTTCTGGGAGCGCTTCTGCTCAACCACATTGTCCTGCAGCCAGGGGAGGCGATTTACCTCGACGCCGGGCAGTTGCATGCCTATGTCTCCGGCTTAGGCGTAGAGATCATGGCCAACTCCGATAACGTGCTACGCGGCGGATTGACCCCGAAGTTCGTTGACGTTCCTGAACTGGTCAAGGTCCTCACCTACGAGGCGGCTGAAGACCCGCGAGTGGAGTTAGTGGATGCCTCCGAAACCGGAAACGTGAAGGGCGCGAAGGCATGGTCCTATCCGGTACCGATTGAGGAATTCCTGCTGGACCGTGTAGAGCTTTCCGGCGAGGAGAGCGTCGATGTCGACAGCGATGGCCCGATGATTCTGCTGTGTACCTCCGGCGCAGCTGCGTTGAGCAACGCGGAGGCAGAGAGCCTCAACTTAAGCGCGGGCCACGCTGCGTGGCTCCCTGCCAACGACCCTGTTGCTACCGTCCGCGCTGCCGGCGCCGAGGGTGCTGAGGTATTCATCGCCCGCGTCTAAGCCCATGGCGTGCGGCCAGCCTTAAAACTGCGCAGCTGCCCAGGCTTTGTGTGCGCCTGGGCAGCTGTGAGGGGATTTAAGTGTGAGAGAATTTAAGCCGACTCTGTGATCGCCGGTCCGGCGGTTGGCTCGGGGGAGCTTTCAGCCGGAGCAGTGGCGGTGGGGGTTGCTGCAGAAGGTTCCTCGGCAACGGGGGCATCATCCGTCGGCGCCGCTGGGGTGGGAGCCTCGTTGCTTCGATGAGTCTCGGCGTCGCGCCCCGGAGTTTTCGCGCCATCGCCGACTAGTGGGGCGGTTCCTTCCCACGGTTTCTTGCCTGCTTCGCGGGGTTCTGCGGGGGTCTCAGCATCAGGTGCGGGAGCTTCGTGGGTGAACCCAGCTGGCCGCGGATTGAAGGACTCAGGGGAGTCAGAAGGTTCTTCAGGCTGTGGCTGCCCGGAGGACTGCGGGCCAGCGTGGTGGTCCTCCGTTGGGCTCTCTTGTGGAACGATCGTCGGTGACTCCGGTGTGGTCGGCGGCTGCGTCGGCTCTGAGCTCGGCTGAGGAGAGCCCGGTACTGGCGACCCAGGGGCCGTCGTAGCGGAACCTTCAGATGGCGGCGCAGTGGGAGCCGTGCTGAGCGGAGCCTGCGGGTACTGCGTGTTCGGCGTTACCTGCGGCTGCTGGTTCTGCAGCGAGGAGACATTATCAGGGCGGTAGACAGCCGTGGGCGCAGCCGGTTCCGTGCGGTTCACTACGGCATTCGGTGCCAAATACGGATCCTCCGCGGGTGCGGCAACCTGAGTCTGGGACTGCTTGGAGCGCGTCGAGGTCGGGGAGGCCGTGGTGGTGTAGGAGTGCGTTGCCGAAGATGACGTGGCCGGAGCGCTTGAGGCAGCGGTGGCGGCGGAGGGCTTGGATACCACGGAATCCGGCGCGCTCATGCGCCAAACTGCGATGCCAACGGCGACGGCGCATAGGAGGCCTGCCACGACGAAAGCCACAATGCGGCGAGGGGTGCTCGTCATGCGGGGCGCTCTCCTTCCTACTCAAATTGCTGCGCAAAAGCCTGCTCAAATGTCACAAGACGGTAACAACGATAACACGAAACTGAGGATAGTAAATGGGCTGGGCAATAATCCCCACGCGCTTCTTATGTGAGCCGGTCTTCGGTGCGCTGTAGAAGGAGAGAGAAATGTGAAAGAGGAAGGAAAGGTAAATAGCTAGTGCCGTAATAAAACGGGCCCGCGGGAGCAAGCCTTGCATACGTGCGCCTAAAGAATGGTAGAACTTGGATTAGATAGCGGCTGCGCGGCGTGCCCCGCCTGCGAATCCGCACCGGCCCACCGTGGATATAAGAACACAGACCCCTAATTCACCAGAGCATAAAGGAGAAAACAATGAGCTCATGGGATGAAGACATCTTCGCTGACGAGGCCAACGTCGACTTCTTGGATGAACTGGCTGATCTAGAGGATGAAGAGATCGTTGCTGCGGTCGATGATGCCTGCGCGCTTGCGGCTTCAGGTGAGGCGCAGACTGAAGAGGAGCAGCGCAACGCCCTAGCGGCGGCCACGATTGCTGCCATCTGGGCAGGTGCTCCGTTCAGTGCCGGGGAGGTCGTTGAGGACTACCCCTTCATCCGGGATCTCGCCGGCTCCGGCAGCGAGAACCTGAACGAAAACGCGCTCGAGCTGATCGAAGGTGTGGAAGAGGACTATGACCTTGAGCCCTTCATTGAGGCTCTGTCGTAGAGCCAGCTTTCCTAGAAACAGCTCGAGCACCAGATACACCAAGCATGCTGATCAGTATTGAAGGAATTGACGGCGCGGGTAAGAACACCATCACCCAGCGCTTGCGGGAAGAACTAGCCTGCGATGTCGAAGTCTTAAGCTTCCCGCGCTACGAAGACTCCATCCATGCCCAGCTCGCGCAGGAGGCGCTCTACGGGCGTATGGGTGACCTCACCGATTCGATCTACGGGATGGCCACGCTCTTTGCGCTGGATCGGCGGGGCGCCAAGGAACAGCTCCTCACCGCCGCTGCGTCCTCGGACTCTCTGCTCATTCTGGACCGCTATGTGGCCTCCAACGCCGCGTACTCTTCCGCGCGGGTGGGAGGGGAGCTCATTGTTGATTGGATTTATGAGCTCGAATTCGAGCGCTTCGGCCTGCCGGTGCCGCAACTGCAGGTCTTTTTGGATACCGACGTAGCCCTTGCCGGCCAGCGTGCCGTGGCCCGTGCAGCAGAGGATGAGGGACGCAACCGCGACCGCTATGAACGCGATGCCGCGCTGCAGTCACGCACGGCGGCTGCCTACCGTCAGTTGGCGGAGCAGCAGTGGGCAGGGCGGTGGATCGCCACCGCGGATGCCGATATGATTATCCAAGCTGTCAAGGAGCTTGTAGGAGAACAATAACGTGGCACCGAAAATCTTGGTCGTGGATGATGATCCGGCGATTGCCGAAATGCTTACCATCGTGCTCGAGGCGGAAGGGCTGGAACCTATTGCCGTCAACGATGGTAATGAGGCCATCCCGGCCTTCCGCGAGCATGACCCCGATCTGATCCTGTTGGATCTCATGCTTCCGGGTATGAACGGCGTTGATATCTGCCGTGCCATCCGTACCGAGTCCTCGGTGCCTATCGTGATGCTCACCGCAAAGACCGATACCGTCGATGTGGTCCTTGGCCTCGAATCGGGGGCGGATGACTACATCACCAAACCCTTCAAGCCGAAAGAGCTCATCGCCCGTATCCGTGCGCGCCTGCGCCGGATTGACGGGGGTACGAGCGAAATAATTGAGGTAGGGGACCTGCTTATCGACGTCCCCGAGCACACCGTCACCCGTAAGGGCGGCGAGGAGATCTCGCTGACCCCGCTAGAGTTCGACCTCCTGCTGGAGATGGCTCGAAAGCCCGGACAGGTGCACACCCGCGAGGCGTTGCTCGAATCCGTCTGGGGTTACCGCCACGCTTCCGATACTCGCTTGGTCAACGTGCATGTTCAGCGCCTGCGCGCAAAGATCGAGCACGACCCAGAAGATCCACACATCGTGCTCACGGTGCGCGGTGTGGGATACAAGACTGGAAAAATCGCCGAGTAAAGGACTACCGCTATTTTTGGTTGGTTAAGGCGAGCCCGGGATGGCGTCGTCGAGCGCTGGCGCACGTCCCTGCAGACACGTGTCTTGGGCATGATGCTGGTCGCCTCCACGGTGGTCATGATCATCCTGGCGTATGCACTGGTGTCGGTGTTGACACAACAGCTCGTGAGCCAGAAGGAAGACACCGCACTGCAGGAGCTCGACCGCGCTCGTGTGGCCGTGGAGCAGCAGATCGATGCCACCGGCACAGCAAATTCAACGCAGGTGCGCATCAACTCTGCGCGCGCCGCCTTGGGCCAAATGTCGGCGCAACAGCCCGATGCCCAGGCCGTGTATGAGCCGGTCATCGTCGTGGAAAACTCAGACGGCACGGCCACGACCTCGCCGGAGGGCTACCGTATTCCCGATGGGATGCGCGAGCTCGTCAGCCGCGGTCAGGTTGTCCAGCAATATGCCACGGTGGACCAGCAGTCGGGGGCGACCTATAACGCGTTGATGGTGGGCACACCCATTGAAAGTGATATCCCGAATACCCAGGTCTACCTCGTATTGTCCATGGAGTCCGAGGAATCCACGATGGCGCTTATGCGTGGTCTGCTCTCGGCCGCCGGAGTGGTGGTCGTGGTCCTCCTCGTAGGTATTGCCTGGCTGGCCACCCAGCAGGTGATCGTCCCGATTCGCTCCGCATCCCGCATTGCACAACGATTTGCCGCCGGCCACCTGCGCGAGCGCATGGTGGTCAACTCGGATGATGAGATGGGCCGCCTTGCTTCCTCTTTCAATGACATGGCAGACAAGCTGTCAAAGCAGATTACCCAGCTGGAGGAATATGGCGACCTCCAGCGGCAGTTCACTTCCGATGTCTCTCACGAGTTGCGCACGCCGCTGACGACGGTGCGCATGGCGGCGGATGTCATCGCGGAAGACGCAGAAGAGTTCAACCCCTACACCAAACGTTCGGCGGAGTTGCTCATCAAGGAGCTGGACCGTTTCGAGGACTTGCTCGCGGACCTTTTGGAGATCTCTCGCCACGATGCAGGCGTGGCTGATTTGTCCACGGCCTCCCTTGATATTCGCTCCTGTTTGGACTCCGCACTGAGCCAGGTGGAACACCTCGCCGACGAGTTGGGGGTGGAGGTTATCGTTCATGCCCCAGAGGAACCCGTGGCTGTGGAATGCGATTCGCGCCGCGTCGAGCGCATCTTGCGTAACCTGCTCGCGAACGCCATTGATCACTCTGAAGGCAACCCCGTTACCGTGGATATCGGCGCGACTGAGGATGCCGTTGGCATCGCCGTCACCGATTCTGGCGTGGGACTCAAGGAAGGTCAGGAGGAGCTGGTGTTCAACCGCTTCTGGCGCGCGGATTCCTCGCGCAAGCGCCACTCAGGCGGAACCGGCTTAGGCTTGGCCATCGCTCGCGAGGATGCCGTGCTCCATGGAGGCACTCTGGATGCCATCGGCTACTTCGGCATCGGCTCGCGCTTCCGTCTAGTCCTGCCACGCACCCCGGGGGAAGCGGTGGAATCTGAGCCCATTGCCCTCGAGGTCCCGGGCGCTCCGAAGCCCGTCGAAGCGGAGGAACAGTCCGCGCTCGACGTGAGCACTGAACTAGGAGCCCCTGCAGTAAAGGCAGAGCCGGATAACGGGATAGTGTGGCCCTCGGAGCGCGAAGCGCGTGGCGCGGAAGCGCCGTTCAATCAAGACATCGTCCCCGATTTCGACGAGGAGGCCCAGCGATGATTCCGGCCCGCCGCTCACTCGCAGTGCTCAGCTGCGTCGCGCTTACTACCCTCGTCGGGTGCTCGACCTTGCCGCATAACACTGATCCCCAGGTGATCGGCACCTTTGAACCTCATGAGCGGGCAGACGATGCCGTCGTGGAGCCCCGCACCGATAGCGAACCGGACCTCTTAGTCCGTGACTTCTATTCGGCCGTGGCGATTCCCACTGGCAACTACGCTGCTGCCCGCACCTTCCTTGCCTCCGAAATCGCTAATTCCTGGGATCCCACGGATACCGTGCTCGTCGTGGACTCCATCGACCTTGTGACCTCAAACATGGAAGACGGTGCCCTCGAGTATTCAGTGCGCGGCAACATTATCGGCCGTCTGGCGAATGGCGGGGCCTATGTCCCGGATAACTCGCGTCTTGAGGCGACTGTCCGCCTGCGCCAGTTCAATGGGCAATGGCGCATTACCGACCTGCCTACTGGCGCGGTGATCGAGCGCACGGAACTGCGCAACCGCTACCGCCCGCAGTCGCTGTACTTCTTCGGTACAACCCAGCGCCTACTGGTGGCGGACCGTCGGTGGCTCTACTCGGGAAAGGACTCGATCGCTTCAGAGTTGGTCACCCTCCTGCTACAGGGTCCGTCTTCCGATATCGCTCCGGCGACCTCCACCTTGATCCCGAAGGATGCCACTTTCTTAGGCATCAACGATGGTGTGTATGAATTCAGTGGGATGTCAGCAATGAGCCAGGAGGAGCGCCTTAAATTTGCCTCCCAGTTGGTCTGGACTCTCAACAACGCGGAGATCACTAATTCAGTTCGCGCCACCATCGATGGCAGCCCCTTGGTTGACAACATGGAGGAGATGACCATCGATGATTTCGCCGAGTTTAACCCAGAGGTAGCTGCCCAATCCGTGCCCAAGCTCTACGCCGTCAACGACGGCTCCCTGCTGGAAGTCAAGGGCGAAGGTAGCACCGAGGTACAGGGCATGGCCGGCCAGATCCATGACATCCAGTCCGCCGATATCTCGGATGAGGGGATGGTGGCCGCGGTGCGTAAGCGTTCTGAGAAGGAATCGCAGCTGGCGATGGGCGAGCTCGGCCACGGACTCAAGGGTTCGGTCAAGGGCGAAACCCTAGCCCGCCCCACCTTTGAGGTGGGCGGCCAGGTGGCGTGGACCGTTGTTGACGGCAAACATGTAGTCCGTGTGACGCGTTCGCCGGCGACTGGCGAACTGAGTACCGCGGAGGTGGACACCTCTGCACTGGAGAACATGGAGGGAGAGATCTCGGTCATTCGACTGTCCCTCACGGGAGCCCGTATCGCCATGATCATCGACGGCAGCATTTACACAGGCGTGGTGGCCCGCGCGACCTCGGGCGAGCGGCGTATCGTCAACATCCACCAAGTTGGTCCAGAGCTGACCGGCTCGGCCTTGTCCGTGGAGTGGCAGACGGATGGTTCTTTGCTCGTGGGTACCTCGGCGTCGAATTCGCCCGTGTGGCGTATTGAGCAAGACGGTTCCTCTGCTACCACCTTACCTACCGGAAATATCACCGCGCCGGTGGTGGCGGTGGCTTCCTCGCCGTCGACGCACTACGTCACCGATGCGCATGCTCTACTGCAGCTTCCCGCAGGCGGATCTGAACGCTCGTATTGGCGTGAAGTCGAAGGCCTGCAGGGAGTGCGATCCTCACCCATCATCGCGCGCTAGAGTCGCGCTAAAGTGGGGCGCATGCCGAAGAATCGGGGGATAGGGGAGGTCACGGCCGCTCTCGTGGAGCTTTTCTTGCCACGCCCCTGCGCTGGGTGCGGGGGAGAAACAGCTGCGGGCGGGGTGTTGTGCGCTTCCTGCCAGGAACACTTGCGGCAGGTTCCACGCCGGGTGGAACGGCCGCGGCCCCTGGGGTTTCCGGCATGGGCTCTTGGTCCCTATTCCGATACTCGCCGTGGTGTCATCATCGCCATGAAGGAACACGGGCACCACGCAGTGCGTGCTCACCTCGGGGCGGTGTTCGCTGCCGGCATCGATTACTTGCGCGCCCGCGGTGATATCCCGGAGACTGGGTTGCTCGTGCCAGCGCCGACGCGCGTGTCCTCGGCTCGTCGCCGCGGTGGCGATCCTGTTGCCGCGCTGTGCCAGGCAGCGGCTGCCAGGCTTCCAGGCTGGGCTGTGGTTAATGCCCTGAGCACGGCTGAAAGCAGTGCGGATCAATCAGAGCTCAGCGCCGTGGAGCGCGCCGATAACATGCGGACAGCCGTGCTGTTGCGTCCCGCCGCCCGCGAACTGGTGGGGAAGAACGTGATGCTTGTCGACGACGTCATCACCACCGGCGCAACTCTGCGTGCTAGCGCCGCGCGTGTATGGGCTATCGGGGGTGACGTCGCGGGCGCGATTGTGCTGGCAGATGCGTAGGGCGGGCCATCATCATGCATGAGTGTAGGGGCCAGTCATCGTGTAGGTTATGACCAGTGGTAACATGAGGGGTGTCACAGGGAAGCGGGCTTCCGGCTCCTTATCACAGGCTTGTAGAAGTCCGCAGAATGTGCAGTCATTCAGTCCCCACGAGTATAGGGAGGCATTTCATGTCCCAGCAGACCAACGCTCAGGTCACCATCACCGGCCGTAACGTGGAGGTTCCGGAGCACTTCCAGGAACGTGTCACTGAAAAACTAGCCAAGATCGAGCGCCTTGATCCGACCCTGACCTTCTTCCACGTGGAGCTGCAGCACGAGCCGAACCCGCGCCGCGAGTCCGAGGCAGAGCGTCTGCAGATCACCGCTACCGGTAAGGGGCACATCGCTCGCGCCGAGGCGAAGGAAGATTCTTTCTATGCGGCACTCGAGACCGCTCTGGGCAAGATGGAACGCTCCCTGCGCAAGGTTAAGGTGCGCCGTGAGAACGTGAAGTCCGGCCACCGCGCCCAGAAGGGTACTGGTCAGATCGCCGCTGAGCTGGTCGCTGAAGCTGAGGCAGCTAAGCCCGCTAAGGAAGAGCGCTACATCGATCCCTACGCCGAGACTGTCGAGGATGTTCGTCCGGGCCAGGTTGTCCGCTTCAAGGAGCACCCAGCAACCCCGATGTCTGTTGATGATGCGCTCAGCGAGATGGAGCTGGTCGGCCACGACTTCTACCTCTTTATCAACGAGGAGAACAACAAGCCTTCTGTGGTTTACCGCCGCCACGCATTCGACTACGGTCTTATTTCCTTGACGGATGCTGATGCTTAAGGCCTGAGCCTTAAAGGCCGTAGGGCCTAATACACAGGCTCCCTGCACCGCAGCGCACACGCGCAGCGAGACAGGGAGCCTTCTTATGTCCCTATTAGGCATTGTTAATCTTCGATCATCTTTTTTCGTGACGGCCGAGGGGAGCGTCCTGCAAACGTCGGGGTGGGGACAGAATTGCGCTTTGGGTTGGGTGGCGAATCGTGAGAGAAAAGCTAGTGAGTACAATGGCGACGAGTTAACTTATTTGTCGCGACAAGAAGGACTATCTAGACGTGTTTGGACTTTCCAAGCTGCTCCGTGCCGGTGAGGGGCGCACCGTCAAGCGCCTGGCCAAAATTGCAGATGATGTTATTGCCTTAGAAGATAAATTCGCGGCGCTGTCGGACGACGAGCTCAAGGCTAAGACTGACGAGTTTAAGAAGCGTCTGGCGGATGGCGAAAAGATGAATGACATCCTTCTCGAAGCCTTCGCCACCGTGCGTGAGGCTGCCTGGCGCGTGCTTGACCAGAAGCACTACAAGGTGCAGGTTATGGGCGGTGCCGCCCTGCACTTCGGCAACGTCGCTGAGATGCGCACCGGTGAGGGCAAGACCCTGACCTCGCTGCTGCCGGCCTACCTCAATGCGCTGGAGGGCAAGGGCGTACACATCGTGACGGTCAACGATTACTTGGCCAAGCGTGACGCCGAGATGATGGGCCGTGTCCACCGCTGGCTGGGCCTCACCGTTGGCGTCATCCTCTCCGAAATGCGCCCTGCGGAGCGTAAGGAAGCTTATGCTTGCGACATCACGTACGGCACCAACAATGAGCTGGGCTTTGACTACCTGCGCGACAACATGGTCCGCTCGCTCAATGACACGGTCCAGCGTGGCCACAATTACTGCATTGTGGATGAGGTTGACTCCATCCTGATCGACGAGGCCCGTACCCCGCTCATTATTTCCGGACCGGTCGACGGCTCCTCCCAGTTCTACGGCGTTTTCTCCAAGCTAGCGCCGAAGATGCGCGAGGGCATCCACTACGAGGTGGACCACAAGAAGCGCACCATTGGTGTGCTGGAGGAGGGCGTCGAATTCGTCGAGGATCAGCTGGGCATTGAAAACCTCTACGCCCCAGAGCACTCCCAGTTGGTGTCCTACCTCAACAATGCCTTGAAGGCGAAGGAGCTCTTCACCCGCGATAAGGACTACATTGTCCGCAATGGCGAAGTGCTGATCGTGGATAGCTTCACCGGCCGTGTTCTGGCTGGCCGCCGCTACAACGAAGGTATGCACCAGGCCATTGAGGCAAAGGAAGAGGTGGAGATCAAGAACGAGAACCAGACTCTCGCCACCGTTACGCTCCAGAACTACTTCCGCCTCTACGACAAGATTTCCGGCATGACCGGTACCGCAGAAACCGAGGCTGCTGAGTTGCACTCCATCTATGGGCTAGATGTGGTGCCGATTCCGACGAATAAGCCGAACCAGCGTACCGATCACTCCGACCGCATCTACAAGACCCAGGAAGCCAAGTTCGCTGCGGTGGTGGATGACATCGAGGAACACGTTGCCGACGGCCAGCCGGTGTTGGTGGGTACCACCTCCGTGGAGCGCTCCGAGTACCTCTCGCAACTGTTGAGCAAGCGCGGAATCAAGCACTCGGTACTCAATGCGAAGCACCATGAGGAAGAGGGACAGATCGTCGCCCGTGCCGGCCGCCCGGGCGCCGTAACCGTCGCCACCAACATGGCCGGCCGCGGTACCGATATCGTGCTCGGCGGTAACCCCGAGGTCATCCTGGATGAGAAGCTGCGCGAGCGCGGCCTCGATCCCTTTGAGGATGAAGAGAAGTACCAGGAGGCCTGGGATTCCGAGATCGATCAGGAGAGGGAACGCTCCAAGCGCCTGGGCGACGAGGTCCGCGAGGCCGGCGGCCTGTACGTATTGGGCACCGAGCGCCACGAGTCGCGCCGTATTGATAACCAGCTGCGCGGCCGTTCCGGCCGTCAGGGTGACCCGGGTGAGACCCGTTTCTACCTGTCCATGCGTGATGAGCTCATGGTGCGCTTCGTGGGCCAGTCCATGGAGAATATGATGAACCGCCTCAACGTGCCAGATGATGTGCCGATCGAGGCCAAGATGGTCTCTAACTCCATCAAGGGTGCACAGGCACAGGTGGAAAACCAGAACTTTGAGATGCGTAAAAACGTGCTCAAGTACGATGAGGTACTCAATGAGCAGCGCAAGGTGGTATACGCCACCCGCCACGACATCCTCGAGGCCAGCGACATCAAGGACAACATCCGCGAGATGATCAACGACACCGTGTCTGCTTACGTGGCGGGTGCGACGGCTACCGGCTACGTGGAGGACTGGAACCTAGACGAGCTGTGGAATGCGCTGGAATCCCTCTACGGGCCGACCATGACGCACGAGGAGCTTGTCGCCGGTACCGAGTACGGCTCCGCCGGCGAGATTTCTGCGGAGCAGCTGCGCGATGCACTGTTGGCTGATGCGAATTCCGAGTATGACCAACTCGAAGAAGCTGTGAGCGCTATCGGTGGTGAGAGCCAGATGCGCAATACCGAGCGCATGATCATCCTGCCGGTTATTGACCAGAAGTGGCGCGAGCACCTCTATGAGATGGATTACCTCAAGGAAGGCATCGGTCTGCGTGCCATGGCGCAGCGAGATCCTCTGGTGGAGTACCAGAAGGAAGGCGGCGACATGTTCAATGCCATGAACGACGCGGTCAAGGAAGAAACCGTGCGCCAGCTGTTTATGCTGCGCAAGCAGTTCAAGGCGCAGGAAGAGGCAAACGCAGTGAATGAAGCGGAAGCCTAGGGCAACCTTGATGCGCCAGCGCTAGTCAACGCAGGACGCCGTGGGAATCATTCCCCACGGCGTCTTTTTATTGGAAGTAGTTAGGTATATACTGTCAGAACATTAATTATTGTTCTTCGGAGGTTGAGTCAGTATGCGCCGCTTGTCTCTGCGAGTAGGTCTATCCGTGTTCGCATCTGCCACCCTGCTGGGTGGCGGCGCAGCTGCTTCGGCTGTGGAACTAGCCCCAGAAGAGCAGTGCCAGCTGGCCTCCGTATTGGGCTCTCAAAGCGATGACTCCCTGAAGGGCGCTGCACTCAGCTCGCAGGATGTTGTCTCCACTCAGTGTGGCGCGGTGTCTGAACCGGAAAGTCTTGATGAAGCTACTGCGAAGCTTCCCGTGGTGGGGGCCACCATGTTTGGCGGCATCAGCCTAGCTTTGGTGAGCGCTTCTGCAGCCTTCGCCGGAATCGATTGGACACCCATCCTGATCAAGCTGGGATCGATGTTTTAAGACCAGCGCTAAGTCATAGGCGTGATTTCTAGGGCTCTTCAAGGCCGCAAACTCATCTTTTCAGAACCTCTGTCTCTTGTGTCAGTGGGTTTGCAGGCCGCCCGAAAGTAAGCGGAAAGACCGCAGGTGTCGGCCGGTTGCAGCGCCGGTAAAAGCGCGCCGTGTTGAGCCTAAGAGCACCGAACCGAAGAACTCACCATTTGAGCGCGCGTGCAAGCTGCGCAGCGTCATTCCTCCGTGCGATTCTGCAGCTGCCTGGGCTTTCCTCCAGGCGCGCACATGCTTAGTGATTTCTGGGGCGAAGCGTGGGTTATTGAGATGACTCAAAGGCCGCAAGGCGGCGGCGACTTCGAGAACTATGACAACGAGACCACGGATCTCTTCCCGCGTGGCCAGGTCGCGAGCTGTGGGCTCGCGCTCATAGCGGATACGTTGCGGGGCAACATACAGTTGTAGGTGGCTCATGCCGGGGATGGGGGTGTACATGTGAATAGCGTCCTCTTCCGCAGTGCGCGGTACGGAGGAAAGCGCTGAAGCAAGGATCGGGGGATGGCACAGAGAAGGAAGCTGGATGTACGTTCATTGTGCCATGGCAGCCCCGTCTGCGGCTAGAGCTTTGCAGCGCATTGGCCGGTGAGAGCAGGCGGGCGGTATGTTCGCTATACTTTCGGACGATAAACACAGTTCAATGCGAAGGGTAGATAATATGCGTGGACTCATCGTCGATTTTGTAGGCGTGCTTGACGGCACCGAAGAGGACGTCAAGCGCTGGCGGGAACTATTCGCCGCCGCGAAATCCAACGGAGTTGCCACCGCTATCCTTTCGAACGATCCGGGCGGCCCAGGTGCGGAGCACATTCGAGAGTGGGAATACCGCGGCATCGTGGATGCCGTGGTGCTTTCTGGCGAGGTTGGCGCTGAGAAGCCGGACCGTGCTGCCTTCCAAGCCGCGGCAGATGCTATTGACCTGCCGATTAATGATTGCGTCATGGTGGATGATTCCATCGTTAACGTGCGCGCTGCTGTGGAGAACGGCATGGTGGGCATGCTCTACACGGTCTTCGATCGCACGAGCGTTGAGGTTCAGGCAGTCTTCGACATTGAAGGTGAGTTCTAAGTGTCGAAGGATGTGCGCGTCTTCCTGCCGGCTACCTTCGGTATGCTGGCTGAGCTTGAGGAGACCGGCCAGCTCGCTGCCCGCAGTGGTTGGGGTTTTGCGCTAACACCCGCGTTGCGTGAGTTCTATACCGAAGGCGACGAGGAAGAAATTGAGTACTCTGCCTTCCTTGAAGCTTCCATGGCTTCATTGCGCCTGCTGGCTATCGGGGACGAAGAAAAGTTTCCCCACCGACGCGTGGTCATCTCCGTCGACGTGGATGAGTCCGTGGTGACTCCGAAGCCAGACATGGGTGAGCCCGTCGTGGCCCTCAACCCTGCCACGATCACGAAGGCTAACCTGCAGGCTATCCACGTGGATATCGAGGAATCCGAAGCCGCTACGGCCAAGGCTATAGACGCTATCGACAACGCTGACCTCGGAGATGAGGACGCTGAGCTCGCAGTGGGTGATGCTTTGGACAATTTCATGGCATTTTATGACCCCACCGAACTACCCATCCTCGTGGAGCTTCTCTAAGGATCTACTGGGAAATAATCACCGGTGCCTCACGCGTGGTGCTAGTCTAAGCCTCTAACGCCATCGCTTTAGAAGGAGCACCACCATGAAGAGATCCCGTCTTGCTAGCCTTGTCACCGCCGCTGCCCTGAGCACCGCTGCGCTTGTCGCCGCACCAGTTGCCGGCGCAGAGGAGCCTGCAGCACCGATCGCGCAGGTGCACGCGGATCGCAGCAAGCCGGAACCTGGGAACCCAGACCCTGATATGGCCGTGAAGCCCACGACCCCGTGGCTGCGCATCCTGGAAGGTTCATCCCAGGGTCCAGCGGCCGTCATTATCTCCGTCCTCTTCGGCATCATCAGCATTGGCTTCGCCGCCTACAAGGAGTTTGGTGATTACCTGCCCAAGTTGGGCTAATTATTGATAATCTGCGGGGGTAAAACTTTAGCTCGATCGAAAGGTTTCCTCAGTATGTCTTCCTCTCGCCTTCGCCGCGTAGTTGCTGCTTCCAGCTTGTCGGTTGCGGTTCTTGCCGGTGGTGTCGCAGCCCCCACGGCGGGCGCGGTAAGCACCACCATCAAGGATGAGAAGTGCACCATCACCTTGAGCGAGGAGGAAGCCAGCGACCTGAAGAATGCGGAGTCGAAGGCCAATGATGTCGACAGCAGCTTGCTAAAGAATGGCCTTAAGATTTCGCCCAAGGACGCGGAGAAGCGTGCTCGCGCCGTAGAGGACCAGTCGGAAGAGCTCTTCCGTGCACTGGCAGGTTACGAGGCGGAGGTCGAGTTCGGTGATGAGAACGCCGTCAAGCGCGCCAAGAACAACATTGCGGTGGTAAAGGCCTTCCGTGGCATCGCACCGGAGTACATCAAGGCGCTCAACGCCTGTGCGAAGAAGGAAGAGTTCAATAAGAGGGAGGCGAGCGGTGCCAACACCTCCTCCAATATCGATACCGGCGGAGCCGTTATCCTCGGTGTTACCGGCGGCTTGGCCGTGATCCTGATGGTCCTCCGCGCGGCTGGCCCCTTCCTTAAGACCGTCCTGCCGCCGCAGCTGGCAGCAATGCTTCCGCTTTAAAACTAGGCCCCGTTAGGGCGCCTAAGGCCTTTCCTGCGCTAGGAGTAAGGCCCTTAGGCCTTAGGCCCAATCGACGTTGGTGCGCAGGGAAGCCAGCAGGTTGCGAACCGCATCACGGCGGCGTGCAGAAGCTGTCCCTTCCTCTATGCTGAGGTCCAACCCGCATTCGGGGTCCGCGGGTGGCCCGGCATGCGTGCAGCCACGCGGGCAATCCTCAATCGCTTCGGCAAGATCATCGAAGACCTCAATGACGTTTTCCGCATCAATGTGGGCTAGGCCGAAGGAGCGGATGCCTGGGGTATCAATGATCCACCCGCCATGCGGGGTGCTTCCTTCCGCCGGCAGTCGCAGCGCCACCGACTGCGTCGATGTATGGCGGCCTTTGCCCACGGCGGAGACTTCGCCGGTTTCGCGGTTGGCATCCGGGACGAGCCGGTTGACCAAGGTTGATTTACCCACACCGGAGTGGCCGATGAGGGCCGTGACATGTCCATCAATTGCGGCACAGACCTGCTCCAGTCCATCGTCCACGCCAGCTTCCACCACGGTGACATCCAAGTCCGCAAACTCTTGGGCGAACGGAGTGGGGTCGGTGAGGTCGGTCTTCGTCAGGCACAGGACCGGTTGGATATTGCCGGCGAAGGCCGCGATGAGGGCACGCTCCACGAATCCGGAGCGCGGCGGTGGATCCGCCACAGCGCTCACGATCAGCAGGCGGTCCGCATTCGCCACCACGATTCGCTCATAAGCGTCTGTGTCATCCGCGGTGCGCCGAAGGACGGAAGTGCGCTCCGCTAGCTTCACGATGCGCGCGAGGGTGTCCTTCTTACCAGAAGTATCGCCCACGACGCCGACCCGATCACCGACCTCGACGGGCGTGCGGCCCATTTCGCGGGCGCGCATAGCGGTGACGACTGGGCCATCATTATCAAGGGCAACTCCCCAGCGCCCGCGGTCCTTGGTGATGACCATGCCGAACTTGGCATCCTTGTGCTTCGGACGGTCCTTCGTGCGGGGGCGCGACCCTTTGCCCGGCCGGATACGGACATCAGATTCGTCGTAGCTGCTCGCGCGCCTAGCCATGGATCATGGCCTCCCACATCTTGGCGAAGCCGGGCAGAGTCTTGGACGTGGTATCGATGTCCTCGACCTCGACACCGTCGACTGCCAGGCCAATGATGGCGCCAGCGGTGGCCATGCGGTGGTCGGCGTAGGAGTGCCACTGGCCGCCGTGGAGTGGGGCAGGGGTGATGCGGAGGCCGTCGTCAAGCTCAGTGACGTTGCCGCCCAAGCCGTTAATCTCTGTAGCGAGGGCCGCCAGACGGTCCGTCTCATGGCCGCGCAGGTGCGCGATGCCGGTCAGGGTTGACGGCGTTGAGGCCAGAGCACACAGCGCGGCTACGGTCGGGGTGAGCTCGCCGATATCTCCCATATCGAGATCGATGCCGCGCAGGCATGCTAGACCCTCCTGTGGGCCAGTGACCTGCAGGTAGGGATCTTGGCGAGGGGCCTGCGGGACGTACTCAACCTGTGCCCCCATGTGCTCCAGGATGCCGCGGAAAGCATCACCTGGTTGGGTCGTTTCCTCCGGCCAATTCAGAATGTTCACGCTGCCGCCGGCGACTGTCGCTGCAGCCAGGAAGGGCGTGGCGTTAGAGAGATCTGGTTCGATGTACCACTCGCGTCCCTCAATCTTTCCAGGCCGTACGACCCAATTATCCTCGCCCGCGAGCACATGCACGCCGGCCTCACGCAGCATACTAACGGTCATGAGAATATGTGGTTGGGAAGGGACGGTGCCGCCTTCGTGGCGCACGCTGATACCGTTGCGGTAGCGCGCCCCGGCCAGGAGCAAGCCGGAGACGAACTGGGAAGAAGCGGAGGCATCAATGGTGACTTCGGCGCCCTCCGGAATGCCATGGGGCGTGATGCTAAGTGGCAGGCTATCGCCTTCGATGTCGACGCCCAACTCACGCAAGGCCATGGTCATCGTGGACATGGGGCGCTTGCGGGCATAAGGGTCACCGTCGATGACAACGGGCCCATCGGCCAGCGCTGCCACCGGAGGCAAGAAGCGCATGATCGTGCCAGCCAGGCCACAATTGACGGTCGCGCCATGCAGCGTCCCCGGGCTCACGCGCAGGTGCGGTCCCCACTCGGAGATACCTACGCCCATGGCCTTCAAAGCTTCTTTCATCAGGTCAGTATCGCGGGAGACCAGCGGGTTGTAGATGATAGAAGGTGAGTCGGCCAACGCAGCGAGGATGAGGGCGCGGTTGGTCATCGACTTTGACCCGGGAACTTCCTGAGTCCAGGACAACGGGCCGGCGGGTTGGGGAGCACACCAGAAAGCAGACATGTAGTCCATAATAAAGGGCATGTGCGGAAGATTTGTTCTGTTCACCGAGTCCCTACTGGAGGAAGTCGGAGCGTGGGAATCCATTACGGAAGTTCATGCGCCGGAAGGCCTGCCGCCGGCACGCTATAACATTGCTCCGACCCAGCCCATCGCCATCGTGCGGGTTGCGGAGGAGACCGTCCGCGTGGAGCCAGCGCGCTGGGGGCTTATCCCGCACTGGAAGAAGGACCTCGACGGCCCACCGCTGTTTAATGCCCGCGCGGAGACTGTGGCGCAGAAACCTTCCTTCCGGGATGCCTTCAAAGCACAGCGCTGCGTTATCCCGCTGGATGGTTACTACGAGTGGAAAGCCGGTGGGGATAAGAAGGCCAAGAAGCAGCCCTATTATGTGACCGGGCCCGATGGCCTGCTGTGGGCGGCTGGTTTGTGGGCCACGGGGTTGGAGAGGCTCTCGGCCACGATGGTGACCACGGATGCCACGGAGGAGATGGCGTGGCTGCACCACCGCTTGCCCAAGTTTCTAACTGCAGATGAAATCGCGCCCTGGCTGGCGGGGGAGGCGCTGCTGGAGCCGAGCTCTGTGCGCGGCTTTCAGGCACGCCCGGCCGACCCCGCGGTGGGCAACGTGCGCAACGACTACGCAGAGCTTATCGACGAACCACCGGCCACTGCCTTGTTCTAGTGCACGAGAGCTAGTCGGCGAGCACGTCGGCGAAGGAGAGCTCCAGCACGCGGGGGAGATCTTTCGGATTCATCTCAATGTCGAGGCCACGCTTGCCGCCGGAGAAGAAGATGGTATCGAAGAGCAGCGCGGTCGCGTCAACGACAGTGGGCAGGACGTGTTTGTGCCCTAACGGGGAGATGCCGCCGGGGATGTAGCCGGAGGACTTGGAGGCGTCGGCAGGCGCGGCCATTGTGGCCTTGGACGCACCGAAAGCTGCGGCGGCCTTCTTGAGACTGAGCTGGTGTGTGACCGGAAGGACGCAGACGGCGAGTTGGCGTTTGGGGCCTTTGCCGGCGCTCAGATCAATGACGAGGGTTTTGAAGATACGCTCAGGAGTAACGTCGAGGGCCGCAGCGGCTGCCTCGCCGAAGTTTTCGCGACCGCCATCAAAGGTGGAGACGTGGTGGTCAATACCTGCCTCTTCGAGGAGTTTGAGAGCGGGGGTAGCGGCACGCGGGGTCTTCTTGGACATATAAACCACCCTAGTCCTGAGCGCTAGGATGGTCGGTATGGCCACAGAAACGACGAGCGAGACGCTTCAGAAACAGCGGTTGTTTGAGGAGCAAGCCTTGCCCTTGCTGGACCAGCTTTACGGCGGAGCGATGCGTCTGACGCGCAACCCGCAAGACGCGGAGGATTTGATCCAAGAGACCTACCTCAAGGCCTTTAGCAACTTCGATTCCTTCAAACAGGGGACGAACTTGAAGGCGTGGCTGTACCGCATCATGACGAATACCTACATCAACTCCTACCGGAAGGCCAAGCGCCGCCCAGTGGAATCCTCAGCGGACGAGCTTAGTGACTTTCAGCTGTATACCACGTCCGGACATGACTCCACGGGCCTGGAATCAGCGGAGGTCGAAGCGCTCAAGCAGATGCCGGATTCGGAGATTTCCGAGGCCATGAATGACCTGCCGGAGGATTACCGCATGGTGGTGTACTACTCGGATGTGGTGGGTTTGGCCTATAAGGAAATCGCGGAAGTGATGGGCACTCCGTTGGGGACGGTCATGAGCCGCCTTCACCGCGGAAGAAAATTGCTTCGTGCGGCGTTGAAGGACGTAGCACGAGACAAAGGCATTGGTCGCAACCACCCAGAGATGGAGGAGAAGTAATGGAACGCGCAACAGGACGCAATTGCGGTGCGTGTAACTCTCCCGAGGTTGAAGCGCTCTTTCGGGAGCTATTCGATGAATCAACGAGCTATGCGCGAGCACTGGAAATCCGCGAGCACCTCGCGCAGTGCGATACCTGTCAGCAGCGCGTCGAGAGCGAAGAAGTAGTCCGCGCACTCGTGCGCAAATGCTGTGGGGGACAGGTCGCACCTCAGTCACTGCGCCAGCGCATTAGCGTGCAGATTACGCGGACTGAGATTACCTGGGGATAGGGCCTCGAGCGCTTAAAACCGGCTCAGGATATGCAAAAGGGCTCGTTCCCTCCCTCGATTCGTGAGGGGAAGAAACGAGCCCTAAATTACTGACGTTATGCGCCAGGACGCTTGCCGTGGTTAGCGGGCTTCTTACGGCGATCCTTGCGCTTGCGGCCACGCTTGCTCATCGTATGCTCCTTCTGTTAAAGGGAAATGAACTTATTCAACTGTAGCGGCAGGGTATGCCGAGGTGTTAATCGGGGGTGCGCCTACTGTGGGTTTCTTAAGCGGAAACGCGGGCGCGAGCGCGGCTGCGGTTACGGCGCTTGATAGCGCGGCGCTCCTCCTCAGAGAGGCCGCCCCACACGCCGGCATCCTGGCCGGACTCGAGGGCCCACTTGAGGCAAGAGGAAGCGACCGGGCAGCGGTTGCAGACCAGCTTGGCCTTAGCGATCTGGGTGAGTGCAGGGCCGGAATTACCGACAGGGAAGAAGAGCTCCGGGTCTTCGTCGCGGCAAACAGCTTCGTGGCGCCAATCCATGATTGATATCTCCTAACAAATTTTTGACAGCAGTAGTTGAAAGCAGGCGCACCAAGGGCAGTTCACGACAGTGAACTGTTCCGAGTGCTACGGGGTTTAAGTGAACTGGTCTGCGGTCAGTGGGGCCCTGTCTCGAGTTGGGGCCAGCGTCGCCGCCGCCATGGTTCACTTTTGGTTAACTTGGAGTTTTCTCCGAGTTAAGAACTGATTTAACAGCTCGTTGTTTTTGCTACCTGAGAATAATGACACGTTTACTCAAACTCCGCTAGGGATAGAGGCTAAAAAGTGTCCAAAGTCACTAAATAAATTCGGCCAATTCATATGATTGTTATGGGTTGGCTCCTGTAAGAACCCTGTCAGAAACGCTTCCACCTGCGGTGATAAGGGTAAGGTGGTGAGTGTGGTGACCTGGATCGCGTCAAATCCGGGTTCATCCCTCTGCCCCCGAAATTACGGATGGAGGAAGCCGAGGAACACCGCGGCGGAGGAGGATTAGGCTGAAGCATGTGGGTGCGCGCGGGTTATGGCGTGGAGTCGTCCTAAGTACAGGGCTGAGAAGTAGACTAAATCTCCGTGAATAAGAAGCAGAAACAGTCCTCGACCACGCCTGCCCAAACTGAGGGAGGCCGTCCCCCGGGAACGGTGGTAGCGGCTGCCGGCATCGCCGTGCTCCAGTCCATCGTGGTAATTATCTTCGGAATCTTCCTCATCGTCCGTGAGCTAACCGGTGCTGAGAACGACTCCATGGTGTCCGATTCTGGGGCGACGGGCTTCGTCGGCCTAGGGACGGCCATCTTCATTTTTATCGTCTTCGGCTTTGTCATCGTCGCCTCGTGGGCCTTTGTTAAGGGCAAGCGCTGGGGCCGCGGAGCTATCGTGCTCGTGGAGTTTATTTTGGGTGCCATCGCCTTCCAGATGTTCAGCGGAGGCTCAGCAGCGCTCGGCGCCGTGACGCTGGCCAGCGCAGCGTTGGTGCTCTACCTGCTCATGGTGCGCCCTGAGGCAGCGCAATGGGCTGAAAGCCACTTCTAGGCAAGCTGTTTCTTAAACAACTAAGAAGTTAAGAGGCAGTGAGCGCCACGGCGGTGTTTCCACGCTGCTCGATGATGACAGTGCCCGCAAGAGTCAGCGAAATTGGACCGTTATAGCCGTCACGGTCGACGGGAATGCTGTGCTCGGTCTTTCCGGTAGCCCAGTCCACCACGTCGATCCCTTCCTCCGTGGGCACCAGTAACCGCTCGCCGACGGCGATGCCGGTGCCAACTGCCTGCTCCAGAACATGGTCCACTTTGAGCTCGGTTGGGGTAAAGAGATAAAGACGTTCGCCGTCGAACCACGTCATGTGGTGGGGCAGATCAGCGACCGCAGGGGCGAAGGGGGAAGCGGAATTCGTGATGGCCTTCGATGGCTCCACGTCCGTGGAGGAGAGCGTTTCGCCCTCAAAGTTATAGGAGACGATACGTGGCGCATCGCCCGGCAGAAAGACCGCAGCGGCCTCCTGACCGTAGGCAATGAGACGCGCGCCTGGGTTATCAATCTCGATATCCTTGGAGATTTCAGGCGAACGCGCATCCTCTGGTGTGGCGTTTTGGATGCGCAACCACGTGGAGTCTGGAGAATCCGGACAGGATTCGGTGACGGTCATCGTTTCGGTGCGGGTCAGTGCTGAGGAGATGGCGCAGTCTTCGTGGGGCTGGAGGTTCGGTTCTTGCTTGGCTTCGACATCGCCATATTCAACAGTGCGCACCAGGTCAGAGCGCCATAGTTCTACGCGCTCGGCGGAAACGGTCCCCACGCGGTCATTCGACATAATGGGGACCACCTGCTCGGAATTACGGGCGCTGCGGGTATCTGAGTACTGGCCGGACACCGCATCGATGGCTACCACATCGCCGCAGCCATTTCCCACGTCATAGGTGGCAACGACTTTGTTCCACGCCGTGCCGAGCGAACAGAGGTCGGCATCGCGGCGCTGGTAAGTCCAGACCGTATCGCCGGAGGTATCCGAAGCGCGGAGGGTATCGCCGTCATGGGTTATCAGCATCCCCTTCGTGGATATCGCACGGGACTGTCCCGGCACCACAGTGTTGGGGAGGCTGAAGGTTTCAGTGAGGGAGTTGGGGACGGTATCGAGAGTCTGAGTCTTGGCATCAGACGCGGCATCGACAGCGGGAGTGAGCTCCGACTTGTGGATCGGTGCCGTAATCACCGCGCCGCCAATAGCAATGGCACAGACCGCGCTGATCGCGCCCACTGCAAGCCAGTCTGCCTTGGTGGAACGCAAGATGGGAGCCTTCTTCGCAGACTCCGGGCCCTGCTCGGTGCTCATCGGCGTCCTCCTTGGCGGGGCTTGCGCGTGCGGGAACGGGTGCGGCGGGAGGCACGGGCAGATGCCGTGGAGGAACGTGGTGAGCCTCCACGCGGCGACTCCCCGCGTGAGTGAGAGCGCCGCGGTGCACCCAGCACTTTCGTGGGTGGGCCGACGGTGTCAGCAACCGTCTTTGGGATATCGAGGGCTTCCGCAAGCTCCGGGGAGGTGCTGAACCACTGCGGTGGCTCTGGCTGGCCCAAATCGAGCTCATCGTTGATGACTTGCCATTTACCCAGCTCGTCGTAGCCGACGAGAGTGATGGCCGTGCCCGTGTGCCCCGCGCGACCAGTGCGTCCGATGCGGTGGACAAATGTCATCGGGTCATCGGGCACCTGGTAGTTGATGACGTGGGTGACATCGTCAATGTCGATGCCGCGAGCGGCGACGTCTGTGGCCACGAGAATCTCCACGGTGCCTTTCCGGAAGGCATCGAGCGAGCGTTCGCGTGCTTTTTGATCCAAATCGCCGTGGACCGCGCCCACGCGAAAGCCGCGCTGCGCCAGCTCGTCCGCGACGGCGGCGGCCGAGCGTTTCGTACGCGTGAAGATGATGGTGCGTCCGCGGCCTTCTGCCTGCAGGACCTTTCCCAAGACCGCGATCTTATCCATACGGTGTGCCTGGAAGGTGACCTTGCGCGTGGAGGCATGCGTCTGCTGGGCGTCACCAGACTCGGCGCGGATATGGACCGGCTTTTCCAGGAAGGTACGTGCCAAGGTCACGATGGGCCCAGGCATGGTGGCGGAAAAGAGCATGGTCTGGTGTGGGTTGCCGTGCAGGAGCGAGAGGATCTTCTCGATATCCGGCAAGAAGCCCAAGTCCAGCATCTCGTCGGCTTCATCCAGAACTAAAACGCTGACGTGGTCGAAAGAGAGATGCTTCTTCTGGCAGAGATCGAGCAGACGGCCTGGGGTGCCGACGACGACGTCCGCACCAGACTCAATCTCCTTGATCTGTTCTTCATAGGGGCGCCCGCCACACAGAGTGACCACTCTGAGCGGAAGGTTTGCGGCGGCGAGCTCCAGGTCCCCGCTGACCTGGATGGCCAGCTCGCGCGTCGGTGCAATGACCAGTGCGCGGGGAGTGCCGTCGAGTTCCGGGATGTCGGCGTCATCGAACACGCGATCCAGCAGCGGGACACCGAAGCCATAGGTCTTACCCATGCCGGTGCGCGCTTGGCCGATGAGGTCCTGGCCATTCAAAGCGATGGGCAGGGTGAGCTCCTGGATGGCAAAGGTGTGCGTAATCCCGTTGTCAGCGAGGGCATCGCAGATCTCTACAGCGACGCCGAGTTCGGCAAAGGTAGGGGATTCGCGGGATGATTTCGGGGCAAGCACACCTTGATAGTAGAGGACGTGGCTATAGTGGGGCCATTAGAGCGCCGGGGCGCAGTTCTCACGGCACCGATTAAAGAACACGATTTAAGGGAGATACACCACATGGATATCAAGTTTGGTTTTGCCGATACCGCCCGTGAGCTGGTTATTCACGCGGAAGGTGAGCGCGAAGAACTGACCCAGACCATCAACAACGCCTTGGCAGACAACTCCACCCTCGAATTGAAGGACACCAAGGGCCGCTCCTACATCGTGCGCACTGAGCGAGTTGTTTACGTAGAGATCGGCACTGCGCGCGCACACACCGTCGGATTTGCGGGCTAAGTACGCGCGCGCTGGCTCAGCGGGTAGCCTAAATGGCCATGGAGAATCCCGCGGATTTTAAGCAGCACCCACAGCGCCTTTCAGCGGTGGAGCGCTTCGCGCGCGAGTACGGCTGGTGGCGCGTGGTGGCGATCCCCGTCATGGTCGTCATCACTGTGTGGGTGCTGGTTGATGTTTTCCGCTCGCCCGCCCAGGAGGCGGAGGTGACGGCGGCAGGGGAGACGTCGGCAAGCAGCACAGCCGTATCCGCCTCCTCGCGTAAGGGGCCGGATCCCGCCAATGCCAGCGCGGTGGCTGCCGCCAAGGATGGTTTGCCCGCCGGCGGTGACTTCACCGAGCAAGGTGAGGAAACCTACCGCGATGCAGGGCCGTCCACCATGCACGCGGGCAAGGGCGGGAAGCAAACCATCCGCTTTTCCGTTGAGATTGAAAACGGCATCGACACCTCCGTATATGGTGGGGACGGTGCTGTCGTTGCGCTTGTTGACGCCACTCTGGCCGACCCTCGCGGGTGGACGGCCAACGGTGACTTTGAATTCATCCACGTCAAAGCCGATGACAACCCTGATACGCACATCCGTCTGACGTCCTTGGGAACCACGGCGAAGTTGTGCGGCGCGCAGTTGGAATCAGAAACCTCCTGTCACACGACCATTACGGGGGAGTCCGCGGTCAACCTCAACGAGTCTCGGTGGGTGCGTGGCGCGACGCCCTTTGAAGGAGACTTGGGCAACTACCGTCAGTACCTGATCAACCATGAGTTTGGCCATGCTATCGGTTTTGCGGCCCATCAACCCTGCGGCGGGGACGGTAAACTCGCGCCGGTCATGATGCAGCAAACGCTGAGCTTGAACAACGCCAAGCTTTTTGAGAAGGAACCCAACGAGGTTTATCCGGACGAGGATGTCACGTGCGAGCCGAACCCGTGGCCCTACCCGAACCCGGCTAATTCTGATCACGCTAAGCCCGAGTAGGTCGCCCCAAACCTAAGGATTGTTTTCCCATGCCATTGCCACCTGAGCCCGTTCTTGCCGCTTTCAACGCCGAGTTTCACCCGCGCCGAACACAGGGTGAGCTTGTGGGCCCTGCGTGGGATAACGGGATCCGCGTGGGCGATATTGTCTTCGCCGAGGCTCGGCCGTGGACTGGCTGGTCCGCCAAGGTCCGCGAGAAGCTCAGCCTGCCGGGAGCACGTATTGCCCGGCCGGTGCTGACGGCGGATGGGCGCTACACTGCTGCCGGGTGGAAAGCCACGCAGTTCGTGGAGGGGCAGTTGCGGGGGCGCATCGATGAGACTGCGCAGATGGCACTGCGCCTTGATGAAGCGCTCGAGTTGGCGCCGTTGCCGACGGTGGACCGGCGCGATGATGTGTTCGCACGGGCAGAACGGGCAGCGTGGGAGGAGAGCGGCGAGGCCTATTCCGATGCTGAGCTTGCGCAGCTCCCACTTGTCACCGCCCACATGGACGTGCTGGGTACCACGGTTTTCTCTGGGGCGAACCCGCCAGCGCTGACCGATATCGTACCTTCCGCGGCACCGCGCCCGGTTGGCTGGTCCGCCGCGCTGGTCATGGTGGATGGCCTCATCGCAGGCGCAGTGGATGATGATATTTCTGCCCGCTTTGCGTCGGTTCCCGGCATACAGCAGCTGCTCTTGCGTGCAGTGGCGTATCGCCGTTACGTCAATAGCCTGCACCCGCGCTCCAAAGCGACCGTGCGTTCGAATATTGAGAGGGTCGAAGAGGCCCTCGTGTCCGCAGCATCTGACACACTATAGGGCGTGAAGTACAGCAGCGAATCCCCCACACGTACCGGCGTCACGCTTCCTCCCTCGCCGGAAGTCCGCCTCATTCCCCGATGCCGCCGCGCCACGTCGCGCGAGTGGGATGTTCCTTTGCCACAGCAAGGTACCTGGCGGGTGCTGGGTGCGGCGGGATCAGGGGTGTCGAGCCTGCTGATCGACGTTGTCTTGGCCCAGCTCAATGCTGGAGCCGATGCCTCCGGCATCCTCGTCGTCGCCCCATCCAAGGAATCCGGCTCGTTGCTGCGCCGGGAGTTAGCAGAAAACCTCGATGACTACGCCGCACAGACTTCGATGGTGCGCTCGGTGCACTCATTGGCTTTTGCGCTTCTGCGCCACAGTAGCGAGGAGGAGCTGCGTCTCATCACTGGTGCGGAACAGGATGCAGTGATCCGTGAGCTGCTGCAGGGCCATGCGGCCGATCGCCGGGGCGCGTGGCCAGAGGAGATGCGCCCGGCCCTGGAGTATGTGGGCTTTGCGCGCCAATTGCGTGATTTGTTGCTGCGTGCCATCGAACGGGGGCTGGGACCGACGGACTTGGAGGAGCTGGGACAACGCTACGGCCGGCCCATGTGGGTTGCTGCCGGAGACTTCCTGCGCGAGTATGAGCGCACTCAGGCGCTGGCGGGTTCGCATTCCTATTCCGCTGCGGAGCTGGTCAGCCAAGTGCTTTTGCGCCCAGAGCTGTTGCGCGAGCACCCGTGGCACACCATCGTGGTCGATGACGCGCAGTTGCTGGACCCGACCTCCGGCCAGCTGATCGCGGAGCTGGCGAAAACTGCACGCCTCACCGTGATCGGCGGTGACCCCGACCAAGCGGTTTTCGCCTTCCGTGGTGCTAATTCGGAATTCCTCACCACCTGGAAAGCAGAGAACGAACTTCGCCTGAGTTCTACGTACCGCAGGCCGTCCCCGGCGTGCGTGAGCGTCGTGGATTCCGGCGGCACCTTGCGTGATGTCCTGGCCAATACGGTTCGCCGCCGGCACTTAGAAGACGGCGTGGACTGGCGTGATATCGCAGTGATCGTGCGCTCTACCGGGGATATTGGATCTGCCCGTCGCACGCTGCTTTCTGCTGGCGTGCCGGTGCACATCAACCCCACGGACGTGGTGCTCGCTGAGCAGCGCTTGGTCAAAGCAGTACTTCTGGCTTTGCGTGCTCTGGAAAATGAGCTTGAGCCCGTGGAACTCGAGGACCTGATTACCGGTCCCGTGGGCGGCGCTGATCCGGTGACGCTGCGGAGGCTCATCCGCGGCCTGCGCCGTTGGAAGCCGGAGCAGCGCGGAATGAATACACTGCGGGAGTTGCTGGACGGTGAATTGCCGGACTTCAATAACCTCCTCACCGAGCGCGAGGAAGCGATTTTGGCGCGTATTCGCGGGGTGCTGTCTGCCGGGCGCGTGGCCTTGCAGCAAGGCGCTGCCGTTGAGGAAGTCCTGTGGGAAGTGTGGCAAGCCACCGGTTTGGATACGCGCCTGCAGGCAGCAGCCCTGCGCGGCGGTGCCGCGGGTTCGCAGGCGGACCGTGACTTGGACGCGATGATGGCCTTGTTCGACGCCGCCGGCGATTACGCCGAGCGTCGTCCGGCGGCGTCGTTGGAGTCCTTCATTCTGCACATCACGGAGCAAGAACTGCCCACCGGCGTGCGGGATCGCCGCTCGGCCTTGCCCAATGCAGTAGAAATCCTCACCGCGCACGGCGCAGTGGGGCGCGAGTGGGACACCGTCATCGTGGCGGGCGTTCAGGAAGGAACATGGCCCTCGGTAGGGGAGACCGGATCTCTTTTTGGGCAAGAAGATCTCATCGATGTGCTGGATCGCGGCATCACTCCCGGCACCCCAGTCAGCCACGTGTCGGGGCGCTTGGCGGAGGAGCGCCGTCTCTTCCACGTGGCCACTACCCGTCACCGGCAACGGCTGCTCATCGTGGCGGTGGACTCACCGGAGAGCGATGTCGTGGAAGAACCCTCGCGTTTCATCGACGAGTTCCTTTCCGCTCGCGGCGTTGATGTTCCCGGCGCACAAGCGCGCCGGGAGGCGGGCAAGCGCCTCGCACGCCAGGCCTGGCCACGTGAGTTGGGCCTCGAGGTGCCGGAGCCGAATCCGGTGACGCTGCCCAGTGCTGCTAGTGGGGAGGAAGAGCTCGATCCTCTCGATGTCTCCGTACTCTCGGTGCCCGCGTTTGTGGCGCAACTGCGCCGTTGTGCAACTGATCCGGAGACCAATGAGGCGGAACGTTCCCAGGCGGTCCGGCAGTTGGCCCGTTTGGCGGAGGCTGGGGTCCCTGGGGCGCATCCGGATCAGTGGTGGGCCGCGCGCGGCGTGGCTTCGGAATTGCCGCTGCGTGGTTCGAGCACGGTGTCGCCATCCCGGGTCGATGCCTTGCTCACGTGTCCGCTCAACGCGGTGCTCGGGCAGCTCGTGGAGGATGATTCTGCGAACATCAACCTGCTACGTGGTAATTTGGCGCATGCTTTCCTGGAAGCGCTGGGGCGCGGTGCTGCCGCCGAGCCTGCGAAGCGGCTAGTGCTCGATGCCTTCGATGCGCTTGTGGAGGGGCCAGCGTGGCACCGTGAGGCTGAGCGTGTGGACTTTGAGCGCCTTATCGACCGCACTCATAGTTGGGTGCTCTCGAGCTCTACATCACTTGAACCCGTTGGCGTTGAGGTCCCCGTCAACGTGGACATCGGCTCCGATGTCACCATTCGCGGGTTCATTGACCGGTTGGCGAAGGCCGGGGAAGACTATGTCGTGGTGGATCTCAAGACGGGGACAAAAGTCCCGTCGGCGGCCCGCGCCCAAGACAATACCCAGCTCATGACATATCAGTTGGCGCTAGCACACGGCGCGCTTGTTACAGCACCCCCGGGGCCTGGCGGCGAGTCGCAGGCTGTGTCTATCCGGACCGGTGATGGCCTGCCGCGTGGCGGAGGTGTTCTGGTGTATCCGCGCTCCAGTACTGCCGCCGTGTCCACCCGGGAGCAAGCCACCAAGCCTCCTGAAGAGCTCGAAGAATTTGCGCAGTCGCTGCCCGCACTCGTGGCTGAGCTGCGTGGTCCGGACCTGACCGCACGTGAAAACGCTGATTGTGATCGCTGCCGGATCCGCTCTATCTGCCCTGTGATGAACGAAGGAGGTCTGGTGACCGATGCCTAAGAATCCCGCTCAACACTTCAGCCCTGAGGAGCTGGCTGCCGCGCTGGGCAAGCCCTTTCCGCCCACCCCGGAACAGGCCGCCGTTATTGATGGCCCGCTTGGACCGAAGCTCGTCGTGGCCGGCGCAGGCGCTGGTAAGACGGAGACGATGGCCTCGCGTGTTGTATCGCTCGTGGCCAATGGGCTCGTGCGGCCTGAGCAAGTCCTTGGCCTAACCTTTACCCGCAAGGCAGCCCAGCAACTAGAGCAACGCATCCGCCGCCAGCTGCTAACCCTGCGTTCCTCTGGAATCCTTGCCCCGGGCAGCCCAGCGGCAGAAGCAGTGGAAAATATCGCGCCAAACGTGTCCACCTATGACTCTTATGCGGGTGATCTTGTCCGCGAGTATGGCCTGCTCATGCCGGTCGAGCCGAATGCCCGCATCATCACCGAGGCGGAACGCTATGCCATCGCCCACGAGGTGGTCAGCAATTACTCGGGTTCGCTCAGCACAGATAATGCGGTGTCCACGGTCACCGCTACCTTGCTCAAGCTCGCGGAAACGATGGACGGAGAGCTTAAGAATCCGCAGGATCTCTATGAGCACGAGGACATCTTCCGCAAGACCGCTGAGGACCTAGAAAAGAGCAAGAGGACCAAAGGCGAGTTCGGCAAGGACTTGCAGAAATACCTGGATACCCAACGCCTGCGCCTGGAGTACCTGCCCTTGGTGGAAGCTCTCAAGAAGGAACAAGCGGAGCGCGGGGTCATCACTTTCGGTGAGCAGATGTCCATCGCCGCCACGCTGGCCAAGAACTTCCCGCTCTTAGGCGAGCAACAAAGCGCGCGCTACCGCGTCATCATGCTGGATGAGTACCAAGACACCTCCCATGCGCAGCGCATCTTGCTGCGCTCGCTCTTCGGTGGCGAGCGTGAGGGTCTATCAGTTACTGCGGTGGGTGACCCCATGCAGTCCATCTATGGCTGGCGTGGCGCGACGGCGGAAAACCTGGAAGCTTTTGTCACGGACTTTCCGCAGCCGGACGGCACCCCGGCCCCGAAGGATCAACTCACCACCTCCTGGCGTAATCCCTCGACGGTACTCAGCTTGGCTAATGACGTGGCGTCGAAGCTCTTCTCCTCAAGCCCCGGCGAGCGCCCAGTAGATGAGCTGTCGCCCAAGCCCACCGCGCCGGCCGGCAAGGTAGAGCTGGGCTATTTCGCTTCTGAGGACGAGGAGCGCGCTTTCATCGCTGAGCATCTCCGCCAGCTCTATGAGTCCACGCCGGAAGGCGAGGATTTCAATGCCGCCGTACTCGTGCGCACCAATAAGCAATCGCCGTTGATCGCCGCTGCCTTGGATGAGGTCGGTGTGCCCAACGAGATCTTCGGCCTCGGTGGACTTCTCTGGCAGCCGGAGATCCAAGATCTTGTGGCGGTAGCCACGCTTTTGGTGCGTCCACAAGACACCGCCGCGGCGCTGCGTGTGCTGACCGGACCGATGTGCGGTCTGGGCATCGCCGATATCCAGGCGCTGCATTCGCGTCAGCGTAATCTCGCCGGCGCCACCGAAGGCCGCACGCGGTGGGAAGGCGGTGATCCCCTGGCGCACCTAGCCGCCCAGGTTGAGGAGATTACCGCGGAGGGGCCGGACCAGATGCTGGGGCTTGCCGACGCCCTCGCAGACCTCGGCGAACGCGATCGCTACAGCACCGAAGGCTTGGAGCGCATGGAGGAGGTCTCCTCTAAGCTGCGCTACCTCCGTACCTATTCTTTGGGCAAGACTCTCAACGACATCGTGGCCGATATTGAGCTTCTCTTCGGCTTGCGCACCGAAGTCCTCGCCTCAGGCAAGCCGGGCGGGGCAACGCACCTCGACGCCTTCGCCGACTTTGTCGCGGGCTTCCACGGTGATGGCTTGGCTGGCCTTTTGGACTATCTTGAGTTGGCTAAGGAGAAGGAAGACGGGCTCGAGCTGGGAGAGGTCCCGCTTGTGCGCAACCGCGTGCAGATCATGACGGTGCACAAGGCCAAGGGCTTGGAATGGGAACACGTCTGCGTGGCGCATGCGGATTCCTCGAGCTACAAGGCGCAGGCGGAGACCTTCCTGACCAAGATCGAAAAGGCCCCAGGTGACGAGGACGTCATCGATGTGCCCGAGGATGCGGTGACGCGCTCTGACTTTGATAAGGCGTGCACGGCTTTCAAAGAACAGAACCGCGAGTTCCAAGCAGAGGAAGCGGCGCGTCTTTTCTACGTGTCCATGACCCGCACCGAGTCCACGCTGACGGTGACTGGTTCCGGCACGAATAGACTCAAGGGAAAGAGCAAGAAGGGCCCCTATTCCTACCTGCAGTTATTAGCGGATAAGCATCCGGAGCTGATTGTCCATTGGGATATCCCCGACATCCCTGTGGAAGAGGAGGAAGGAGGTGCAGTTGAGGCCTCTTTCCCTTCTTTGAACCCGCAGTCGGAAGCGCTGCAGGCAGCAGAGGCGGTACGCGCGGCAATGGAGAACCTCCCTCCGCTGCGCGATGGCGAAGTCTTCGGTCTCTGGGAACAAGAGGCGAGCGCGCTCATTGAAGAGCACAAAGCGCTGCAGGCCCCGGTGGTCGATGTAGAACTACCCGGCGAGCTGACGGCCTCTGACATGGTGGCCATGTCGGCAGACCCCACCCAATTCGCACGCCGCCAGCGCCGCCCCATCCCCTTCAAACCTAATTCCTACGCCAAGCGCGGCACTGCTTTCCACGCGTGGCTGGAGGATCGTTTCGGCGCGCCTGCCTTGCTGGGGGAGGATGAGCTGCCCGGTTCTCATGATGAACCGGACCACGACTTGGAGTCCCTCAAGGAGTCCTTCCTAGCTTCGGAGTGGGCACAGCGCACGCCGGCTTTCGTAGAGGCCCCTTTCGAGATCACCATTGGCGATTCCGTCGTCCGCGGCCGCATGGATGCGGTATTCCAACAGCCGGATGGCTCGTGGCTCATCGTGGACTGGAAGACTGGCCGCCGCCCCCAGGGTGCTGCTCTGTACTCGGCGCAGATTCAGCTCGCCGTCTACGCGGAGGCATGGCGGCGCATCCATGGCGTGGAGACTGTCCGCGCGGCTTTCTTCTACGTGCATGAGAACTATCTTTTGGAGCCGGAGGACTTGCCCACCGGGCCACGGTTGGCTGAGCTTTTAAGCTCTGCAGTTTCCACGCCACCAGGGTTGAGTCTAAGGTAGTCTCACGAGGAAATCCGCATCATCTAGGGAGGTTGGCGCTTCGTGCCCAAGCACTTAGGCAAACGCATTACGTCGCGTTTCTTGTCGCAGGTAGAGCTGACCTCGCAGCCTGACCATGCGCTGCTTGACGTCATCACGATTCCGCGTACCGCGAGCACCAGCCCGTGGAAGCAACTGGCGCGCCGAGTTATCTGGGCTATGGGGCTGATGGTCTTTGTCACCATCATCGTCTTTTTCGACGGTGATGGCTACAGCGAAGACCTGTCCTTCCTCGATGCCGCCTACTATTCAGCGGTGTCGTTGACCACTGTGGGCTATGGCGATATCGTTCCCGTCACCCCCACCGCGCGCTTCATCAACCTCATTATCGTTACCCCGGCCCGCCTGCTCTTCCTTGTTTTGTTGGTCGGTGCTACCTTGTCGGTTCTGACGGATCGAGCCCGCCGCACCTTTGAAATCCAGAATTGGAGAAAGCAATTGCGTAACCACACCGTTGTCATCGGCTATGGCACTAAGGGCGCTGGTGCGGTCGCCGCCCTCATCGCCGATGACGTTCCCGCCTCCCAAATCGTGGTTGTTGACAACAACCGCGCGGCCCTAGCCAGCGCCGAGCACCACGGCCTCGTCACCATTTACGGCTCCGGAACCAAGCAAGACGTGCTGCGCATCGCCGGCGCGCAGCACGCCTCGTCGGTGGTGGTGACTCCGTCCACGGACGATACCGCGGTGCTGTGTACCTTGTCCGTGCGCGAGCTCAACCCCAAGGCCAAGGTGGTCGCTTCCGTGCGTGAATCCGAGAACCGCCACCTACTCCTCCAATCCGGTGCCGATTCGGTGGTCACTTCCGCGGAGACCGCCGGACGTCTCCTGGGCCTAGCCACCGTGACACCGACGGTGGTGGAGATGATGGAGGACCTCCTCTCGCCGAACGAGGGCTTTTCCGTGGCCGAGCGTGCGGTGCGCGAATTCGAAGTGGGCTCCAATCCACGTCACCTCGCCGACATTGTTCTGGCGGTTCTGCGCAACAACGAGCTACACCGCGTCGATACGGCAGACGCGTATGCACTCAAGCCTGGTGACCGCCTGCTCTATATCAAGCATGAGATGCAGCAGGCTGCGGAAGATACCGATGAAGACGAGGATGAAGGCAACTAATGTTCCTGCCCGTCACCGAGACTGGCCTTGTCCCGGTATCGCCACAAGGCCAGCCGGTCTTTCTGGCTAAGCCGGCGGGGGAGATCGTGGTTGCGGCCGGGGATATTCACGCTTTCCTGGTGGAGTCCGAGGCCGCCGAGCGGCTCGGTACACTGCGCGATGCCACCTTCTTTAACGGTCAGCGCGACATTCTCAAAGCCCTGCATCTGATCCGTAACCGTCGGGAAGCGCGCTTTGATCCACGCACTGGGCGGGAGCTGTCCTACCCTGCGCCAGGGGGCGTGGGACATGATGGCGAACGCCTCGTCTTTCCCCGCTTGGATCCCGCCGTCATCGGCATCATTCACCACGCGGAGTCGGACCGTATCCTGCTGGCTCGCAACCGTCACCGTCCAGGATTCTTTTCACTCATCGCCGGCTATGTCGATCCCGGCGAGACCCTTGAAGAAGCGATGATCCGCGAGGCACTTGAGGAAACCGGTCGTCGCGTTGAGTCAGTTTCCTATTGGGGCTCGCAGCCCTGGCCGCCTAGTGGCTCTTTGATGGTGGGCTTTTCCGCGGTCACGGAGGATGTCCAGCCCGTGTGCGATACTGACGAAGAGCTCGCAGAAGTGCGGTGGGTGTCCCGCGCTGAGCTGCCAGAACTGACCATTGCCCGCAAGGGTTCAATTGCACACACGATGATTATGGAGTGGTTCCACGGTGATGAGACCGGATCTGTCCCTGCTCGATGAAGACCAGCGAGCCGCAGCCACGGCGCCGCGCGGCCCAGTCTGCATCCTGGCAGGTGCCGGAACGGGTAAGACCCGCACGATTACCTATCGCATCGCTCACATGGTGGACCAGGGTTTCGTCAACCCGCAGCGCGTTCTGGCCGTCACCTTCACCTCTCGCGCCGCGAGTGAAATGCGCGAGCGGCTCAACCAGATGGGCGTTGGGGGAGTACAAGCCCAAACCTTTCACGCCGCAGCGCGCCGCCAGTTGAAGTACTTTTGGCCGCAGGTTGCTGGGGATCTGCCCTGGCAGCTCATTGACAACAAGTTCAGCCTGGTCGGCCGCGCGGTCCGCTCGCTTGGCTTGGACAACAACAAGGACACGATTCGTGATTTCCTGGGGGAAATCGAATGGGCAAAGTCTTCACTGATTAGCCCCGAGGGCTATCCCGGTGTCATCGAATCCACGGACCGCGAGGCGCCGGGGGATCCGGCCAAGGTGGCGGAGGTCTTCCGCCGCTATGAGGACATGAAGGCCACCCCGGATCTCATGTACCTCGATTTTGATGACTTGCTCATGCACATCGCCGGCGCCATCGAGAACGTGCCTGCGGTGGCGGAGGTCTTCCGTGAGCAGTACCGAACCTTTGTGGTGGACGAGTATCAAGACGTCACCCCCTTGCAGCAGCGAGTACTGGAGGCCTGGTTGGGGGAGCGCGATGACCTGACGGTCGTGGGCGATGCCAACCAGACCATCTATTCCTTCAACGGTGCTTCCCCGGAGTATCTGCTGAATTTTTCCCGCACCTACCCGCAGGCCACCGTGGTCAAGCTGCAGCGAGACTACCGCTCCACCCCGCAAGTGACGGACCTGGCTAACGAGGTCATCTCGAAGGCCACGGGCCGCGCGGCGGGGACCCGTTTGGAGTTGCAGGGCATGCGCGAGCCTGGACCCGAGCCCACGTTTAAGGCCTATGAGTCTGAGGAGATTGAGGCCAAGGAGGTCGCGGGCCAGGTTCTGACCCTGCTGAACCAGGGAGTGAAGGCTTCCGAAATCGCAATTCTTTACCGCATCAACGCGCAATCAGAGCAGTTTGAGCAGGCGCTTGCTGACGCTGGAGTGGTTTACCAAGTCCGCGGTGGCGAAGGCTTCTTCCGCCGCCCAGAGATTTTAGAGGCCATCCGCGTGCTCATCGCTGCCACGCGCCGCGATGATTTGCCGAATGATCCGGTGGCTGTGGCACGTGCGGCCTTCGTGGAGCTGGGGCTGTCCGCCACGGAACCGCAGGGCGCGCAGGCCCGCGAGCGCTGGCAGTCGCTCACGGCCTTGGTGGACCTCATCGCGCAGATCGTGGAGGACCACGAGGGGATAGACCTGCCTGGCGTGCTAGGAGAGCTGCACCGCCGCTCCGAAAACAAGCACAACCCCACGATGGAGGGCGTGACCCTCGCTACCATTCACGCTGCCAAGGGCCTGGAGTGGGATGCGGTGTTCCTCGTAGGTCTCACCGAAAAACTCCTGCCCATTAACCACGCCATCAAAGCCGGCGATGAACACGTGGAGGAGGAGCGCCGGCTGTTTTATGTCGGCATTACCCGTGCACGCGAGCACCTAGCCTTGTCGTGGGCGCTGGCTAAGACCACTGGTTCGCGGGCCTCACGTGAGCGAACCCGCTTCCTGGACGGCGTGGTCCCGGGAATCGAGGAAAGCCAGTCCTCGAACCGTCGCTATCGCCCGCGCCGTTGCCGAGTGTGCTCGGGGCAGCTCAGCAGCCCGGCAGAGAAGGTCCTCGGCCGCCACGAGTGGTGCGAGTATGAGGGTGATGAGGATGTCTTCAACGCGCTGCGCGCGTGGCGGGCGTCGGTGGCGAAGGACTCTCAGGTTCCTGCCTACGTCGTCTTTTCTGATGCCACCCTGCAAGCGATTTCGGAGGCTCTTCCAGCCAACGAGGCGGAGCTGCTGGATATCTCCGGGGTGGGCCCCTCCAAGCTGGAGCGCTATGGCGCGGAGGTTCTGCAGATCATTGCTTCTTCCCGCGGCTAAGAGGAACTAAGAAGCAGCGCAGTACGTGCAGCGAGGATGTTCCATGAGAAGCCTCCGTTGCTCTAGGCCGTAGAGGTCTATCTCCGTGAGTTCGCCGGCGAGCGGCTTGCCACCGGGCGCTCCTGGCGGGGCCGGCCTTCCCAAGAGCCGGCGAATAATCACCACTGCATGCATCACTATCGCAGTGCGCACGATGGGGTCGCCCGGCGCTTCCACTGTCGCGGCGCGGTGGGCCACCTCGTGCCATAGCTCGTCTGATTCGATGCGGTGCAGATGCGCGCACAGCGGGCAGGGGCCAGCCCCGTCGATGCGAACTGGTCCGATGATGCCGCGGGCATCGATCATAGATACCGGCAACCAGGTGGCTGGGGAATTGCGCAGGGCTTGTGCCCATTCCGTGGCGCCATCCAGCATGTCGACAGCCACGATAGGCAGGTGCCCGGCCACGTTTGCGATGTACTCGGCAGGGGTTTCGCTGTGGAGAGGAGAGCGTGGTTGGAAGGAATCACCAAGCAGGACGTCGCGCAGCTCATTGGCCAGGGCGGAGGTCCCCAGCACAGCCACACGCTGCGGCCGGGGCGCCGGCCACAAAACTCGGTAGCTAATCAGATCCTCCACTAAGCTGCGGGCAGCTGAGGGGCTCATGCCCGTATTCTCAATGGACTTTTCAATAGTTTGTCGGGTCAGCGGCGTGCGCAGCCTGTTGAGCAAGCCCGCCAGCTGCGGGTGGGCTTCAAACACGCCGACGCGCGTGGCATCCATCCCGCACTGGAGCATTCCAGGTTCGCGCTTAAGAATCGTGGTTTCCGGCGCCAGCATGTACGTCTGTGCACTCAAGACTGTCCTCCCCGTTGTGCCCCACCCCAGGTGTGTGTAGACACCATTGCACCACAGGTAGAATGCCCTGTCATGTCGAGCAATCCCGAGGTACGTGTCATCCGTTCGGCACGGCGCCGTCGCACCGTCCAAGCCCGCGTGGTCGACGGTGTTCTGGAGGTGCGCATCCCCGCGTGGATGTCAGCGGCGGAAGAGCGCGAAGCGGTGGATGGCATCGTGGCGAAGGTGCGCAAAAAGCACACCTCTTCGCAGCTTTCCGACGATTCCCTGGCCGACCGCGCCCGCACACTGAATGCCCGCTTTTTGGCGGGCCGCGCCACGGTGGGTTCCATCCGGTGGGTGAGTAACCAAAAATCCCGCTGGGGTAGCTGCACTACCTCAACGGGCGATATTCGGATTTCTGACCGGCTGCAGGATGTTCCCAACTACGTCCTCGACGCGGTCATCATCCACGAGTTAACGCACACCTTCATCCCGGGTCATGGTCCGGACTTCTGGGAGTGGGCTGACCGCGCGCCCAAAGCCGAGCGCGCGAAAGGATACCTCGAGGCTTACCAGCGTTTCCGCTAGTTCTCTTCGCCCGGCTTGTCCTCTCTATTGTCGTCGCCGTCGGCGTCTGTGTCCTCGCCAGCGCTGTCGCCGGTGTTATCGCTGGCATCGCCCCCGGCATCCTGCTGGCGGAGCATCTCCTCCAGCTTGGAGAACTCCGCTTCAAAGCCCTCATCAGGGGTGTCATCGAGCAAACCGTCGATGAAGGACGCAGGGTTCTCCAGGTGCTCGGCCGTGGGCAGAAGATCCGGGTGGTCCCAGGCGGAGTCACGTTTGTCGGCGCCCACCGCGACGGTGGCGCGGCGCCAGAGTTCAGCGGCGGCCTCCACCTTCGGGGCATTGAGCTCGATGCCGACGACCTGGGAGAAGGCCTTCTCTGCGGAGCCGCCAGTGGAGCGGCGGTGCGCCCACGCCTCGGTCATTGCCTTCGTAGACGGGATGCGCTCTCCCAGGGCCTCGGTCACCACGTGTTCAACCCAGCCCTCAACGAGTGCTAAGAGGGTTTCCAGACGAGAAGCCGCGACTGCGTTGCGGGAGGTGATCCGCGGGGACAGGTCCATGCCCTGTAGCTTGCTCATCGCGTCCTGGATGGCCTCAGGGTCACCGGATTCCAGGTTGAGCTCGCGGGTAGCCTCCTCGATATGGGAGGTATCGATAACCAAGCCCATGGCGTATTCCTCAACGGAGGAGACGAGGCGCTCGACCAACCACGGCACATGCTTGAACAGGCGCTGGCGGGCGGCTTCACGGGCGCCGATGTAGACGAGCACTTCCTGGCCCGGAACGTTGAGATCGCGCGCAATGGCCTGGATATTGTGCGGCAGGAGTGCAGTGGTGCCTGCGGGGGAGACAGGCAAGCCGAAGTCAGAACCGGTCAATGCCTGCGCAGCCAGATCACCCAGCGCGTGGCCCAGCTTCATGCCGAAGTTCATGCCGGACATCGAGTTCATCATCGAGGTCATCGGGCCCATCATCTCGCGGGCTTCCTCCGGCAGGGATTCCAGCTGCGCGGAGTTCATGTGCTCCGCAACCGGGGTGACCATGCGCTGCCACATCGGCAGCGTCTCATCCAGCCACTGCGCGGAATTCCACGCGGTGACGGTGCCGGATGCGGTGGGCAGGATCGTGGCATCATCTAGCCACAGTTCCGCTAGCCTCACGGCTTCTTGCACAGCGGTGCGGTCTTGCTCGCTGACCTCTTTATCGCGGGAGATCTGCTGGTGCGCGATGCGCTTGGCCAAGTCATAGTTGACCGGGCCGGAACCCTCCGGGGAGTTCATGGAGGAACCCATGCCGGACAGCATCTGGCCGAACTGATTCAACAGGTCTCCTAGGCCACCGTTGCCCGCGCTGAAGCCGAAGGCGCCGAACGGGTTCTGGTCGCGACGATCGTTATCATCGTCATCGTCGTTATTGGGGAAGGAAAAACCGAATCCGTTGCTCATGGACCCCAATCTACTAGGTTTCCTAGCGCGGATTCTAGGACCACGGCAACGCTGAGAGCGAACAAGCTCCACAAGGCTGTAGGCTGATCCTCCGTGAAAACTCCGCAGAACCCCCGAACCCGCCGCTTGTCCACTTTGACGTGGGGAGCCATCCCGGTGGTGCTGACGGGAGCCCTGCTCAGCATCGACCACATTCCCGGCACCGATATCACCTTGTCGGTGCCTTATGCCGCCGAGGGGCCAGGTCCTACCGTGGATACCCTGGGCGAGGTGGATGGGGAACCCGTCGTCAACGTCGAAGCCCCAGAGACGTTCCAGCCGGAGGGGCAGCTCAACATGACAACGGTCTCCGTGCGCACCAACATGACGCTGGCCCAGGCCCTGGGGCGGTGGTTATTTACGGATGACACCATCGTCCCCATCGAGATTGTTATCCCGCAGGGCAAGACAGATAAGGAGGTCCAGGAGGCCAATCAGCAGGCCTTTACCCAGTCCGAGTCGGCGGCCACGGTCGCCGCCATGGACTATCTGGACAAACCGGTGAGAATCGAGGTGGCACAAGTACTCGATGACGGCCCCGCAGCAGGCGCGCTTGACGACGCCGACATTATCACCACCGTCAACGGTGACAAGGTCACGGAGCCTGGCCAAGTGCAAGAGAAGATTCGCGCTCTTCAGCCTGGCGATGAGGTGGAGCTAGGCATTGTTCGCAAGGGCAAGGAAAAGACTGTCGGGGTCACCCTCGGCTCCCACCCCGAGCAGGAGGACGTGGCCCTGCTAGGCATCCTTATGACCTCGGTTCCCACCGAGGACATCACGGTGGATTACAACCTGCAGGACGTCGGCGGCCCCTCGGCCGGCATGATGTTTACCTTGGCGGTGATTGACAAGCTCTCTAGCGAAGATCTCACCGGCGGCCGGTTTGTCGCCGGCACCGGCACTATAGGTGAGGACGGCGAGGTCGGCCCCATCGGCGGTATCGTCCACAAGGTTCACGCGGCTCAGGAAGCGGGCGCTGAGCTTTTCCTCGCCCCAGCCGACAACTGCGCGGAGGCAGTCAGCCGCGATACCGGAGACATGGTGGTGGCTAAGGTCCACACGCTGGATGATGCCATCGAGGCGATGCAGAACTTTGCGGAAGGAAACGCCGTCGAGACCTGCGAAGGCTAGCCCGCTAAACCAGGCCTAGCTCCTTGAGGCGCTCTTCCGGATCGTCCTGGTCCGTGGAGATCATCTGCTGCATGATAAGGCCCTCATCGTTGTCAACGACGGTGAGGATGGCCGTGTTGCCCAGCATAGACCAGCCCACGACGCGGTTGCCGCTGTCCTCGATGACGCGGGAGCTGCGCAGCTCGGTGAGCACCTGGGTGGTTTGGGAAGCCTTGGTCTTGGACTTGAAGAACTGGAACTGGCCTACCTCCGAGCCAGAGCAGTTGAAAGAATCCGTCACGCCATTGGGATCGCAGCGGTCGAATTGCGCGAAGATCCCCTCCGGTACGAGCCCGCCGAAGATCTCATAAGCTTGCTCCACGGAAGCATTAAACGCCCCGCTGGGCTCCGCGGACTCGCTGGCGTCCTTGTCTTTGTCTTTGCGGTCGGCGGAGCTGTGGGCTGAGGATTCATCCTTCGCGTCTGAGCTGGTCTCAGACTCAGAGGCGGCAGGAGAGGTCGTCTCGGATTCCTCGGCGGACGTGGCCGGGGCCGGCGCGCTGGTCTTCTCCGCGGCGGCGGTGGTTGTTTCGCTCGCAGGCGCTGGGTCAGGGGAGGGGGCATCGTCCTTCCCACATGCGGAGAGCAGGCAGCCGGTGGCAAGCACGGCCGAAGCTGCGGCGGTGAAGCGGGATGTCAAGCGCACGAGAGACTCCTCTATCAATTGCGTGCCCAGCCCCGAGAGCTGAGCACTAATGGCCACTGCATTCTGAGTTTAGTCGATTAGAGCATTTCCTCCGGATCTTGCTCCAACCCGTAGCGCAGCGCAGCGATGACCCCCGGTGCCACATTCGGTCCGCCACGCAATTGGATATCGTCTTCTGCGAAGGGGCCGGCCTCCGCTAGTTCCTCCTCGGTCGGACGCAATTGCAGCAGGGTGAGCTCCGCGCCATCGTTGTCGACACTCTCTGCATCGGCTGTGGAGCTTCCGTCCAGGGCGGTAGCCCGCAGGACTCCGGAGAAGAGGCGGGCGGGGCGGGCGTCGCCAAGCGCGGCGTCTGAGGTGTCCTTAAACATGATCTCCTGGGCTAGGATGACGCCGGCGATCTCCCGCGGCCATGCTAGCCGCGAGACGTAGTCCGCGAGGTGCTCCGATCCCGGTTCGATGCCTTCCGGCAACTCTTGCACCACGAGGGTGAGGGGAGAGGAGTCATCGACGTCCCCAAGCTGGGCGGCCACCAGCTCAGTAGGGACGAGAGCAAAAAGGGTAGGAGGCGCATCCCAGCCTTCGGCGTGGATGAAATCCACGGCCTCGCGCATCGCCTTGTTGAGCGCGCGGTGTACAGCGGGCTGGGAGGAAGGTTGGGAACTCATAAGCGTCCTTGTTCGTTGACGGTCATAGTGCTTCTCTAGACTAGAAGCTTGATACCTCTATATTCGCACGACACTTGATTGGAGCTGGAGTTGGCTTCCGGACTCAACCGACCCGCCGCCCCGATGAAACGTCCGCCCAAATTTCTCTCGTGGGTTGTCGCCATCATCGCGGTCCTCTTGTTCATTGGCCCCATGTTGGTGGGCTTCTACACGGATTGGAAGTGGTTCGGCGCGATTGAGTACCGTGGGGTCTTCACCAAGACCCTGGTGACGCGCATCGTCCTCTTCATCCTCTTCGGCCTCGTAGCAGCGGCTGTTACGTACGTTGCGGGCCTGATTGTGTGGCGGGGGCGCGGTGACTCGATGGACATGGCGGACTTCAATTCCCCCGTTTATCAGTACCGCAAGTCCATTGAGAGCACGATGAGTGTCTTCCTCAAGGTCATCCCGGTGCTCGTCGGCGTCGTTTCCGGCCTGTTGGGGCAAGCCAACTGGCGGACCGTCATGCTCTTCCTCAATTCTCATGACTTTGGGGTGGCCGACCCGCAGTTCAACCACGACCTTGGCTTCTACGCTTTCCGTTTGCCGGTGTGGTCAATGCTGGTCAGCGCTGCTTCCATGCTGGTCGCAGTGTGCTTCCTCATCGCACTTGTGGGGCACTACATTCTTGGCGGCATTCGCTTGGGCAATCGCGCCGCAGGCGTGCGTGGTTCGCTGTCGAAAGCAGCGCGCACGCAGCTCGCCGTCACCGGTGGCATTTGGATGCTGCTCCAGGTGGCTGGCTACTGGCTGGGGCGCTACGAGTTGCTGTACAACCAGCACTCGCTGTTTACGGGTGGTTCCTACACGGACATCAATGCCTACCTGCCGGCAAAGATCATCCTCATGATCATCGGCGTGTTCGTGGCCGTGGCGATCTTTTCTGCAGTGGTCATTAAGGACCTGCGCATCCCCGGCCTTGCTGTGGTGCTCATGGTGCTGTCCTCCTTGGTCATTGGCCAAGGCTGGCCGCTCATCATGGAACGCTTCTCCGTGAACCCGAACCGCCAGGCTAAAGAGGCGGAGTCGATCTCCCGCAACATCGAGTCCACTCGCTTTGCCTATGGCCTCACAGACGACAAGGTGACCTACGAGGAGAACTGGGGCGCGGAGGACGTCGCCGATGACAAGGTTGCCTCGGATGACTCCACCATCTCCAACCTGCGCCTGCTGGACCCGGACATCTTGGCGCCGACGTTTACTCAGATGCAGCAGCTAAAGAACTTCTACGGTTTCCCAGAGACGCTGGCGATGGATCGTTATGAGATCGACGGCGAACTCCGTGACTTCGTGGTCGCAGCCCGCGAGCTGGACCCGAACGAGCTGCAGGAGAACCAGCAGAACTGGATTAACCGCCACACCGTGTATACCCACGGCAATGGTTTCATTGCGGCGCAGGCCAACACAGTCGATGAGGTAGCTCGTGATGCCGGTTCGGCCCGTGGTGGTTTCCCCATCTTCACGGTGGCGGACCTGCAGACCCAGGCGGGCAAGGACGCCGAGGGTGAGGGCGAAACCCAGAATGCTGAAGAATCCCTCGGTATCAAGGTGGACCAGCCGCGAACCTACTTCGGCCCGGTGATCGCTAGCGCCCAGGATGGGATGGACTACGCCATCGTGGGCAAGACGGGTGATGAGTCCGTCGAATACGACACCGATACCTCCACCTACACCTATGACGGCAAGGGTGGCGTCGACATCGGCAACATTGTTGACCGCACTGCCTTTGCGCTGAAGTACCAGGAACTCAACTTCCTGCTCTCGGACCGCGTGGGGCCGGAGTCCAAGCTGCTCTATGACCGCGACCCGCGCGAGCGCGTGGAGAAGGTTGCTCCCTGGCTGACGACGGATTCCTCCACCTACCCGGCGGTCATCGACGGCCGCATCAAGTGGATTGTCGATGGCTACACCACCTTGGATTCCCTGCCGTATTCGCAGCGCACCTCCCTGACGGAGACCACCCAGGACGCACAGAACCCGACGGGCACGACGCAGCGCTTGGTCAACGATCAGGTGGGCTATATCCGTAACTCGGTGAAGGCGACTGTCGACGCTTACGATGGCACCGTCGATCTCTATGAGTTCGACACCGAAGACCCCGTGCTTAAGGCATGGGAGGGTGTCTTCCCGGGCGTCGTCAAGCCCGAGTCGGAGATCTCCGACGAGCTGCGTCAGCACATGCGCTACCCGGAGGACATGTTCAAGGTGCAGCGCAACCTGCTGGCCAAGTACCACGTAGATGACCCGGGCGTCTTCTTCAACAACGACGCCTTCTGGTCCGTGCCGGAGGATCCGACTGCCGGTGAATCCCAGGGGCTGAACCAGCCGCCGTACTACGTGCTGGCTTCCGACCCGGAGGCCAACAAGCCGAGCTTCCAACTCATCACCTCCTACCGCGGTCTGAACCGTCAGTTCCTCTCTGCACACATGGCGGTGTCTTCTGATCCGGAGACCTACGGTGATATCACCGTGCGCGTGCTGCCGACGAATACCCAGACCCAAGGCCCTAAGCAGGCGCAGGACGCCATGATGTCTTCTGATCAGGTGGCTCGTGACCGCACACTGTGGCAGGGCTCGAATGACCTGAAGAACGGTAACCTGCTGGCCCTGCCAGTGGGTGGGGGAGAGATCCTCTACTTGGAGCCGATCTACTCGCAGCGCAAGGGCCAGGAGTCTGCGTTCCCGAAGCTGCTGCGCGTGCTGGTGTCCTACAAGGGGCGGGTGGGCTATGCGCCGACGATTGGTGAGGCCCTAGAGCAGGTCGGCATCGACCCGAAGGCCGCCCAGGACATCACCGAAATTGAGGGTGACTCCGGTAAGCAGACGGAGAAGGATGACGAGGAGGCCAATGCCGCCGATAAGAAGGACGAAGAGAAGGACTCTGAGTCTTCCGCACCGGCCTCCGCTCCGAAGGCATCTGACGAGGGTGAGGCTATCGACGCCATCAACAAGGCTCTCGATGGTGTAGACAAGGCCAAGAACGGCTCCTTTGAGGAGTATGGCAAGGCCCTGGACGAGCTCGATAAGGCAGTGGAGGACTACCGCTCCCTGCAGTCTCAGTAAGTCCGGATAGGTGCCGGCGAAAACTCGGCGCCTCACCTATGAAATGGCGCCTGCCCAGGGGATTTGGGTAGGCGCCAAGGTGTCTGTATAGTTACATCCGTCGCCAGCACACGGGACAGTGTGCAGAGCGCTTGATGTTTGGAAGTACATCTCGACGCGGGGTGGAGCAGCTCGGTAGCTCGCTGGGCTCATAACCCAGAGGTCGTAGGTTCGAATCCTGCCCCCGCT
>NZ_KV788176.1:0-1519 GCF_001807205.1 Corynebacterium sp. HMSC05D03 | reverse complement strand
TTGTTGATGTCGTGGGGCCTGATGTGTGGTTCAAGTGATGGGGTGACACAGTGTAGTAGCCATGCCGCTTAATGGATTGTTGGTGTAAGCGTGTGAGGTGGTGTGTAGGTAAATCCGCACACCGTTAAACCTGAGGCGTGATGCGTAGCCCAAGTGTGGGTGAAGTTGGTGATCTAGTACTGTCGAGAAAAGCCTCTAGCGATGTGGATGTATGGCCCGTACCCTAAACCGACACAGGTGGTCAGGTTGAAAATACTAAGGCGTTCGGGTGAACTGTGGTTAAGGAACTCGGCAAAATGCCCCCGTAACTTCGGGAGAAGGGGGACCACACGACTTAAGCACTCTTTGCGAGTGTGGTGGGTTGTGGGGTCGCAGAGAATAGAGGGAAGCGACTGTTTATCAAAAACACAGGTCCATGCGAAGACGTGAAGTTGATGTATATGGACTGACGCCTGCCCGGTGCTGGAAGGTTAAGAGGACCGGTTAGTAGTCTTTTGGCTGCGAAGCTGAGAATTTAAGCCCCAGTAAACGGCGGTGGTAACTATAACCATCCTAAGGTAGCGAAATTCCTTGTCGGGTAAGTTCCGACCTGCACGAATGGCGTAACGACTTCTCTGCTGTCTCAACCACAGGCCCGGTGAAATTGCACTACGAGTAAAGATGCTCGTTACGCGCGGCAGGACGAAAAGACCCCGGGACCTTCACTATAGCTTGGTATTGGTGTTCGGTTCGGTTTGTGTAGGATAGGTGGGAGACTATGAAGCGGCCACGCTAGTGGTTGTGGAGTCGTTGTTGAAATACCACTCTGATCGGATTGGATGTCTAACCTTGGCCCATGATCTGGGTTGGGGACAGTGCCTGGTGGGTAGTTTAACTGGGGCGGTTGCCTCCCAAAATGTAACGGAGGCGCCCAAAGGTTCCCTCAGCCTGGTTGGCAATCAGGTGGTGAGTGTAAGTGCACAAGGGAGCTTGACTGTGAGACAGACATGTCGAACAGGGACGAAAGTCGGGACTAGTGATCCGGCACCTACTTGTGGATGTGGTGTCGCTCAACGGATAAAAGGTACCCCGGGGATAACAGGCTGATCTTCCCCAAGAGTCCATATCGACGGGATGGTTTGGCACCTCGATGTCGGCTCGTCGCATCCTGGGGCTGGAGTAGGTCCCAAGGGTTGGGCTGTTCGCCCATTAAAGCGGCACGCGAGCTGGGTTCAGAACGTCGTGAGACAGTTCGGTCTCTATCCGCCGCGCGCGTTGAAACTTGAAGAAGGCTGTCCCTAGTACGAGAGGACCGGGACGGACGTACCTCTAGTGTGCCAGTTGTTCCGCCAGGAGCATCGCTGGTTGGCTACGTACGGAAGGGATAACCGCTGAAAGCATCTAAGCGGGAAGCCTGTTTTAAGATGAGGTTTCGTATTTGAGGTCCCCCACAGACGATGGGGTTGATAGGCCAGACCTGGACGCACCGCAAGGTGTGAAGGCTACTGGTACTAATAGACCAAAACAAACACACACACTC
>NZ_KV788175.1:630-14340 GCF_001807205.1 Corynebacterium sp. HMSC05D03 | reverse complement strand
CCAAGTCCGGCTTCACGTGCTGCCGGAAGCAGCAAGAGCAACGGGGATTCTTAAGCCCTTAAAGGCGAACCCACCGACCAAACCAGTGTTGACGGGCTAGCTGTCGAGCGCCACGGAAATGCTGGAGCCCGCAAAGCGCGTCCAGAGCCCCTTTCCTTTCAACCCCGGCAGAATCTTCGAGCGATCACGCGCTCATCGCAATGCCTCAAGGGTGGCACGCGCAGCCTGCTCAAGCGGAGCATAGTAAGCCGGACCATGCGTCATCGAGTGAACCGCAAGTGGGTGCAACTGATGCATCGGCACCCACTTCCGGTACTCCTCACCCGCCCCATAGCCCCGCAGTATCTCGTCATAGTAGGGCGTTCCGAACAGTTCCAGCATGGCCAAATCCGTCCACGGATGTCCGCCGTGCGCTGCAGGGTCAATCATGACCGCCGTGTTCTCCTGGAACAAAACATTTCCTGCCCATAAATCACCATGAATTCGTGCAGGCTCGATGTCCCAGTCCACGGCGGCTATAGCTTCGGCCGCCATATATACGCTGTCCCGCAGCCCCTCCGGAAGTCCTTCTATAAATGGCACCACCCGCTGTTCTGCGTAGAACTCACCCCAGGATTCACATGGTTCGCAGGGTTGTTCCACGCGTCCAATGAAGTTCGCACCTTCCCACCCCTCTGGCGGTGCGCCGAAAGCTGGGGCGCCTGCCTGATGAACCTGCCGCAGCGCTTCACCAAACGCCCGCGCTGCAGCAGCACTCGGTCGCGCCTGCGCTACTCGACGCGTACTAATCGTCGAATCCGTTAGCCCCGCAACTTCCACCACAACGTCCTTTCGTGCGGCTGCTAACCAGCGCAGGCCCGCAGCCTCCGCCCCGGCTTGATCGGCTCGTGCTACTGACTTTGTGTAAACATCCATGCTCCCCAGCATAGAAAAAGGCCGCCTCTGCGAAAGAGACGGCCGATGGTGGAGCTAACGGGATTCGAACCCGTGACCCCCACACTGCCAGTGTGGTGCGCTACCAACTGCGCCATAGCCCCAAGGCAATATTGAATTTTAAAGTGGAGCTAACGGGATTCGAACCCGTGACCCCCACACTGCCAGTGTGGTGCGCTACCAACTGCGCCATAGCCCCTCATACGAGGTGCAACCTTTGTGATTGCAACTCGTATCAATATATCGTCTCCCTATTCACTCACCAAATCGCGAGTTGGGGCGCTAAATTTACTTCTCAGTAACGATGTTGACCCATTCCATGATGGAGGTCTTATCATCCTCCGGGATATCCTTGCCATCCTTGATGATGCGCGGCGAGGACACGCTACCGGTTTCCTTTTCAAGCTTTTCGTAGTTCGAGGTCACCACCGGGTTACCTTCACCAACCTTGGCTTCCTTGATGGCCTTCACCGTGGCCTCATCGGCACCCAGGATCTGCGCAGCATCAGCGAAATCCTTCATTTCCCACTGGTTGGCCAGCTTGGACTGGTTCTCCATGAGGTACTTACGCAGGTTCCAGTACAGCGTGGCGTCACCGGACTTTGCCACCTGCTCCATCGCAGCCGCAGTCTTGGAGGAGTGTCCCGTGTTGGACTTGATGCTCTCCAGTCCGTTCGGGCTGCCATCGAGGAAGTTCAAGGTACGCACGTGCACGATGAGCTCACCCGCATCAATAGCGTCCTTCATCTGTCCGTCGGTCTCCTTCGCCAGGTCGCCACAGTGCGGGCAGGAGAAGTCCTCATACAGGTCTACCTCGGTAGCGTCCTTGGGGGCATCCGGCGCCTTGAGCGTCACCGCGTTGTCCGCAAAGCTCATCTCCATAGAGACTGGCTCAACGGGATAATCCTTCAGCTCATCGGTCTTTGCACCCCGCCCCTGATAAACGATGTAGCCGATTACCACAGCGATAATGACCAGCAGAACAGCGAGGCCCCAGACGAATCCACTATTACTCTTGGAGTTGGGGTCTTTGACTGTACTCATTGAACAACCTTGCCTTTGATGACGTTATTTCGAATAGATGGAAAGTCTACACACCGTTGTTAAGGGTGCAATGCAAACTTGGTGAAAGGACGCTTGATCGTCCACACCATTAAGACAGAATAGAAGACATCACGCAGCAGTGTCATCATGTAGTTCATCACTTGCGCGTCCTCATCAGGGCTAACGGAGAAACACCCGCAGTCAATCCCGAGTCCCCGCGCCCATGCCTGCGCGATGCCGATCATGAACAGAACGAGGACAATCTGCCCCACCCACGCCGATTGACGCAGGAACAGCCCCAGCAGGAGCAACAGGCCGCCGCACACTTCAAGCGGGCCAATCAGATAGGACAAATAGTGGGACCACTCTGGGGTAAAGATTTCATATGCCTTGATGCTTTGCGATACCGCGAGCTGGTCCGACAGCTTCGACGCTCCCGCTTTAATCCACACATAGGCCATATAAAATCGCGCAAACGCACTGATAACGTCCAGCACGAGCGTTGCGCTGATCTTATTTTTAAACACGGGATTAGCCTAACAAGTTACGGGTGGAGAGCGTAACGACGATATGGACGCCAGATCGTCCACGCGGTGAGGATGAGGAAGAAGGCGTCGCGAAGCAGCGTCAGCGCGTAGTTCATACCTTGGCTCACGTCGTTGGGGTCATAGCCAAAACACCCACAATCGATGACTAACCCACGCGCCCACGCCTGAGAAATGCCCACCATGAACAGGACTAGGACCACCGCAGCGACTGCCGACGCCTCCCTCAAGAACAGGCCCAGCAACAGCAGCAGCCCTCCTACAATTTCAAGCGGTGCAATGAGGTAGGCCAAGTACTCGGACCATTCCGGGGTGAAGATGCCATAGGCCCGGATGGCCTGTGCCATCTCCATCCGGGCGTCTAGTTTCTGTATGCCGGCGATAATCCACACGGCGGCCATACCGAATCGGGCGAGCGCGCTGGCCAGGTCAAGCACCGAGGCGCGTTGTGTGGCTGTCATAATCCATTAGCCTAGCCCTGAAGTTAGCCTCCCAGAACCTGTGACACCAGCGCTTGCGCCTCCTGCTGCACCTGCTTGAGGTGTTCTTCGCCACGGAAGCTCTCAGCGTAAATCTTGTACTTATCCTCCGTGCCGGACGGGCGCGCGGCAAACCACGCGTTCTCAGTCCTCACCTTGAGGCCACCGATCGCCGCGCCGTTGCCCGGCGCTTCGGTGAGCTTAGCGAGAATCTCCTCACCCGCCAGCTCAGTGGCCGTGACCTGCTCCGGGGAGAGCTTCTTCAGGATTGCCTTCTGCTCACGGTTAGCTGGGGCGTCGGTACGCGCGTAGGCCGGTGCACCATATTCCTCTGCCAGCTCCGCGTAGCGCTGGGACGGAGTCTTGCCCGTCACCGCCAGGATCTCGGCGGCCAAAAGATCCATGATGATGCCATCCTTGTCGGTGGACCACACCGTACCGTCGAAGCGCAGGAAGGAAGCGCCGGCGGATTCTTCACCGCCGAAGCCCAGGGAGCCGTCGACAAGCCCCGGCACAAACCACTTGAAGCCCACCGGCACCTCAACGAGCTCACGGCCCAAGCTGGCCACGACGCGATCAATCATCGAGGATGAGACCAAGGTCTTGCCCACCCCGGCGTTGCCCCACTGGGGGCGGTGGCTAAACAGGTACTCGATGGCCACAGCCAGGTAGTGGTTCGGGTTCATCAGGCCCGCATCCGGGGTGACGATGCCGTGGCGGTCCGCGTCGGCGTCGTTGCCCGTGGCCAGGTCGTACTTGGAACGGTTATCCACCAGTGACGCCATGGCATCCGGGGAGGAACAGTCCATGCGGATCTTGCCGTCGGTATCCAACGTCATGAAGCGGAAAGTGCCGTCTACCTCGGGGTTCACCACCGTCATGTTGAGTTCGTAATGCTCGGCGATGGCCGCCCAGTAGTCCACCGAGGCCCCGCCCATGGGATCCGCTCCGATGCGCACGCCGGCGTTCTTGATGGCTTTCATGTCCACGACGTTCGCCAGGTCCGCAACGTAGTTGTCCACGTAGTTGTGCTTCACGCAGCGCTCATCCAGCACGCCGTCAACCGCCACGCGTTTCACGCCCTCGAGCCCGGCGCGCAGATAGTCGTTGGCCTTGGCGGCGATCCAGTCGGTGGCATCGGTATCCGCCGGGCCGCCCGTTGGCGGGTTGTACTTGAATCCGCCATCGCGCGGCGGGTTATGAGACGGGGTAATCACGATGCCGTCGGTGCCCGGGTTGGTCAGGATGGCGTGGGAGACGGCCGGAGTTGGGGTATAACGGCCACGGTCATCCACGCGGACCTCCAGCTCATTAGCTAAGAGGACCTCGAGGGCAGAGACCATGGCGGGCTCGGACAGGGCATGAGTATCGCGGCCAATGAAAATGGCGCCCGTGGTGCCCTGCTCGGCACGGTAGTCCACGATGGCCTGGGTAATCGCCAGAATGTGGGCCTCGTTGAAGGCGGTATCTAAAGCGGAGCCGCGGTGCCCGGAGGTGCCGAAGGAAACCTGCTGATCGGGGTTATCAGCGTCGGGGGTGCGGGTGTAATACGCGGTGACTAGCTCTGCGATGTCAATGAGATCGGAAGGCTGGGCTGGTTGGCCGGCGCGCTCGTGTGCCATGGTGGGATTCCTCCTTGGGGATGTGGATACACCCTAAGCTTGCCTGCTTCACGCTGGTTTCGCATCCCAATTAGGATGGTGCCTATGCCACAGATCCTTCTTGTGGGCTGCGGAACCGCGCTCGGGGCGCTGGCCCGCTTTGGCCTTTCTTCGCTTCTCGGGGGTGGCGCGCTGCCGCTGCTGCTCATCAACGTTCTCGGCAGCGCTGTTATGGGCTATGCCAAGCCTCCGGCATTCTGGGGCACAGGTTTCTTAGGCGGCTTCACCAGCTTTGCCGCTTTTGCTTTTCTCACCTCCGGCTTCGGCCCGGCGCAGGCGGGGGCCTACGTGCTGGCGACGGTCGTCGGTTGCACCGCGGCCTACCTCATGGGTGACCGCCTGCAGGATCGGAGGCACGCATGATTCTCTCCATCCTGGCCGTACTCGCCGGTGGCTTTGTCGGTGGCTGCGGGCGCTACCTGCTCACTCGTGTGCTGCCTTCCCCCACATGTACCTTTGCCGCCAACCTCATTGGCGCAGCCGTGGCGGGCGTGGCCTACGGCTATGCCACGCATGCCCACACCCCTGAGTATTTTCTCCCCCTGCTAGCAGCCGGACTCGCCGGCGGGCTATCCACGTGGTCCACGCTGGCCAAGGAACTGGGAGAAATGATAAAGGCCAAGCGCTGGTGGCGCTTGGCGCGTTATCTCTTCTGGACCATCGGCCTGGGAATCGTGGTGGCCTGGCGCGGAGCGTGGGTAGGTTCGCTTCTCGCCTAACCTACCTCGCACGCCCTTGTGCGGCCACAGGCTGTACTAGTCAGCGATGGCGTCCAACGGTGGGGTCTGTGCCGCGCGCTGCGCTGGCCATAGCGCTGCCAGCACACCGACGATTCCGGAGCCCACGAACATGACCGCGAGCATCAACCACGGAACCGTCGCGGTATCGAGGCCTTCGTCGGAAAGCACGGAGATGAAGGACCACCCCATCCCCAGGCCCATGAGGATGCCCATGAGCGCACCGAAGAGGGCAATCTGTACCGATTCCACGGTGATCATCGTGCGGATCTGGCGGCGCTGGGTACCCACCGCGCGCAGCATGCCGATTTCTTGTCGGCGTTCGATCACACCCAGCGTGAGGGTATTGACAATACCCAAGACCGCAATGACCACGGCCAAAGCCAGTAGCGCATAGAGAATCGTGAGCATCTGGTCAATCATGCCGGCAGCCTCGCCGGCGTATTCCTCACTGGTGCGCACCTGCACCACGACGAGGTCTTTGACGGACTTCTCCAGGTTGGCGCGCAGTTTCTCCTTGTCATAGCCCTCTTCCGCGTTCACGGAGACCACCATGACGTCGAGACTGCCGGGGTCAACAACGTCCTCCGCCGCGGACTTGGACACGGCCAGACCCGAAAGCATCTCAAAATGCTCATACGTGCCGAGGAGCTTCACCTGCGCGGTGCGGGAGGGATCCGGGCCAGCCAGCTCATAGGACTGACCGACTTCCCAACCCTGCTCCGCAGCCAAGCCGGCCTCGGCGATGAAGCCAGGCTCCTCGCCCGTGTTCACGGCGCCTTCGACCACGGTGAGGTTGAGGATGTCATCGGCGTTGCCATCGATGACCTGGCTTATCAACATTTCCGGGCCATAATTTATCGAAGCCTGGCCATCCACCTGTAGTGGCGCAGTACTCATCGCTACGACCTGGCCAGCGCCCTCGGTATCGCGGGCACGCTGCGCCGTCTCGTTCGGCGTCGGGAAGTTTCCGGACGTCGGACCGGACAGCAAGAAGTCCGCGTGGGCATCCTGTTCGACGGCATCGGCAACCGAGGCTTTCATCGTCGCACCCAACATGCCGATCGAGGTCACCAGCGCCACGCCCAGCATGAGAGCGAACGCGGTAGCCGCGGTTCGGCGCGGGTTACGCGCCGAATTCGTCGACGCCAGCTTGCCCACCGCACCAAAGGGCGCGCCAACCACGCGGCCGATCCCCGGAACGATAGGCAGGGAGATGGCCGGGCCGGCAAGGAAGAAACCAAGGATTAGGTTGAGCGCACCGAGGCCCACGAGGGAGGCGCGGATGCCTGTGGAGGCATCAACAAACACTCCGACAAGCGCGAAGATGATGCCTACAACCAGCAGCAGCCCGCCCAGCACGCTGCGCACGAGCAACGAAGAACCAGCCGCAGACTCGGTGGTGCGCATGGCCTCCACGGGTTTCACCGCACCCGCCCGGCGCGCCGGCGCCCACGCGGAAATGATGGTGACCACGGCACCCAAAAGCAACGGCACGACGACTGCGCTAACGCTCAGGCCCAGACCGCCGCCCATGGGCATGTCCTTGGCTTCAAAAACTGCCTTGATGAGTGCCACCAGGCCCATGCCGGCGATCACGCCCACGGCAGAGCCCACAAGGCCCACGATGAAGGCCTCTGTGACCACCGAGCGCGTAATCTGCCCACGGGAGGCGCCGAGTGCACGCAGGAGTGCGAACTCCTTGGTGCGCTGAGCCACGATCATCGAGAAGGTATTCGCAATGATAAACGTGCCCACCAACAGCGCGATGAGGCCGAAAGCGATAAGGAAGTAGTTGACGAATTTCAGGGCAGAGGAAATCTGATCCGAAAGCTCATCGGCCAGCTTCTGCCCGGATTCCGCCTTGACCTCGAAGGTTTCATTGAGGTGCTCCACGAGGGCATCGGCGTCGACGCCCTCGGCCGCCGCGACCTTCAACTGGGCAGAATTGCCATAGCGCTCGACGAAGGCCTCGTGGCCCATGAGCAAGGTCAGGCTGGGGCCTTGGTCCACCGCAGGCTTGACGACGCCCACGACCTTCACCTCATCACGCTGGTCCGGGTGGACCACGAGGAGAGTATCGCCGACGTGGATACCGAACTCTTCAGCGGCGGAATCATTAATGAGGACTTCGCCGGTCCCGTTCGGCTCAGAGCCTTCGACAAGCGTGGCAGGCTCACCGACGGACTGCTCCTCCGGGTAGTAGGGCTGCACGCTGGAGGTGCCCCCACCGGTTTGAAAGGCCTCGGCGTCCTTGTTTGCCACCACGACCGTCTGGCTGCTTTGCATATTCACCGCGCGCACATCGGGGTCGGCGGCGATGTCATCGCGCATCTTCTGATCGAGGTTGGGGCCGCCCTCCTTCTGGCTCACGGCCGCATCCACGCCCGTAAACGCGGTAGATACCGCGGAGTCGAAGGTGCTCGAGAGCGAATTGGTGAACATGAAGGAGCCCGAGATGAACGCGGTGCCGAGCACCACCGCCAGCAGGGTCAGGGCAAGACGCAGCTTATGAGCGAGAATGTTGCGCACGGACACCGTGCGCATGGTGTTCTTTGTGGCCATGTTCTAGCCCTCGATTTCTGCCATCACGGCGTGGATGGACTCCATGGTTGGGTTGGTGAGTTCATTCACGAGGCGCCCATCAGCAAGGAAAACCACGCGGTCTGCGTAAGAGGCTGCCTTGGCATCGTGCGTGACGATAACGACGGTCTGACCATCCTTGTCCACGGCGGTGCGCAAAATGTCGAGCACCTCGGCGGAGGAGTTCGAATCCAGGTTGCCGGTCGGCTCATCGCCGAAGATGATCTCGGGGCGCGAAACCAGGGCCCGCGCGCAGGCCACGCGCTGTTGCTGGCCGCCGGAGAGCTCTGCTGGGCGGTGATTCAAGCGCTCGGACAAGCCTAGGCGGGAAGTGACCTCATCGAACCACTCTTTATCCACCTTGTGGCCAGCGATATCGGTGGGCAGCGTGATGTTTTCTGCCGCAGTCAGCGTGGGCACCAGGTTGAAGGACTGAAAGATGAAGCCCAGTCGGTCGCGGCGCAGGGCCGTAATATCCTTGTCACTGAGCTGCGACATATCGGTGTCACCGATGAAGGCCGAACCGGACGTCGCCGAATCGAGCCCCGCCATGGTGTGCATGAGGGTGGATTTGCCGGAGCCCGACGGGCCCATGATGGCGGTGAAGGTGTTGCGCGCGAACTCAACGTCGACGTGGTCCAACGCGGTGACTGCGGTGTCTCCCTGACCGTATTGTTTGAACAGGTCAACGGCGCGAGCCGCAGCAGTCATCGTTGGGGTGGTCATGGACGTGTTCTCCTTATAGATGGGGAAAGTAACGTCACTACCCTATCTTGCCTCGGGTTAAATGTGTGACGCGTGTGGTCTAAAATATGCCCCATGCGCACATCTCTTTCCGCTCTGGAACATTATGACCGCTGTGCCGAAGCATCCGCGGCTCAGATCATGCGCCACTACTCCACCAGTTTTTCCCTGGCCACACGGCTTCTTCAGCCGCGAGTGCGCATGGACATCCGAAATTTATATGCCATGGTGCGCACGGCCGATGAGATCGTCGACGCGGGACTCGATCCCCACGACGCGGCCGCGCTTCTCGACGCCTACGAAACCACCGTCCGCAACGCCCCCTCCCAACGTTTTCACGCCGACCCGGTCGTGCACGCCTACGCGCTGTCCGCGCGGCGCTGCGGGTTCCAGGACGAACACATTGCAGAGTTCTTTGCCTCCATGCGTTGTGACCTCACGCGCACCTCCCACACAGCGGAGTCTTTTAAGACCTATGTTCGGGGCTCTGCAGAAGTCATTGGGCTGCTATGCCTGGATACTTTTTATGCCGGTGCACCTCGGCCTGACGGCGTCGAAGAAGGAGCGGAGCGCCTGGGTGCCGCGTTTCAGAAGATCAACTTTTTGCGGGACCTGCACGAAGACTCTACTGAGCTGGGCCGCGCTTATTTTCCTACGCTGCGTGAGCCAGACAAACTCGATGAGGAAACGAAGGCCGCGATCATTTCTGATATCCGCGAAGACTTAGCCCATGCCCGCACGGCCATGGACCTGCTTCCCTTTGGCTCCAGGGTGGGGGTAGCCGCAGCGGCGGCTCTTTTCACGGAGCTTACGGATCTCCTCGAGGCCACTCCTGCGCATGAGATCATGACTACCCGCGTCAGTGTGCCCGCTGCGCGGAAAGCTGTCCTCATCAGCCGCGCTGCAGCGCACGCGGCACGGAATAAAGGTTAAAGAACATGAGCAAACATGTTGTTGTCATCGGCGCTGGTATTGCAGGCCTAGCCTCCGCTGCCTTGCTGTTGCGGGAGGGGATGCGGGTGACGGTCGTCGACAAGCAACGCAGCGTTGGTGGACGCGCGGGAAGCCTGGCCGTGGATGGCTTCCGCTTCGATACCGGCCCCTCGTGGTACCTCATGCCGGAGGCCTTCGATGAGTTTTTCCGCGCCTGCGGCACCAGTACCGAGCGCGAGCTGGACCTAGTGGACCTCTCCCCTGCCTACCGTGTTATCAACGAAGACGGCGCGGCCCTCGATATAGAAACGGGCGTGGATAACGTAGCAGAGCTTTTTGAATCCTTGGAGCCGGGCGCTGGCGACAAGGTGCGCGCGTATCTCTCCCGGGCCTCCGACGTATACGCCATTGCCCTGCGCAACTTCTTATACACCACCTTCTCCCGCCCCACGCAGCTTCTCAACAAAGACGTCCTCACCCGGCTGGGCTCGCTCGCGCTGCTGCTGACTCGCTCACTAGATACGCTGGTGGCCGCCCAGTTTAAGGATTACCGCCTGCGCCAGGTCCTGACTTACCCCGCGGTGTTTCTCTCCACCGAACCACAGGCCGCGCCGGCACTGTATTCCTTGATGAGCCACACCGACCTGGTGGAGGGCGTGCGCTACCCCTTAGGAGGCTTCGCGGCTGTTGTCGACGCTATCGCGAGGCAAGCAGCCGGCGCCACCTTCGAGCTTGGCACAGCGGTGGTAGCAATCAACCACGCGCACGGGCGCGCGACGGGCGTCACGCTTGACGACGGCCGCATGATCCCCGCCGACGCCATCGTCTCCGCCGCAGACCTGCACCACACAGAAACCGCTCTGCTTCCCACGGACCTGCAAACGTACCCGGAACGCTACTTTGCCCACCGTGACCCTGGCCTGGGCACCGTCTTAGTCTTCCTCGGTGTGAAGGGGGCCCTTCCGCAGCTGGCACACCATACGCTGCTATTCAGCACAGACTGGACCCCCGATTTTAGGGCCGTCTACCACGGCCCTGAGCCGTTGCGGCCGTTGGGTGCCTCGGAGTCGATCTATGTTTCAAAAACCTCTGCCACCGATTCCAGTGTGGCTCCGGAAGGCTACGAGAATCTCTTCATCCTCATTCCCGTTCCGGCAGAAGAATCCTATGGCCATGGCGATGCCTACGGCGCTGCGGAATCTCCCCGCGTTAGCGCCATCGCCCGTGCTGCCGTGGCGCAGCTGGGGTCCTGGATGGGGATTGAGGATCTGGAGGAGAGGGTCGTCGTCAAGCGCACGCTCGGCCCCGCCGACTTTGCCGAGCAGTACAATTCCTGGTCCGGCGGCGCCGTGGGCCCTGCCCATACGCTGCGCCAGTCCGCATTCTTCCGGGGCCGGAACCAATCCCGTAAGCTGCCCAACCTGTACTACGCCGGTGGCACCACGGTCCCGGGCGTGGGCGTGCCCATGTGCCTGATTTCGGCCCACAACGTCCTCACGCGGATGCGTGAACAGTACTAAGCGTCGAGCTCAAGGGATGCAGGCTTACCGTTGCGTCTTACCTTCACTGTTACGGGGTGACCGCCAAAAAGATAGCCATCATCAAACTCGACGCTGAGGTTGCCACGTTGAGGAACCTCAACGGCAACGAGAGTAAGTTTGGCGTATACGTCGCTGGTAGTAAGTTCCGGCGCCGGGACGCTGTTGCCCTCGGACACGGCGACGTCGTGGCGCCAACGGTTGGCGGCTCGGAGGGCCTTTGCAGCAGCAAAGCGCTGGGTCTCCTCGAGGAACTCGGAACTGAGCACCTTGTTGATCACAGAGAGCGGTGCCTTGAATTTTCGCTTGAGATTCGTACTCTCCGCGAGAAGAAGCTCCTCCCCTTCATACACGATGCTGATATCAATTCCGAGTTCTTCTGCTCTACCTTCGAATGTGTCTGTACAGCGGTCGAGCACCAACGGACCGAATGTGGAATCAAGCCCTACCGGAACGTCAATCCGGGCAAGAAGCTGCTCCATGGCTGCATCGGCTACATCTGGAAGAATCTCCCAGATATCGACATAGTGCTCTTTGCTCCTCTCGTGGAAGTGGTGGCTACCCCGAGCATGAAACACCCTGAAAGGCTCAAGTTCTGTAATTTCACGCGGATCCCACAGCGTTTTTCCTGCGACTGTCTGGAAGAGCTGCGGATAGCGCACTGCGATGTCGCCAGTAATCAGCTCGCCTTCCGGCAACAGCTTTAAAGCAACTCCAGGCAAGCTCATGAGCTGAATGTGCGTTTTGTCCTCAGCATAAGGATCATCACTCACCGATTTCTTCGGCGCGGCTGCCACGACGAAGAGAAACTCTGTTTCTTCGAAGCTCAGTATCGTTTTAACAACGTCATGGTCCGAAAATTCACGGTAGAGGGAAAGCATGTCGCAATAGTACATCTGCGAAAAGGCCGTGCAGCGCTGCATAGCGTAGTCTGAGGAGGTTGACGTCGAGTGGAAAGGCGAAGCGATGGCAGAAACTATTGAACAGGCCAGCGAGACCGTAGAGGCATGGCTGAAGCAAGAAGACGCTATTGATCCTAAAAAGGCCCCTCGCCTCCAGGAACTCTTAGCTCGCGTTCCCCGTCAAGAGCTCATCGCGATTGTAGAGCGCCAGAATGCGCTCCGCGCTGCGCTAGCCCTCCGCCTGCTGCCACGGGAAAAGTCCATCGCGGTCTTTGATGCGCTCGATGCAAAGCACCAGGCGGACATCATTGATGAGCTGGGGAATGCCGATGTTTATGAATTCTTCGACGAGTTGGATCCCGAAGACCGAGTGGCGCTCTTGGATGAGCTGCCCGCCGAGATTGCGGATCGCCTCCTCCGCTCACTCACCCAGACGCAGCGCGATGTCACCGGAGTGATCCTTGGCTACACGAAGGGCTCCGTCGGCCGTCGTATGTCGCCCGAAGTGCCCGACATTCACCCGGAAATGAGCATGGAAGATGCCCTGCGCACACTACGCGATACCGCCGATGAACTGGAGACCATCTATACCGTTCCGGTGACGCGCAAGGACCGTCGCCTGGTGGGCGTCGTAAGCCTGCGCGATCTCTTCACCGCGAAGCGAGGCGTGCTCATTGAGGACATCATGAAGGAACCGGTTTATGCGCGTGCGACTGCTGACGCCGAAGAAACCGTACGGTGGTTCTTGCCCCTCGATATGCTGGCGCTGCCGATTGTGGATGATTCCCACCGCCTCGTTGGTCTTCTTACGTGGGACGATGCCACGGACATCATGGAGGAAGCGGACAGCGAGGACTCGGCTCGTTCCGGTGGTACGGAAGCGCTCCAGCAGCCTTACTTGTCGACGCCGTTGCTCAAGCTCGTTCGCTCCCGCATTCTCTGGCTGCTCGTGCTCGCTGTGTCAGCGCTGTTGACCGTGCGGGTTCTCGATTCCTTCGAGGACACCCTGGCCAAGGCGGTCGTACTTTCTCTGTTTATTCCCCTCCTCACTGGCACGGGCGGCAATACAGGAAACCAAGCGGCTACTACAGTGACCCGTGCGCTCGCGCTTGGCGACGTCCGAACGCGCGACCTCCTTTCCGTAATGTGGCGCGAGCTGCGCGTCGGAATGCTGCTCGGCGCCGTACTCGGACTGGCTGGTCTCGTCTTGGCGACGGTGGTCTACGGCCTCGATATCGGTATCGTGATCGGCTCCACCCTGTTTCTTATTTGCTCGATGTCAGCGACCGTTGGCGGCCTCATGCCGATTGTGGCCAAGACGGTTGGTGCGGACCCTGCTGTGTTTTCTAACCCGTTCATCTCCACGTTCTGTGACGCGACGGGCTTGATTATCTACTTCTTCATCGCAAAATCGGTGTTGGGGATCTAGGGCATCTAGCCCACTAAGACCCGCTAAGCTCCACCGCGCGACCTGCCTAACTAACTGCCTAACTAACTGCGGCCGCGCTAGAGCCTCACCATCTTCCTGGACACAATCCTTGGCGCGCGCTAGAGCAGCCGAGCTTCCACCTGTATGGCACCGGCGGCACTTACTATGTGGTTGCCGATGTG
>NZ_KV788175.1:0-610 GCF_001807205.1 Corynebacterium sp. HMSC05D03 | reverse complement strand
TGCCCGAAACGAAGGGCGTGGCCGCCATCCCGCTAGCCGCTTTCACGGACAACCCGGAACCGTGGAAGTGCAAGGTGCGCTTTGCTTTCTGCAAGCGCCCTGAGGTCATCCGGGAGGCAGTCTGCCGCCTCACGGCTGCCTCTTAGAGGCTTAGGTGCAGCAGCACGTAAAGAGCGCAGGCCCCTACCTGTACTTTCGGGTCTGTACTTTTGGGTGTCTTTGGACGTGGGGTTCAGTCGGCTGCTAGCGCAGCACCGTAGATGGTTTAAAGGTGCCATCAACGGGTTAATGCTGGGCCCGCCCCCTCTTTTGTTGTTGTGGGGGGACGGTGAAAACCGCAAAACGAAAAGGGAGAGACCGTTGAAACAGTAGTGGTGTTTCAACGGTCTCTTATTGTTGTATTGAGTTGTTTGTTTTGTTTGGTGTCGGCGGTTTCTTACTCTCCCACAACCTCCCGGTTGCAGTACCATCAGCGTTAGCAGGCTTAGCTTCCGGGTTCGGAATGGGTCCGGGCGTTTCCCTGCTGCTATAGGCCACCGACAAACACGCGGAGCAACTGTTTGTGTCTGGTTGCTGGTGTTGTGTCAGATACTGTGTAGTGGACGCGAAG
>NZ_KV788174.1:0-117897 GCF_001807205.1 Corynebacterium sp. HMSC05D03 | reverse complement strand
CCCGACAGCAGCTAACACCCCCAGCCACCACACAACAACAGCAGAAAGGACAGCGCCAACCACCTCATCGCGCCTGATAACGGTTCGCCCCCGTCAGTCGAAGCCACGCTGACGGGGATACCGGCGATCCCTGACCACGATTCACGCACTTCCCGCTGAGGGTTAAGCCCTTAAAGAGCGAAACCTGCCAACCGGATGAAGGTTTACGGGCACTCCGTCGTTCCTGGAAGACGCGTCTCCCTTTCTATACAGGCCAACGGACACCGGGATATGCGGACGGTTTAACGTGTCGTGAGCATTCGAGTGGGCACGGCTAGCGCGGTGCGAAGGCCGTATAGTCAGCGGGACTGGCGCCTGCTCCAACGGCGCGCTCGGCGGCCTTAAGGAAATCGGACACTACCTTGCGGTCATCGAGGTTACGGCCGGAAATCGATAGGCGCACGGTGTTGCCGCGCTGCGCGGAGCGCTCGGCAGCGCGGATGATGTTGCGGCGCCACCACTTGGCCGAACCGAAACCCTCACCAAAGGACAAGTTGCGGGCTTGGTGGAGCTCGCCGGTGCGCAGGTCATGGATGCCGCGGGTGGATGCAGCAAAGTCAAAATCAAACTCAGGAAGAACTTCTAGAGTTCCCTCCGACATACGCCAGCGCGGCGGCGCAAAGATAGTGGGTTCAAAGCCGATTCTGGCCATCTGCCGCGTCGCCCCCTTGAGGCGCAGACGCGCCTCGTGTGCATCCAGGTTTGCGAATTCCGCACGGCGGCCCTGAACTGCTTGGTCGAAGCCGTTGAGAATGAGCACTCGGCCCGATTCGGCCTGCTCACGCAACCACGACTGTGTCGCCGAATCCTTAGCTAGGTGCCAATTGCCATCGATGTGTGGCGCTACGAGCAAGGACACCGGGATATCCGCTTTATCGAACTGCTCCAGCAGGTCAGCGGCCTGCCTTCGGGTGTCGTCGAAGATACTGGAAATCGAAACCAAAAGGTGGCCATGCATAAGGAAAATTATCGCACAGCCACCGTCCCGGCGCGCGCCGAGGGGAAGCCTCACTCCCCCACATGGGCGGCCTAGGACGCTGTGCGGCTCATTAGCCACACAGCTCGAGCGGGGAGCCTAAGACTCAACCCCCGTGGCCTGGTTAATCAACCACGCATACTCGAATGCCGCCTGCCGCCACTTGGCATAGCGGCCAGACACACCACCATGGCCGGCGGCCATCTCAGTCTTGAGGAGGAACTCGCCACCGGTGGCGACGTCACGAAGCTTGGCCACCCACTTCGCCGGCTCCACGTAGAGCACGCGGGTGTCGTTAAGCGAGGTCAGCGCCAGGATATTGGGATACTTCTGCGGCGCAATGTTCTCGTACGGCGAGTAGGAGGCCATGTAGTCGTAGACCTCCGGGTCGTGGTACGGGTCGCCCCATTCTTCCCACTCCACCACCGTAAGCGGCAGCTCCGGCATGAGAATCGAGGTCAGCGGATCCACGAAGGGCACGTTGGCCTCGATGGCCTTAAACCGATCTGGCGCCATGTTCGCCACCGCGCCCATGAGCAGTCCACCGGCGGAACCGCCTTCCGCCACCAAGGTTTCCGGGGTGGTCACGCGGCGCGCGATGAGGTCATCGGCCACTGCGATGAAGTCCGTAAACGTGTTCTTCTTAGCCAGCATCTTGCCGTCGTCGTACCAGTTGCGGCCCATCTCGCCGCCGCCGCGAACGTGCGCCATGGCAAAGATCATGCCGCGGTCCATGAGAGACAAACGGAAGACCGAGAAATACGGGTCCATATTTGCCTCGTAGGAGCCGTAGCCGTAAAGCAACGTCGGGTTCGGCTGCGCACGGTCCAAGTCCGAGCGGTGCACGATGGACACCGGCACCTTCGTCCCGTCAGGCGCTTCAGACCAGACGCGGTAAGCCACGTACTCATCCTTGTCATAGCCGCCAGGGACTTCCTGTTCCTTCAGCAGCGTGTACTCGCCGGTGGCCACGCGGTAATCAAAGAGCTGGGCTGGCTGGATGAAGGAAGTGTAGCTCACGCGCAGCACCGGCGCATCCCACTCCGGGTTGCCGGCCACGCCAACGGTGTAGAGCTCCTCGTTGAAGTTGAGCTCGTCGAAACGCGCCCACCCCTCCCGCACATCCATTACCGCGGCACGGCCAATGCCGCCGCGGCGGTAGCCCACGACGATCTGGTCGCGGTAACAATCCACGCCTTCAATGCGCACGGTGTCATCATGCGGCATGAGGACGGTGAGTTCGCGCAAGGCTGGAAGGTCATCGGAGACAGGACAGTAGCCTAAGGCAAAGTTGGGGCCGGTGGCATTGTGCGTGACAACCCAGTAGTCGGTGCCGTCCACCACCGCATGGTCGACGTCATAGTCCACGCCGGTCTCCCGCTCCCAGAGGCAGCGGAACTCCCCCTCGGGGTTGGACTGCTCGAGCACCCACGCCTCATTCGTCGTCTTCGAACCGGAGACAATCATGATGTACTTCTCGCTGCGGGTCGTACCCACACCAATGCCGAAGCGCGAATCCTCCTCGCGCATGACTACAACATCAGCCGACTGCGGGGTTCCCACGCGGTGGCGCCACACGGTGTCCGGCCGCCATGCATCATCGACGGTGGTGTAGAAAATGAACTCCTCCCCGACCCACGTCGCACCATAAAAGATGCCTTCCAGGCGGTCCTCCAACAGCTCTCCTGTGCGCAGGTCCTTGATGAAGAGCTCAAAGCGCTCGTCGCCGGCCACGTCCACGGAATAGGCCAGCAGGTCACCGGAATCGCTCACCGTGGACGCGCCCAGGGCGAAGAAGTCGTGGCCTTCGGCGAGCGCGTTGACGTCGAGAAGCACCTGCTCCCCTTCCGGCGCCCCCTCCTCCGGGATGGTCGGCGGGGTCCACGGATCAGAACCTTCCGACACCGGGATGCGGCAGCTGTAGCCGTACTCCTGCCCCTCCTCGGTGCGCCCGTAGTACCAGTACTTACCGCGGCGCTGGGGCACGGACATGTCCGTCTGCTTAATGCGGGACTTGACCTCGGTGAAGATGTTCTCCGTCAGGGTCTCCAGGTGCGCGGTGCGCTCTTGGGTATAGGCGTTTTCAGCCTCCAAGTATTCGCGGGTCTCCGGGGAGTCTTTCTCACGCAGCCACTCGTAGTTATCGATGAAGCTGCGGCCATGGAACTCACGGGTGACCGGGCGTTTCGCTGCGTGTGGTGCGTTCATTCAGCCTCCTTAAAAAGTGGTCCCGGACAGGCGTTCAAAGGCCTCAACATAACGCGCGCGGGTGGCCTGGACAACGTCATCCGGCAGGCGCGGCGGCGTGGACTCCTTGTCCCAGCCGGAGTCGGTGAGCCAATCGCGCACGTACTGCTTATCAAAGGAAGGCTGGACCTTGCCTTCCTCGTAGGTATCGGCCGGCCAGTAGCGCGAGGAGTCCGGGGTGAGGACCTCATCAGCTAAGACCAAAGTGCCGTGCTTATCGACGCCAAACTCGAACTTCGTATCCGCCAAAATAATGCCCTTCTCCTCCGCCAGCGCGGCGGCCGTGGCATAAATGCGCAGGGTGGCTTCGCGCAGCTGCTCAGCTCGCTCGCGGCCTAGCTTCTCCACAACGACGTCGAAGGAGACGTTCTCATCGTGGTCGCCCTGCTCCGCCTTGGTGGCCGGGGTGAAAATGGGCTCGGGCAGGCGGGAGGCCTCGGTCAGCCCCTCCGGCAGCTCGACGCCGCACACGCTGCCGGATGCCTTGTATTCCTTCAGCCCGGAGCCGGTGAGGTAACCGCGGGCGACGCACTCGAAGGGCAGCATGTCGAGCTTCTGCACCACCATGGCGCGGCCGAGTACCTCTTCGGGGATGCGCTCATCATCGAGCGGGCCGGCGAGGTGGTTAGGGAAATCAATGACGTCGAAGAAGAACTTCGAGGTCGCCGTAAGCACACGGCCCTTGTCCGGAATGGCGGGCTCAAGGGCGTGGTCGTAGGCGGAAATGCGGTCGGAGACGACCATGAGCAGGGTATTGTCGCCGATTTCGTAGATATCGCGCACCTTGCCGGAGGCGATGTGGGCATAGGAAGAAAGTTCTGGACGCATGACATACATCCTAGACCCGTCTAGACTGCTTCAAGATACATCCCAAGCATGAGGAGTTAAGCCTGTGCACTCTCGCATGATCTCCCTTTTGACCTCCGCTGCGTTGGTGGGCGGCGCCCTGAGCGTGCCGGCGGCGCAGGCTGCCGATATCTCCGTGCGCGAATCTGACCACGGCCAATGGCTGTGCACGATGTCGGCCTCGGCCACGGATCGCGAGCTAGCCCGCGACGTCCGCGCTGGATATATCGCAACGATTAAGGCCACCTCGGAGCAGATTCAAGCGCAGTTCCCGAAGTTGGACTTCTCCGCGTATACCTCGCGCGATATCAGCAAGGCTCCGGGCTATGCGGCGACGGTGGCCGCGCTGGGCAAGGCCGGTTATACGGGCGCGGATATGCTCATCATCCTGGTCGGCGCCGCCGCTCCGGAGGCGCTCGTAGCGGATGAGTCGGTGCTGCTGCCGCAGGACGCCGAGTACTCCATCAATGCTGCTGCCGCCCGCGCAAAGAAGGGACCGGCGCCACTACTGTCGACGGGTAGCGATTTCAGCCCCAAGTTGCGCGCCGCTCTGGCAGAAAACCAGGCACAGGAGAAAGAAGCCGTTGACGCCTTCAACGCAGCGCAGGTGCAGTCTTTCGCTGAGTGCGTCGAGGAACTTCGCAGCCGCGGTGCGCAAGAAGGCATCCAGCCGGTGCCGGAGCTGCCCATTCCGGGCAAGACGACGCAGCAGCAAACCTCGTCCACGGGTGCTGCGGTTCTCGGCATCATGGCGGTACTCACCGCGCTGATGATCGGCGGCTACCTCGCCTCCAACGGGAAATCCCTCGGCGGCTTCGAGTTGCCGGTGCTGCGCATCCCCGGGATGGCCTAAAAGCTAGTGCCGGGTGGCCCGGGACGTCGATAGAAGGTCGTTTCGATCAAATAGGGACCAGAAAATTCGGGGCGGCCTTAATTGATCGAAACGTACATGGACCGGGCCAGCGCGGTACGTTTTCGTAAATAGAGCCTCAAAAACTCACGTTTGAGAGGGCTTGTCTGCGAAAACGTACCGCGCCGGGTCGTCCCTTCACAGGGGATCCCCCGGCCGCGTGAGCTAGAGGATTTCGCCCGGGGTGTAGGCCGCGGCCTGCGGGTGCTGGTCAGCAATCGCCTTGATGCGGCCCAGAATCTGGCTCACCTGCGACTCGGCAGCACCGATGAAGGCGTGCTTATCCGACAGCGCGGCCTCGAGAGCGGCGGCATCGAGCGGCAGGCGCTCGTCGGCAGCCAGGCGCTCAATCAGGTCCTGCTCCCCGCCATTCTCGCGCATGTTGAGTGCTACAGCGACGGCGTTTTCCTTGATGACCTCGTGCGCGGTCTCACGGCCCACGCCCGCGCGCACCGCCGCCATGAGGATGCGGGTGGTGGCGAGGAAGGGCAGGTAGCGCTCTAGCTCACGGTCGATCATCGCCGGGAAAGCACCGAATTCTGCCAGCACGGTGAGGAAGGTTTCGAACATGCCGTCAATGGCAAAGAAAGCATCCGGCAAGGCAACGCGGCGCACCACCGAGCAGAAGACGTCGCCCTCGTTCCACTGCTGGCCGGACAGGTCCGCCACCATCGTCAGGTAGCCGCGCAGAATGACCTGGAAACCGCCGACGCGCTCGCAGGAGCGGGCATTCATCTTGTGCGGCATCGCAGAGGACCCAACCTGGCCCTCCTTGAAGCCTTCAGTCACGGTTTCGTTGCCGGCCATGAGGCGGATGGTCGTCGCCAGTGAGGAGGGCGCAGCACCAAGCTCCACCAGCGCGGAAACAGCATCGAAGTCGAGGGAGCGCGGGTAAACCTGGCCCACCGAGTTGAATACGCGAGAGAAGCCCAGGTGATCCGCAATGCGCGTTTCTAGCGCCGCGAGCTTGTCCTCGGATCCGCCCATGAGGTCAAGCATGTCCTGCGAGGTGCCCATCGGGCCCTTGATGCCGCGCAGCGGGTAACGGCTCAGCAGAGACTCCACGCGCTCGATGCCGAGCAGCAGTTCGTCGGCAGCCGAGGCGAAACGCTTGCCCAGGGTCGTCGCCTGGGCAGCGACGTTGTGGGAGCGGCCCGCCATCACCAGCGTCTGGTACTGCGCGGCGCGCTCACCGATGCGGGAGACCACCGCGATGGCTTTATCGCGGGTCAGCTCCAAAGAACGCAGAATCTGCAGCTGTTCCACGTTCTCCGTCAGATCACGCGAGGTCATGCCCTTGTGGATGTGCTCGCAGCCGGCCAGGGCGTTGAACTCCTCGATGCGAGCTTTAACGTCGTGGCGCGTGACGCGCTCACGCTCCGCGATGGAGGCGAGGTCGACGTTCTCAACCTGCGCCTCGTAAGCGGCGATAGCCGCAGCTGGGATGTCGACGCCGAGATCCTTCTGCGCCTTCATCACCGCAATCCACAGCTGGCGCTCCAGGATGATCTTGTGTTCTGGGGACCAGATTTCAGCCATCTCGGGGGAGGCGTATCGAGCGGACAGGACGTTGGAAATGTTCTTCTTTTCAGCCACGTCGCTCATTATTCCACGCCTCGCCCCAAAGGAGGCATTATCAGCGGATTAGATGCTGATCTGGCCCTTCTCCGCTGGGAGTGCGATGTCTGTGCGGAAGAAGCTGCCCTCCAGCTCGATGCCGCCGAGAATCTCGTAGGCGGCAGCACGGGCATCGGCGAGGGTGGCGCCGCGACCGAGGACGTTGAGGACGCGCCCACCGTTGGAGACGTAGCCGCCCTCCCCCGCAGTGGTGCCGGCATGGAGGATCCGGGTGGGGTCATCCAGGTCCGGCGAGGTAATCGGATCACCCTTGCGCGGGGAGGCCGGGTAGCCCTCTGCGGCTAGCACCACGGTAACGGCGTAGCCCTCTTCCCACTCCAGCGGCGCAAGTTCCGCCAGCTGTCCGGTGGCGGTGGCATTCAAAACCTCACCCAGCGGAGACTTCAGCAAAGCGAGCACCGCCTGTGTCTCCGGGTCTCCGAAGCGGGCATTGAATTCCACCACGGCTGGGCCTTCCTTGCCCCATGCCAGGCCGGCGTAGAGCAAGCCAGAGTAGGGAGTGCCACGCTTGACCATTTCTTTGGCCACGGGAACGCAGACTTCGTCGACGATGCGCTGGACGCCGTCGGCAGGCAGCCACGGCAGCGGGGTGTAGGCACCCATGCCGCCGGTGTTGGGGCCTTCATCGTTGTCATAGGCGCGCTTGTGGTCCTGTGCCGGGAGCAGCGGGACGACGGTTTCGCCATCCACGAGGCAGAACAGGGACACTTCGGGGCCGTCGAGGAAGGACTCGAGCAGCACTGGGTTGCCCACAGCATGAACCGCATCGACGTGCGCGCGGGCCGCGTCGCGGGACTCGGTCACCACGACGCCCTTGCCGCCGGCCAGGCCATCATCCTTGACCACGAAGTGCGGGCCAAAGCGGTCCAGCGCGGCCTCGATGTCCGCATCGCTGGTGCCGGGGGCGAGCTGCTCCGCGCGGGCGGTGCGCACGCCGGCGGCCGCCATGACATCCTTGGCAAAGGCCTTGGAACCCTCGATCTGTGCCGCGCTTGCCGACGGCCCGAAGACCGCAATGCCGCGCTCGCGCAGAGCATCCGCCACGCCTTTCACCAGCGGCACCTCCGGCCCAATGACGACCAGATCCGCGTCAATATCAACCGCCAGCTCCGTCATGCGCGCAGGATCGTCCACTTGGGAATACTCCGGGTGAATGGTGGCTTGCTTGGCATGTGCCGGGGAACCCGGTGCGATGTGCAAATCGGTAACAGAGGGATCAGATTTAAGGCCAGTGAGCAGGGCGTGTTCGCGGCCGCCCGAGCCAATAACGAGAATGCGCATGCCGTCTATCTTAACTGGCGGTAGCCTAGGGGCCATGTCTTCCGTATTTACAAAGATCATCGAGGGCGAGCTGCCAGCTCGCTTTGTCTACCGCGACGAGAAATGCGTGGCATTTTTGTCCATCGAGCCGCTGCGTTATGGCCACACCTTGGTGGTGCCGATCGAGGAGGTCGATAAGTGGACTGACCTCGATTCTCAGACTTGGGCGCACCTCAACGAGATTGCTCTAGAGATCGGTGGCGCCATTAAGACGGCCTTCGACACCCCGCGTACGGGCTACATCATCGCTGGCTTCGACGTTCCCCATACCCACATCCACCTCTTCCCCACCGAGAAGATGGAAGACTACGACTTCGCCAAGGCCTTCGCTGCCGACGCTACCGACCCCGCCGCCATGGATGAGGCCGCCGCGCGCATCCGTCAGCACCTCGGCACGGATGAGGACGGCCGCCGCAGCAACTAGGCGCTAGCTCCCGCTCGTCGGCGCCTTGGGGAGGCGGACGGTAAAGACCGATCCGCTGCCCAGCTCAGAGTCCACGGAGATCGAACCGCCGTGCTGTTCCACGAGGGACTTCACAATGGCTAAGCCCAAGCCCGAGCCACCCGTATCGCGGGTTCGTGAAGTATCCGCACGGTAGAAGCGCTCAAAGATATGGGCTGCATCTTCGGGGGAGATGCCCTTGCCGTCATCGGCGACGTCGATAAGCACGTTCTCCTCATCATCCCGCAAAGTCAGCGTCACCGATGCCTCGTCACCACCGTGACGGATACCGTTAGATACCAAGTTGAGCAACACTTGGTGCAGGCGGTCCGCGTCACCGTTGACTATCGGAATCTCGGAGGCTTCATTGTTGACGTTGATCGTGCGGCCAGAAAAGGCCGCGCGTGCCGAAGAGCCCACGGAAAGCACGAGCTCCAGCATGTCTACCTCGCGCATATCGAGGCGCGATCCCTCCGCACGCGTCAGGGCTAGCAAGTCCTCCACCAGCAGCGACATGCGCTGCGACTCGGCATCGATCTTGCTGAAGACAAATTCCGGATCTTTAGTCGCCCCCGAACGGTACAGCTCCGTGTAGCCGCGCAGGCTGGTCAGCGGCGTGCGCAGCTCGTGGGAGGCATCGCCGACGAAGCGGCGCATCTGCTGCTCCTTTTCCTGCGCATGGACGACGGAGTTCTGCAACTGTCCCAGCATGACGTTAAGCGCCGCGGCGAGCTGGCCTACCTCGGTATGTAGCGGCCACTCTGGCACGCGCTTGTCCAGGTTGCCGGCCGCGATTTGGGAGGCCGTTTTCTCGACCACGCGCAGCGGCCGCAGCGCCCGGTGGATCAGCCACATACCCACGAGCGCGATAATGAGCATGACCAGCGCCGCGATGATGACCTGGACTATAGCGAGGCCTTTCAGAATGGAGTTTTCCGTCGTCAGGTCTTTAGCGACGACCACCACGGAGCCATCCGTCTTGAGCTGCGCCACGGCACGCCATTCGGTTTCGCCTTGAATTGAGCGAACGGTGCTAGGTTCACCACCAACGACCACCGAACGAGCATCCGGCAACGCCGCCGTCGGCCGCGTGGTTACCACGGAGCCATCGGGATAATACGCCAGTGCTACATAGTCCGTCGGGGGTCGGCGGCTCCCGTCCTGCGGCGTGTAGAAAGTCGCGTCGAGATTGCTGGCCCAAGAACTCAGGGCATCATTCAGCTCGGTGTCCACGCGGGTGTAGAGCACGTTGCGCATGATCGACGAGACCGCCAAGGAGGACATAGCCAGGCCCAGGCCCGAAACCAGCACCATCAAGACGAGCAGCCACGTGCGCAAGGGCAGCGCTTTAGGTCGCTGCATGCGCCGGCGCAAGGCGCTATTGAGCACCGGCGTGGATCCGGAATCCGGGTTCGCGGTGGATTCGCTCATAGTGAAAAAGCCTACGAGCGCGGTGTGCGCAGCACATAACCGACACCACGGACGGTGTGGATGAGCGGAGTATCGCCGGTATCAATCTTGCGGCGCAGATAAGAAATGTAGGACTCAACCACGTTGCCATCGCCGCCAAAGTCGTAGTGCCAAACGTTATCCAGAATCTTGGACTTGGACAGCACCACCTCGCGGTTCTGCATGAGGTAGCGCAGCAGGTTGAACTCGGTGGGCGAAAGCTCCACGATCTCCCCTGCCTTGGTGACCTCGTGGGTGTCATCGTTGAGGGTGAGGTCGGCATAGGTCATGGTGGCGTCACCGTTCTGGTCATCCACCGTGCTGCCGCGGCGCAGGATCACGCGCAGGCGGGTGATGACCTCTTCCAGGCTGAAGGGCTTGGTGACGTAATCATCCGCCCCAATGGTCAGGCCATGGATTCGCTGATCCACGCTGTCTTTGGCGGTGAGGTAGAGGACGGGGCCGTCGAGGCCTTCCGCGCGCAGCTTGCCCAGCAACTCAAAACCATCCATGCCCGGCATCATGACGTCCATGATGTAGGCATCAGGGTTGATCTCCCGCGCGATGCGCAGGGCTTCGTTGCCGGAGTTGGCGCTGTGTACATCGAAGCCCTGAAACTTCAGGGAAACAGTAAGTAGTTCAACGATATTGGGCTCGTCATCGACGACAAGTACCTTGACGTCCTTTGAATCATCCATGGTCCCGCTCTGGTCCTTTCTCCGCTGTTCCTATGACTAGGTGGCGTGGGGGTTTCTCATTCAAAGTGAGAAGTATTGCACTACGCCTTCCCAGGGTACTGAGCGGAGTCTGGACGTGCGCTGTGAACAAATCAGTCCCACACGGGATTACCCAGATCCAGCCCTTCTGCCTGGGCTTGTGCTTCAATCAGCTGACGCAAGTAGCCGGCATTACCGCGATATGTCTCATCGAAGCGCGGATCCTCGCAGTACATGCGAGCCAAGATCACTTGCTTGGACCTCGACACTGGGTACCACTGAGCAATGAGGTCGCGGTGCTTGTCGACGATCTCCTTCGCCCCCTCGCTGCCCGGTTCAAGCCCTGCGTTCGCGGACTCCTCTAGCTCGGCCGCAAAGTTTTCATGATCCACGGAGAATCCTTCCCAATCCTTCTTCCCCATCGATTCCGCAGCGGCCGCACTCGCCGCCCATTCTTTGCTGTCTCCCCACTTCTCGCGGGCTTCTTCCTGCAGTTGGGGCCATGCATCACCCAGATTGCGCACTTTTTGGCTGGGGCTTAGGTTCTTATCCATTTCGGTCTCCTCAATCAGTCTTTCCACTGCGTACAACATCGCATCGACGTCGGCTCGCCGCTTCTGTAAAGCCTCGTGTTGGCCTCGGAGGCGGGCCAGAGTGGCGGAGGAAGGGGCATCGAGAAGCACTGCGATGTCCTTCAGCTCAATTCCCACGCTGCGATATATCAGGATGTCCATCCCGCGCTGCACGTCATCTTCGGTGTACAGGCGGTGATCACCCCCAGTGCGCCACTGTGGGCTGAGCAGCCCAATGTCATCCCAGTGCCGCAACGTGCGGGTGGTGACTTTGAGGATTTCGGCAACGTCGCCGATGCTGTAGTCATTACGCATGACGTTGAGCCTAAAAGTTGACGTCGCGTTAAGTGCAACTCCTGCCACTCAGCACATATTTTTGCCTACGATAATGAAGCATGACGCAAGCCTCGAAACGCACTGACCGCCTCACCGTGGCTGCTTGGGCCCTGTGGGACTGGGGTTCGGCTGCCTTCAACGCGGTTCTCGTGACGTTTATTTTCTCGGTCTATCTCACCGACTCGGTGGGCCAACACATTGACTCGCAGTTCACCCCGGCGCAGTGGTTGTCCTGGTCCATGACGGTGGCGGGTCTGGTGATTTTTGCGGTCACCCCCGTGATGGGCCAGCGTTCCGACCGGTTGGGCACGCGGCGGCGCGCGCTGGGCTTCTGGTCGCTGCTGACCTTCCTGGTCATGGCCAGCCTGTTTTTCATCCGCAATGATGCGCCCGTGTATTTCTGGCTGGGGCTTGTCGGCTTGGCGGTAGGTTCGGTGACCATCCAATTCGCCGAAGTCAATTACTTTGCCCAGCTCAACCAGGTGGCCACCGAGGACAAGGTGGGCCGGGTATCTGGCCTGGGCTGGTCGGCGGGTTATTTCGGTGGCATCGTGCTGCTGCTCATCTGTTACTTCGGCTTCGTCTCCGGAGAGGGAGGCGGACTTGGGCTATCCACGGAGGGCGGCTGGAATATTCGGCTCGTGGCGCTGCTCGCCGCAGCGTGGTTTGGGCTATCTGCCATTCCCGTGCTGCTGCGCGTGCCGGAGATTGCGCCGTCGGGTGAAACGACGGGTGGCGTTGCGGCGTCTTATCGCGAGCTGTGGCGCACGGTGCACACGCTGTGGCGGGAGGATCGCAACGCCTTTGCCTTCCTCTTCGCTTCTGCCATCTTCCGTGATGGACTCTCGGCCGTATTCAGCTTCGGGGCGGTGTTGGGCGTATCCGTCTATGGGCTTTCGCCTGGCGACGTCCTCATCTTCGGCGTTGCCGCCAACGTTGCGGCCGCACTGGGCGCGGTGGCGGGCGGGCTGATCGACGACCACGTGGGTCCCAAAGCCATCATCCTCACCTGCCTGACAATTCTGACGTTGATGGCGGGCATCATGTTCTTCGCGCAAGGCCCGACGGCCTTCTGGATCTGCGGGCTCATCCTGTGCCTGTGCGTGGGACCAGCCCAGGCTTCCGCCCGCGGCTTCTTGGCGCGCGTTGCCCCGCCAGGACGTGAAGGCGAGATGTTTGGCCTCTACGCCACAACCGGGCGTGCCGTAGCGTGGTTGACGCCTTTCCTGTTCGGCGTCTTCGTCTCCCTGATGGGCCAAGGAGACCGGGGAGGCGTGCTCGCCATAGGGCTAGTCCTCCTCGTCGGAGCGCTCGTGCTCATCCCAGTCAAAGACCCCGCGAAAGCATAACGCTGTCGCGGGGTGGAGCCGCAGGGCGTGGGTTCCTTGTGGTGCGTGGGTCCCTTCTAGAGTGAGAGCGAAGCGCTCACGCTAGAAGTCCTGTGGACGCGGAATGTTGCGCAGGTTGGACTTCGCCATGGAGAGCATCTGACCCACGCCGCCACCGAAGACGGTGCGGGTCGCTGCCTTGGAGAAGCCGAGCAGCTGCTCGAAGGTGAGTGTCGGCGGCAGGGAGAGGGCGTTCGGGTCCGTGACGACGTCGATAAGCGCAGGGCCGTCGTAGGCCAAGGCCTCCTTGATAAGGCGCGGCGCGTCCTTCGGATCCTCGATGCGGAAGTGCTTGATGCCTGCGCCTTCCGCGATCTGGGCGAAGTTGACGTGCTCGTGGTCGGTCTCATGCTCCGGCAGGCCTTGGACCAGCATCTCCAGCTTGACCATGCCGAGGGAAGAGTTGTTAAACACGAACATCTTCACCGGCAGGTTGTGCAGCTTCACGGTGAGCAGCTCGCCCATGAGCATAGACAGCCCACCGTCGCCGGAGAAAGTGATGACCTGGCGTTCCGGGTGCGCCGCCTGCGCACCGATGGCCATCGGCAGTGCGTTGGCCATAGTTCCGTGGCGGAAGGAGCCAATCTGCTCGCGCTTGCCATTCGCAGTGATGTAGCGCGCGCCCCACACGTTGCACATGCCGGTATCGACGGTAAAGATGGCATCTTCATCGGCCTGCTGGTCAATGAGGTCTGCGATGTACTCCGGGTGGATCGGCGTGTGCTTCTCCACGCCAGAGGTGTAGGCCTCAACGACGTGGTGCAGCTTGTCGTAGTGATTCTTGAGCATCTTGTCGAGGAAGGAGCGGTCCTTCTTCTCATCGACGTGCGGCAGGATGTTCTCAATGGTGGCGGCGACATCACCCGTCACCGGGTACTTAATGCGGGTGCGGCGGCCAATGTGGGAGCCATCGATATCGACCTGGGCCACGTTGGCATCCGGCAGGAAGTCGTTATAGGGGAAGTCCGTGCCCAGCAGGATAAGCAAGTCCGCCTCGTGGGTGGCCTCGTGTGCCGCGCCGTAGCCGAGCAATCCGGACATGCCGACGTCGAAGGGGTTGTCGTACTGGATGTACATCTTGCCGCCCAGGGCGTGACCGATGGGAGCCTTGATCTTCTCGGCCAACGCAAGAACCTGCTCGCGCGCATCCTTGACGCCAGCACCGACGAAGAGAGCGACGGTCTTAGCCTCATTAATGGCCTGGGTCAGCGCAGCGGCCTCTGCCGGGTCCGGGTAGACAACCGGGCGTCCGGAGGAAATAACGGAGGAGGTGAAGGTGTCCTCTTCCGCCTCTTGAGTGGAGACATCGCCCGGAATGACGAGGACGGACACACCCTTGCCGGCCATGGTGCTCTGGATGGCATGGTGCAGGACCACACCTCCCTGCTCAGCGGAGTTGACCATTTCGCAGTAGCCGGAGCACTCCTGGAAGATGGCCTCCGGGTGGGTTTCCTGGAAGAACTTCGAGCCGATCTGGCGGGAAGGAATGTGGCTGGCTAGGGCGAGGACCTTGGCGCCGTTGCGGTGGGCGTCGTAAAGCCCCTGAATAAGGTGCGTATTTCCCGGACCGCAGGAGGCGGCGCACACGGCGAGGTTACCGGTGGTGAGGGAATCGGCCTCAGCGGCGAATGCCGCAGCTTCCTCGTTACGTACGTGAACCCATTCGATGGAGGATTGACGCACCGCATCCACGATGGGATTGAGGGAATCACCAACGAGGCCATAGATGCGCTTGACCCCTTGGGCTTCCAGAGTTTCCACGAGCTGCGTGGCGTAATTGCGTGCCATGTTGTACCTCTCTAACTTTTATCGCTAACGGCCCCCAGTGTCCCCGCACCGGGCACATTTCGCCACCTTACAGCTGCCTTCTCACGTAGTAGAGGCTTTGTGACTTCGACAACAAACACGCTTCTTGAGCTTTGAAACTGTAACGACCGTTCGCTATAGTTTCGCAGCATGACAGATGCACGAACGGAAACCTCGGCAGAGATGCTTCGGACCTCAGCGACCCGCCGATGGACCTTCTTTGGCGTGGTCTCTTTAGGCCTGCTCATGATCGGCTTGGATAACTCAATCCTCTACACAGCCCTGCCGGAGCTCTCCGAGCAACTCCATGCGAGCTCTCTGCAGCAGCTGTGGATCATCAATGCTTATGCGCTCATGCTCGCCGGACTCCTGCTGGGCACCGGCACGTTAGGTGACAAGATCGGCCATCGCCGCATGTTCGTCATCGGTCTGTGGGTCTTCGGCATCGCCTCACTCGCCGCGGCACTTGCGCCCGGCGCGTGGGAGCTTGTCGCCGCCCGCGCCTTTTTGGGTCTCGGTGCCTCCATCATGATGCCCGCTACCCTGGCGCTGATTCGCCTGACCTTTGAAGATGAGATTGAGCGCAACACGGCCATCGGCATTTGGGGCTCCATTGCCGTCGTTGGCGCGGCCGCAGGCCCCACGGTGGGCGGCTTTTTGCTTGAGCACTTCTGGTGGGGATCGGTCTTTTTGGTCAACGTGCCCATCGTGATCATCGCCCTCATCCTCACTGCCTTCCTCGCCCCACCGAACGTGGCGAACCCAGCGAAGCATTGGGATTTCTTGTCTTCCCTTTACGCACTGATCACGCTGGCCTCCCTAGTGCTCGTCATCAAGTCCGTAGCCAGCTCCCACCTCAACGCCATGCTTATTGGTGGCGCGCTGGCCGCCTGCCTCATAGGCGCTGTCCTCTTTACTCGCCGCCAGCACACACTGGAGGAGCCGCTTCTCACCTTCGATATCTTCCGCTCCCCCATCTTCAGCGGCGGCGTGTTGGCCGCAGCCGGCGCCATGTTTGGCATGGCCGGGCTGGAAATGACCACCACGCAGAAGCTGCAGTTGGTGGACCTCTACTCCCCACTGCACGCTGGGCTCATCATTTCCCTCATCGCGCTGGCCGCGCTGCCGATGTCCGCGCTGGGCGGGGCTAACCTGCACCGCTGGGGCTTCTTGCCCATCATCGCCGGCGGCTTCCTCGCTATGGCAGCGGGCATTGGCTGCGTGGTGTGGGGCGGCACGCACGACGTGTTCCCCGCATACCTGGTTGGCCTGTTCATCACCGGCCTCGGCGCGGGGTTCGTGATGTCGGTATCCTCCACCGCCATCATCGGCGCCGCGCCTGCCTCGCGTTCCGGTATGGCCGCGGGTGTGGAGGAAGTTTCCTATGAATTCGGCACGCTGCTGTCCATTGCGGTCACCGGTTCGGTGCTGCCTATGCTCTATAAGAGCGGGCTGCCAGAGGACATCCGGGACCTAGGCATGGATGCACTCCACGACCCCTCGCTCGCGGAGGCCGCCGGCCCCGCATACACCGATGCTTACTTGGCCACCGCCGCCGGACTTGGCGTAGTCATGCTCATTTTTGCTGCGGTCACCGGCTGGTGCTTCCGCAGCAACCCAACCTCCGGAGGTGCCGATGCCACGCATTAGTAAAAAGGTTGAGGCGCTCGAAAAGGCGCTCGCCATCATCGAGAAGGATGGCGTTCACGCCCTCACCTACGATTCCCTGGCCACTGCCACGGGCATGAGTAAGTCGGGGCTCATCTACCACTTTCCTACCCGGCACGAGCTGCTCATTGATTGCCATAAGCTGTGCGCGGAGCGCTGGGAGGAAGAGCTCATCGGTCTCTCCGGTGGCAAAACGGCGGAGCAGTTGAGTCCTCGCCAGCGCTACCGCGCCACCTTGGAGTCGATGGGCAAGAATGACCCGCTCATTGAATTGCTCATGTCCATCCACTCGCAGTCCCATCCGGACTTCCAAAAGGTGTGGAGGGACGTCGATGGGCGCTGGCTGCCTGATCCTGCCGCGGAGGATGAATCCGTCGTGCTGGCATCAATCATCGCAGACGGCCTGTGGGTGCACGATCACCTCACCGACCGCCCCCTGCCGCCGCAGAGACGCCGCGCGCTTATCGACGTCGCCTTAGGCCACCTCGCCGAATAACCCCCAGAATGAAAAAAGGGCCTTGAAAAGGCCCTTTTGAGCTGGAGACGAGACTTGAACTCGCAACCTACGCATTACAAGTGCGTTGCGCTACCAATTGCGCCACTCCAGCACCGCGGCTCATCCGCTAGGGGAATCGTACCTGAGCCCACCCCATACAGAGAAAGTCAGGGTGCTTGCGCTGCGAAAAAGTGAACGTAAAAGCCGCGAAAAGCACTGGCAGGTGCATAAATCGACGGCAGTTACTAAAGTGCTGACTTACCGAACCCAGAAGTGTTGTTGAGGTCTATCTTTTCCGTGTCTGTTCTTTCTTCCTTGCGCCAGCGCCTGCTGTACCGTTCGGCCTCCGTCGCCACCATCGACGCTGCAAAGGCCGCACCACCGCCCTCCCCTCTAGCCCCTGTCGATCTCACCGATCCGGCCCAGGTCACAGGCGTCATGGAAATCGCCGCACGCGTTGGTGAAATCCTCATTGCGGCGGGCTCAGCCAATACCGACGTGCAAGCGCAGATTCACCTCGTCGCTTCCTCCTATGGTCTGCACTACTGCCACGTGTCGATTCTGATGAACACCATCACCATCCACACCTCCATCGGCACCGGACCGGAGCGGCACAACCTCCATGTCTTCCGCGTGGCACCGAGCATCGCCGTGGACTTCACTAAACTCTCCGCCGTCGACCGGCTCATCCGCTCCATCCACTCCGGTGCTACCCCGCCGGCAATGGCGGAGAAAATCCTGGATGACATCGACGCGATGAAGAACCCTTATTCCAAGACCACCATCGTCAGCGCGTGGGGTGCCATGGGTGGATTCATCGCCGTGATGCTGGGCGGCGACCTTCTCGTCGGGGTTGTCACCTTCCTCATTTCGGCACTCATTATGGGCACGAACATGTTCCTGGCGGACTATCGCTTGCCGCCCTTTTATCAGAACCTCGTCGGCGGCCTACTCGCCGTTGTCCCCGCGGCCATCCTCTACAACATCTTCGCGGGATTTGGCATCCAGATGCTACCTTCCCAAATCATCGGTTCCGGAATCATCATCCTGGTGGCGGGCCTGACCTTGGTGCAGTGTTTGGTGGACGGGATCACCCGCGCGCCCGTGACCTCATCCGCCAAGTTCTTTGAGGCGCTCATGTCCACCGGCGCCATCATCGCCGGCGTCGGTCTAGGTATCCAGGTGGCTTCGTGGTTGGGCTTCAGCCTGCCGCCACTGGCGACACTCGCCCCGCCCGTCTATCACCAGATCCCCCTTCTGGTGCTGTGCGGTGGAATCGGTTCTGCCGCCTTCGCACTAGCGCTGGGAGCGTCGTGGTCCGAGGTCACCATCTCCGGGCTCACCGCAGCCGCCGGTATGATTTTCTACTATTTCCTCGTCGTCTTATTAGGCGTTGGAGCTGTCGTCGCCTCTGGCATTTCGGCCGTGGCGGTCGGCCTCGCCGGTGGTCTCCTCTCCCGCCGCTACATGATGCCGCCGCTCATCACCATGATCGTGGGCTATACCCCCATGCTGCCGGGTCTGACTTTGTACCGCGGCATGTACGCCATGCTCAACGAACAGCTCATTACCGGCCTGACCAACCTGGCCAGCGCCCTCGCCATTTCCGGTGCACTAGCCGCTGGCGTGGTCTTCGGCGAGCGAGTGGCCCGCCGCCTGCGCCGCCCGCAATACTTCCGGCCTTATAACTCGATCAAGCGCTTGGGCACGTTCTCCTTCTCGCGTGCCACCCGCTTGGCCCAGCGCGCCCGCATTCCGCGCGTTCCCCTATCGCCCTTCGCTCCGCGTCACAACCTGCCAGCCCCACCGCCGCAGTTCGGCCCCAAACCGCCGACGCCTGCACAGCAGGCGCGCTTCCAGCAGGGCGATGCCGTCACGGACATGTGGCCCGTCACCACGCAATTTCCAGCGCAGCGCCCCACCTACACAGTGCCCGGCAAAGATGACCCGAGCGCCCCAACGGACTCGCAATAGCGTAGAATAGCCGGTCTGAAAGCTTTCACACTTCATCCCAGGAGGACTCCGTGCCACCAAAGGTCACAGATACTCAGCCCGCCGCTGATCAGACTCATGCAGTAGAGGAAGAGACCGCCCGCGCCGCGCGTCGCGTCGTCGCCACCTATGCGGAGGATTTCCTCGACGGCGTGACCCTCATGTCGATGCTGGGCGTCGAACCAGAAGGCTTAGTCCACCGCAAGGTTTTGGCTGAGCAAGCCGATGCCGCTCCGAAGAAGAGCAGCAAGAAGGCAACCAAGAAGGCCTCCAAGAAGTCCACCAAGAAGACGACAAAGAAGGCTACGAAGAAAGCCACCAAGAAGGCCACTAAGAAGTCGAGCAAAAAAGCTACCAAGAAGGCAACTAAAAAGGCCACGAAGAAGGCCTAGTTATGTCCGGGCGCAGCAATAGCTTCGTAGTCGTGGCCAACCGGCTGCCGGTGGACCTCGAAACCGCCGCCGACGGCACCCGTGAGTGGAAGGCCTCCCCGGGCGGCCTCGTCACCGCGCTCTCCCCTGTCCTAGAAGAGCACCAGGGCTGCTGGGTGGGCTGGCCGGGCGTGGCCGACGAAGCCCCCGAGCCTTTCACCACCGACAACGGCGTTCTGCTTCACCCGGTACGCCTCACGAATGAGGATTTTGAGGCCTTTTACGAGGGTTTTTCCAACGCCACCCTGTGGCCGCTCTATCACGATCTCATCGTCACCCCCATCTATAACCGCGATTGGTGGGACACCTACCGCGAGGTCAACCTGCGCTTTGCCAACGAGGTAGCGGCCGTCGCTGCGGAGAATGCCACGGTATGGGTGCAGGACTATCAGCTGCAGCTGGTGCCTGGCATCCTGCGCCAACTGCGCCCCGATCTCACTATCGGTTTCTTCCTCCACATCCCCTTCCCTTCCCCGGATCTCTTCCGCCAGTTGCCGTGGCGTGAGGAGTTGGTGCGAGGGCTTCTCGACGCCAACCTGATCGGCTTCCACCTCGAATCCAACGCCCGCAACTTCGTGGAGCTGGCTCGCACCCAGGGCCTCACAGTAGAAGGTGAGGTCAGCACCCGCGAGGTGACCGCCCGCATCGTGACGAATAGCGGTCATTCCGTCGGGGTCGGCGCCTTTCCCATCTCCATTGCAGCGAGTGAGTTCGCTGAGGGTGGCGATGCAGAGGACGTCGTCCAGCTCCGCGCTGAGTTGGGCAACCCCGCACACGTCATTTTGGGGGTCGACCGCTTGGATTACACGAAGGGCATCCTGCAGCGCCTCACTGCCTTCGAGGAACTCCTCGAGACCGGGGCGCTGGACCCGGACGAGGTGACCTTCGTCCAACTAGCTACTCCCTCGCGCGAGCGCATCGATCACTACCGCGCCACGCGCTCGAAGGTGGAGGAAGCCGTGGGCCGCATCAATGGACGCTTTGGGCGCTTAGGAGCACCCGTGGTGCATTACCAGCACAGCTCAGTCCCGAAAGACGTACTGCGGCGCTACTACCGGCTCGCAGACATCATGCTGGTCACACCATTCAAGGACGGCATGAATCTGGTGGCCAAGGAATACGTGGCTTCCCACAGCGATGGCTCCGGCGCGCTCGTGCTCTCCGAATTCGCGGGCGCTGCAGCAGAGCTTACCCAAGCCAACCTGTGCAATCCCTTCGACATCGAGTCCATCAAACGCGCTCTACTCTCTGCGGTCAAGGCACTGGAGGAATCTCCTGATACCATGCGCGAGCGCATGATTGCGATGAACGAGCAGGTGCGTCAGCACGATATCGCACTGTGGTCGCAGTCCTTCCTCGGCGCACTGAACCAGGAGGAAGCATGATGCGGCGCCGGCCCGCCGCAGCGCTCACCGCTGTGCTCGGCACGGCGCTGCTCACGCTTGGTCTGAGCGGGTGTGGCTCCGCCGAGGAGGAGCCTGCGCCGCGCGGCGATGAGCGCATCCTGGACAAGGATTGGCAGGTCATTAACCTCTATACATCTCCGGATGCTCCTTCCTCCCTGCCCGCCGATACTGCACACGTGCCGCACATGAGCTTCGGTGAACACACCGCTGTGGGCTCGACCGGCTGTGTTTCCTTCACTGCCGAGGTTTCCTTCCACAAGGATGACAAGGCCTCCACCATCTGGGAGGGCGACGTGATGCGGGTGGAGAAAGCCACTTATGAGAGCCCGCCGCGCAGTGCTGACTGCGAGGGCTCGATACAGTGGGCCGATTCACTCATGCGCAACCTCATTGCTGAGGGCCATGAATTCGATTTCGGGCTTAACCCGAACAACCAGCTGGTGTTGACGCTGCGCACTGACAAGGTGGACTCACCGATCATCCGGATGGCCTCGCTGTAGCCTTGAAGTTTTCGGCGCTAGGGTGGGAAGCATGATTGATGCTCTCGCCTCCGCAGAACACCTCGCGGTTGTTTCCGATTTTGATGGCACCTTAGCGGGCTTCGCACGCAACGCGTATGATGTAAAGCCGGAGCAGCGCTCGCTCGACGCCCTGGCCACCTTAGCGGAGCTCCCGAACACCACCGCCGCGGTGCTCTCCGGCCGGCACCTCGAGGGCCTAAAACAGGTATGCCCGCTGCGCGAACCGGTACTTTTGGGCGGTTCGCATGGCGCCGAGTCCTCGTGGGAGGATTCCGCCCTCACTCCGGAGATGGAAGCTCACCTGGCGAAGAAAGAAGCAGAGCTCAGAGAAATCATCGCGCGCCACCCCGGCGCGGAACTGGAGGTCAAACCCTTCCAGCGCGTGCTGCACCTGCGGACACTAGAATTGCAGGATCCTGACGCGGCGGCCGCGGCGTATGCAGAAGGCGAGGCTCTCAGCGCCGATGGTTTCCCCAAGACAGCGGGCAAGTGCGTCGTCGAGTTTTCTGCTACACAGGCCACGAAAGGCACGTGGCTTGAGAAGCTTCGCCAGCGCGTCGGCGCCACGGCAGTGGTCTTCTTGGGGGATGACACCACCGATGAAGACGGCTTCGCCCTGCTCAACCAACCGCCGGACCTCGGCGTCAAGGTCGGTGAGGGCGCAACGCAAGCGGCGCTGCGCGTGCCCGATATCGCGGCGGTGACGGAGTTCCTCGAAGAACTCGCCGCCGCCCGCGCGCAGCACAGCGCTTAAGCCCCAGCCGGGGCCACGGTCCGCCCGGGATGGAAGGTGGTCTCCAACAACGCGCGCGGCACCTCTCCGCGCCCATCGATGAGGCTGGCCAGCATGCGCCCCGCCGCCGCCCCCTTTTCCTTGTTCGGCTGCACGACGGTGCTCAGGCCCAGCGCCAAGGCGGGCGCAATGCCGTCGAAGCCGGTAACAGAAAGCTGCTCGGGAACCGCGATTCCATGATCGCGTGCATAAGCGATTACGCCAAGCGCCATCGAGTCCGTCGTACACAACACCGCGGTGAGATCCGGGTGCCTAGTCAGCAATTCCTCTGCGGCCGCATAAGCGGTGCGTGGATCATTGATGTGGCGCGTCACCACGGGGATGCCTGCAGGATCGAGTCCCGCGTCTGCAAAGACATCGAGCGCACCCAATACACGTGAGCGTTGCACGTGCATATCCGCCGCAGCTAGCTGCGCAGCCGTCACTTCACCATCGAGGCGCTCGCGGTATAGGCGGATGGCAAGGATGCCGATGCGGGTATGGGAGGCGTCGACAAGCGCCTGCGCCGCCGGGGCAATCGCGGCGCGGTCATCGATACCCACGAAGGGCAAGCCCGAATCCGTGGGCTGGTCACACACCACCACCGGCAAGCCGCGGCGTTGCACCGCTTCAAGGTAAGCATCACCCGCCGCCACGGAATAGACCACAAATCCATCAACCGCCGCCGACCCTACAAGCTGCGCTGCCTGGGCGTCATTGGGAGCACCGACGGTATCTGGGCCGGCCGGGATGAGAGTCAACGTCGTGCTCGCCCCTGCCGAGGCCTCCGCCATGCCGGCGAGGAAATCTACCGAGGCCATGTCCTCGAAGGCATAGGACAGGTGCTCAGTAAGCAGGACGCCCAGCGACCCCTGGCGGCGTGTGCGCAGGCTGCGCGCGGTGGGATCCGGGCCTGTGTAGCCACGCTCAGCCGCCGCGGTGAGGATGCGCTCCCGGGTGGCGGGGGCCAGCTGGTCTGGGCGGTTATACGCGTTGGACACCGTGGTGGGCGAAACCCCGAGTTCGGCTGCCAGGGAGGCCAGCGTCGTGCTGCGTTTGGACATGACGGTAAGGTTACCCGTTTTCAACTCATTATCATTTGACAACAATTTTCACTAAAGCGTAGAAATAGGGACATGACCACTACCCTCCCACGCCGCGCTTTCCGACGTCCCACCGCCCTCCTCTTCGCTGCCACGCTGGGCGCCGCCTCGCTGAGCGCCTGTTCTTCCAGCGGCGATAACGCCGATGGCGGCTCGGATGCCGGTTCCGATAAGGAGACCATTCAGGTCGTCGCCTCGACCTCCATCTGGGCTGATGTGGCCCAGGCGGTCGTCAACACCGCGCAGACCGACGTCAATATCGACGTCCACGCCATCGTGAGCGGCAACAGCGTGGACCCACACCACTTCGAGCCCACCGCCGCGGATATCGCCCGCGCCGACGAGGCCGACGTCATCATCGCCGGTGGCGGCGGCTACGACGCCTGGCTTTACCAGGCCGTCAAGAACCAGGACCAGATCATTCACGCCCTGCCGCTTACTGCGCATGACCATGGCGATCACGACCATGGAGAACATGAGCATGGCGAGGAACACGACCACGCGCATGATGAGCATGGTCATGACCACCATGACCATGGAGAAGGTCATGACCATGACCACGCTCACGAAGGCGAGACCGTGACCATGGACGAGGCCAAGAAGATTGCCGCCGAGCACCCCGAGCAGGTCACCAACATCGATGGCAACGAGCACGTGTGGTACGACTCCGCCGCCATCGAGAAGGTGGCGACGGAGGTCGCCACCCTCGTTAACGAGGCCAACCCAGAAGCCAAGGCGACCGCCGACCCACTCGTGGAACGTATGGAAGGACTGAAGGCACGCATCGAGAAGCTCCCGCAGCGCAACTACGCGCAGACCGAGCCCATCGCGGACTACATCTTCAAGTACACCGATAGCACCGACGCCACCCCGGAGGGCTACCGCAAGGCCACCGTTGCGGAGGGCGAGCCCACCGCCGCCGACCTGGCCCGCTTCCTCGAGGACATCAAGCAGGACAAGATCGACCTGCTCATCTTCAACCCGCAGACCGAAACTGACATGACCAAGCGCATCCGCGCCGCCGCCGAGGATAAGAACGTCCCGGTGGTAGAGATTGGTGAAACCCCACCAGAAGACACCAACTTCCTTGACTACTACGAGGAAGTCGTCAACGCACTCGAGGCTGTGTAAGTGCTCATTTCTTTCGAGGATGCCGCAGTAGAACCACTGTGGTCGGACATGAACCTCGCCGTAGACCGCGGCGAGTTCATCGCCGTTTTGGGCCCCAACGGCGTGGGCAAGTCCACGCTGCTGGGAACAATCTTGGGTACCCGCCAGCTCACCGCAGGCAGCGTGGACGTCAACTGCCGCGTGGGCTTTATCCCACAGCAAAGAATGTTCCCCCAGGACCTGCCCCTGCGCGCCCGGGATCTCGTGTCGCTCTCCCTCGCCCATGGCGTGCTCCGGAAGCGACGGCCTGCCCGGGGGCGTGTCGACGAACTCCTCGCCGAAGTCGGTGCCACCGGCATCGCTGACCGCCGCGTGGGCCAGCTCTCCGGTGGACAGCAACAGCTCATCCGCCAAGCCCAGGCCCTAGCCAACGACCCAGAGCTCATCCTCGCGGACGAGCCGCTGTTGTCTTTGGATCCAGCGCGGCAGCAGGCGACCGTCGAGAAGCTCAATGCGTGGCGCCACGAGCGCGGCACCTCCGTACTCTTCGTTACCCATGGCATAAACCCGGTGCTGGGCGTGGTGGATAAAGTGCTCTACCTCGCGCCCAATGGCCACACGTTCGGTCCAGTCGATGAGGTCATGCGCTCCGAGGTCCTCTCGGAACTGTATGGCTCCTCCGTGACTGTTCTCAACGTCGATGGGAGGCTCATCGTTGTCTAAATTCATCGAAGATACCCAGTACCTGCTGGGCGTTGATTTTGTGCAATCCTCGCTCATCGCCTGCGCGCTGCTCGGAATCCTTTCCGGAGTGATGACCTCACTTATCGTCCTGCGCCACATGTCCTTCTCTGTGCACGCCACCTCTGAGCTCGCGCTCATGGGCGCGGCCGCAGCGTTGCTGTTCGGTCTCAACATCGGCTTCGGTGCGATTGCCGGTGCTATCGTCGCCGCCATCATTCTGGCGGTGCTGGGACTGAAAGGCCAACAAGACAGCGCTATCGGCGTGGTCATGAGTTTCGGCCTGGGACTCTCGGTTTTGTTCCTGCACCTCTACCCCGGCAACGCCAAAACCGCGATGACGCTACTGACAGGACAAATTGTCGGTGTCTCCTCCGCGTCGGTGTGGCTGCTCGCCGCGACGACCGCCATCATCGTTGCCGTGGTGGCGCTCTTCTGGCGCCCGCTGCTCTTCGCTTCCGCGGACCCCGTCATGGCCCAAGCCGCCGGCGTGCCGGTGAAGTCTCTAGCGGTGTGTTTCGCCATCCTCGTGGGCCTGACGGCCGCGCAATCCGTGCAGATTGTCGGTTCCCTGCTCGTCATGGCGCTGCTCATCACGCCGGGTGCTGCGGCGGTACAGATTACCTCCTCCCCACTGCGCGCGGTGATGTGGTCCACCATCTTCGCGGAGGTCTCCGCCGTGGGCGGCCTGGTCCTCTCCCTGGCGCCGGGCCTGCCCGTCTCGGTCTTCGTCACGAGCATCTCTTTTGTTATTTACCTGGTCTGCCGCGGCATCGGCTGGGCTCGCAGCCGCAAGGCCGTCCGCGACGACGTCGCCGCCCGCCGCGCCTCCCAGGAACACTTCCGCGCCGCCACCGATCGCGCCGACGCCGAGACACACCACACCTCGACGCACGATGAGCACTGCGCGCATCAGGATTAGGCTAGATGCGTGACTTTGGAACGCCGTAGCCTCGAATTACAAGACCGCACCCGCACGTACCTCGTGTACCGCCCGAATGATGACGTCGAGCGCCAGAGAGACCTCCTCCTGTTCTTCCACGGCTCCCTGCAATCCGCGAACGTCATCCGCCGCTTCACTAACGGCACGTTCGATGACCTCGCCACCCGCCACGGCATGCTTGCGGTCTACCCCACCGGCGTGGAACAGCACTTTAACGATGCCCGCGCCACCCTGCCCGTCGCCGCGCGCGAGCTGGGCATCGATGACGTCGCCTTCACGCGCGCCATCCTCGACGAGCTGCGCGCGGAGCAGGAGATTGGCCGCGTGTTCCTCTGCGGCTTCTCCAACGGCGGGCAGATGGTTATCCGCTTGCTCTTCGACGCCCCCGGGCTTGCCGATGCCGCCTGCGTCTTCGCCTCCACTCTCGGCGCCGGCGCCAACCATGCGCCCACCAATCCGGACTCGGCGTACCAACCCACCCCGGTCATGTTCGTCCACGGCACGGGCGACCAGCTCGCGCCCTATACGGGCGGAACGGCGGGCATTGACCCGAAGCGCACCCGCGGTGCCGTCACCGGCGCGCAGGAGAACGCCGCACGCTTCGCGGAGCTCAACCATGCCGCCGGCCCAGAGCGCACCCACCTTTTCCCCGACACCGTTGTCGACCGCTGGGAGCCGGCAGACGCCACCGGCGCGCCGGTCGAGCTCGTGAGCGTCGAGGGCATGGGCCACGTCATCCCGTCGGGCAACGAGCTGGACCCACGCCTGGGTAAAAACACGGATTCCTTCATCGCTGCCGAGCTCGTGGAGGAATTCTTCGGGCTCTAGACTGCACGTGCGCCCCATCGTGTCTCACTCCACTCAGCCCCAACCTCGGGTCGAGGCCGTTCGTAGGTGAGCGTCGAGAAGCAATAATTGTGGATTACCGACCAGTGCTTTGGCGATTCCTAGACGCTGTTTCATACCGAGCGAAGCATGCTCGCAGGAAACACTGTGGTGCAATGAAAGGCCTACAAGGGATAAAAGATCCTTCAGTTCATCATTCAGTGAACCTTGTTGTAGTGGTCGGCAATGTCGTTGACGATCGCGTAGAGGTCGCGTTCCATCGCGTAGGTTTTCTTTTCTCGCGTACTGACTAATCACACTTGCGACCCGTTGTTATCTAGAGAATTATTACGTCCCAGCGTGATGTTGCACACGTCTGTGCATGTATGTACTCTCGATGTCACGGTTTGCTGGCGAAGATTCTTCAAGTTACCCGCAGCTGAATCTGTACAAGGTGAAAACGGCAGGGAAAGGACCGAGTCGTCCTCGTCTCTAAGCCGTGGAACCCCAATCCTCCAGAACCTTGTATTCGGCACACGCACGCAATCTGAATGTTCAAGATGTGAAGTACTGGCCAGCAACCAAGAAGTAAAGATCGCCATCCAGCTTTCTCGGCCCTGAATCTAGCATCCGGAGGCGTAGAGAAACTCACGCAACGACTGAAACGCCAGCGTCTGTGTCACGTCGCGCAGCTCAAGGAAGAACCCATCTTCTGTAATTTCAACAATCCGCGCACCGGGGATGGCTGCCACAATCGGCGAGTGCGTCACCACGATGAACTGCGCACCCGCCTCCGCGGCGCGATGGATTTCCGCCATGAGCGTCATCTGCCGCACGAGCGAAAGCCCAGATTCCGGCTCGTCGAGGATGTAGAGCCCGCGCCCATCAAAGGAACGCTGCACGACGTCCATGACGGACTCGCCATGCGACATCGCGGTCGAACCAACGTTGTAGTGCGCCTCCGCTCGCAGGAAGTAGCCGTCCTTGGGCGCGGTACCTAGCCGCAGGCTCGCCCACCTCCGGAGGGGATTGATGGGACCGGCGGAGCGCTGCACACCCCATATCCCACCGCGCTCAGGAAAGCCGTACTCGAAGGCAATGCCCTCGGCGAGCGTCGACTTTCCTACCCCGTTGCCCCCGGTCAGCACGGTCACCGGCGCACGCAGGTCCAGTCCTTGGCGTCGCAGCGCCACGAAACCAGGAACGGAGGACACCCACTCAGGTCCGTGGCCGCCGTCCAGCGCGGCATAGGCGTCGACATAGAAGTCTCTCATTCGCCCTCCCCAATAAGAAACGCGGCGGTCCCCAATGGATCGGCAAGGAACTCGCGCGCGGCGTGGACAGCTTCCGTCGCTTCGGGAGCGACGGGCGCAATCCCCTTGTCGCCGAACGCGTAGACGGTCGCGCCTTGCATGCTGAGGAAGACTGGCGAGTGCGTCGCGAGGATGACCTGCGCGCCCTGGGCGGCGAGGCGCTCGAGCTGCGCGACAACCTCGACCTGCCGGGGATAGGACAAGCCGTCTTCCGGCTCATCGAGAATGATCATTCCGTCAGAATGGAAGCGTCTCTCGACGAGGGCGAGCAGACCCTGGCCGTGGCTGAGAAACGGCAGGTCACTGAGCGGATCGGGATTCTCCGGGCTGTGGATCTGGTGGTGATACTCGCTCAAGTTGAGGAAGGTCTCGCCGCGCAAGAAGTACACGTCGCGCGGGTTGTGCGCCCGCGAGCAGATGAGCCACTCGGGATAGTCCTCGTCGCCGGTGGCAAACCGGGCGTGGCGCGAGCCGCCCTCGGGATTGACGCCAAGCCCCACGGCGATGGCCTCGAGCAGCGTGGATTTTCCGGCGCCGTTATCCCCCACGACGACGGTCACGGGCGTAGGCAAACGCAAGGCGCCGCCGGGCAGCGCTGCGATGAGCACGCCCAGGCGGCGCATGTGTTCCGGCACGCCGGGCAGTCCCTCCCCAATAAGCTCCGGGGCGGGACGCACACTCGTGAGGAACATGGCGACGAAAGCGTGAGCCTACTTCTGGGCCGCGCGACGCTGGCGGGCGAACTCGGAAAGCACCGCACCTGCCGCCACGGAGGCGTTGAGGGATTCAACCCAGTCGGTCATGGGGATGGACATGATGGCATCGCAGTTCTCGCGGACGAGGCGCGAAATGCCTTTGCCCTCAGAGCCGATGACGATGACAACGGGGTCGGTGCCACCGTTGTAAGTATCGAGGGTGTGCTCGCCTCCCGCATCCAGGCCAACAACCTGGTAGCCGGCCTTCTGGAAGTCCTGGACCGTGCGGGTCACGTTGGTCACGCGAGCCACCGGCAAGCGCGCGGCGGTGCCGGCGGAGGTACGCCAGGCCACCGCGGTGACGGAGGCGGAGCGACGCTCTGGGATGATGACACCATGGCCGCCGAAGGCCGCGACGGAGCGGATGACTGCGCCGAGATTGCGCGGGTCGGTGATGTTATCGAGGATGACGAACATACCCGGTTCCTGAGCATCGCGGGCCCGATCCATCAGGTCATGAACGTCGGCATACTTGTACGGCGGAATCTGCAGGCCAATGCCCTGGTGCATGCCGTTGCCGGTCATGCGATCCATCTCGTGGCGCTGGACCTCAAGAATCGGGATGTTGCGGGTATTGCACATGGCCACTGCCTCAGACAGGCGGGCGTCATTGCGCGTGCCCTGCACGATGTAGAGGGAGGTAGCAGGCACCTTGGCGTGGAGGCACTCGATGACCGGGTTGCGGCCAACGACCATCTCCGCGGTCTCCTTCTGGTGACGGCCCGAATTGCGGCGCTCGCGCTCCAGCTTCGCCTTGTGCTTGGCGTGGTAGACGCGGTCCTCAGCCTTGGGCGTGGGGCCCTTGCCAGCCAGACCCTTTCGGCGCTGGCCACCAGAGCCCTTCGTAGCTCCCTTCTTATTGGACTTGCGGGCGCCCGCGCCGCCGCGGCCATGGGTACGTGCCATAAGTTCTTCTCCTTTGTCGTCCTCGACTTCTGTGCTGTCCTTGGCCTTTGCCAAGGACGTTAATCCGCCAAGGTCCAGGTGGGGCCGTCGGCGGTGTCGGTGATGGTAATACCCGCGGCTGCAAGGCGGTCGCGCACGGCGTCCGCAGTAGCCCAATCCTTTTCTGCGCGGGCGGTGGTGCGACGCTCCAGTTCGGCACGGACGAGCACGTCCAGGGCCGCATCAGCGCCGCTTTCTTCGCCACTATCTTTCCACTGTTCATCGAGTGGATCAAAGCCAAGAACCGCGGCCATGGCGCGCACCGCCCCAGCGAGGCGCTCGGCCTCTTCACGGTTGCCTTCACTGAGCGCCTTATTGCCCGCGCGCACGGTGGTGTGAATTTCCGCCAGCGCCTTCGGCACAGCGATGTCATCATTCATCGCCTCTTCGAAGGCCGGAGTCCACTCGCCCTTCTCTACGTTTTCGAACTTGCCCACGAAGTCCTCGATGCGGCGGTAGCCAGCCGCAGCTTCGGTCAGCGCTGCCTCGGAGTATTCGAGGACCGAACGGTAATGCGCAGAGCCCAGGTAGTAGCGCAGCTCCACCGGGCGGACGATCTCCAGCATGTTGGCAATGGAGAGCACGTTACCCAAGGACTTCGACATCTTCTCACCGGCCATGGTGACCCAGTGGTTGTGCATCCAGTAGTTGGCAAACTTATCGCCCGCCGCATGGGATTGTGCGATCTCATTTTCGTGGTGCGGGAACTGCAGATCCAAGCCACCGCAGTGGATATCGAATTCGCCGCCTAGGTAGTAGGTGGACATGGCCGAGCACTCCAAGTGCCAGCCCGGCCGGCCACGGCCCCACGGGGTGGGCCAGGACGGCTCACCTGGTTTAGCCGCCTTCCACAGCGCGAAGTCCTGGGGACTGCGCTTGCCAGCGTTGTCTGTTTCGCCCTGTTCCATCTCCTCGACACGGTTGCCAGACAACGCTCCGTAGTCCGAGCCTTCCGTGGCATTCCACGCCGCGACGTCAAAGTAGACGGAACCAGCACCGTCTTCGCCAGGCACGGCATAAGCAAAGCCGGCGTCGATAAGCCGCTGCATGTACTCCACCATCTGGGTGACGAAGCCCGTCGCGCGCGGCTCCACGGAAGGGGGCAGAACACCCAGGGTGTTATAGGCCTTGGTGAACTCGCGCTCATAGGTGGATACCCACTCCCACCAGGGGCGGTTATTCTCAGCGGCCTTGGTGAGGATCTTGTCATCGATATCGGTGACGTTGCGCACCAAGGCCACGTCATAGCCCTGCGCGAGCAGCCAGCGGCGCAGGATGTCAAAGGCAACGCCGGAGCGCAGGTGCCCAATGTGCGGCTGCGACTGCGGGGTGGCACCACACAGGTAGATCGACGCGTGGCCGGGACGAACCGGCTCGAACTCACGTTGGCTGCGGGTGGCGGTATCAAAAATGCGCAAAGTACTCACCTGGCCTAGTCTAATTGACTCATCCAGCCGGCAAGTTCAGGACTCCTTAGGCGCGCCAGACTACAGCCGTAGCCACGGCAGCGCGGCCCTCCTTGCGGCCGGTGAAGCCAAGGTGATCCGTCGTCGTCGCAGAGACGGACACGGGGGCGCCGAGGATGTCGCTCAGCACGGCCTCTGCTTCCTTCCTCCGCGGGCCCATCTTGGGGCTCTGACCAACCAGTTGCGCAGCGGCGTTGCCGATGATGAAACCTTCTTTTTCTAGCAGCTCGCGGCACTCGCCCAGCAGCTGGGCCCCGGAAACACCGTCGTACTCTGGACGGCCTACACCAACGAAGGAGCCCAAATCGCCGAGGTTGGAGGCGGAGAGCAAAGCGTCGACAAGCGCGTGGCTCACCACGTCCCCATCGGAATGGCCCTCGCAGCCATCGACGCCTTCAAAAAGCAGACCTGCGATCCAGCAGGGTTTTCCGGGCTCGATCTGGTGGGCATCGGTAGCGATTCCCACGCGGGGGATGATGGGGTTAGTCACTAGGCACCTCGAAGATGGTCGGTTCGACCTCATCCGTCACGGCTTTCGCCAGGACGAGGTCGATGGGGGTGGTGATTTTAAACGCGAAGGTATCTCCCTGCACGGTCTCCACGCGCTCACCATGCCATTCCATGAGGCTGGCGTCGTCCGTGGCGACGAAGTCGGGGTCCTGCGCCCAATAGTCTAGGTTGGCGCGGCGCAGCGCAGCCAGGCTAAAACCCTGCGGCGTCTGCACAGCGCGCAGACGGGAACGGTCCGGCGTAGACAGCACCGCGGTCCCTTCGACTTCTTTGATGGTGTCCGCCACGGGAAGGACCGGGATAACTGCGGTGGCACCGTCGAGCACGCGCTTGGCGACGCGCGCGATCATCCCCGGCGGCGTCAGCGCTCGGGCGGCGTCGTGGATCAGCACCACGGCGTCCTCCTCCGGGATTGCTTGCAATCCCGCCCAGACAGAATCGGCGCGCTCACCCCCACCGTGGACGATACGTACGGGAACATCAGAATCGATGCGGTCGAGGATACTGGCGGCGTAGCCCTCCATCGCGGGACTGACCAGAACGATGATCTCATCGACGAATTCTGAGGTGATCATGGCCCGGACAGAACGCTCCAGCAAGGTGCGCCCGCGCAGCTCCACGTAGGCCTTCGGGACTTCGGCCCCGAGGCGCGTTCCCTGACCGGCAGCCGCGACGAGAGCAATGACGCGGGCGGTGGAGCGTTGATTAGTCTTCGTCGTCGAAGGAGAGGTCATCGAGATCGACGTCATTGTCAATGTCGGTGGTAATGGACTTGTCCTCCACCAGGCCAGCGGCGCGGTGGCGCTCGATGGTGGCGTTAATCTCCTCCATCATGGTGTCAGCCTTCTTCTCATCAACCGGCTTAGCCAGGGAAAGCTCGCCCACCAAGATCTGACGGGCCTTAGCCAGCATGCGCTTCTCACCAGCGGACAGGCCGCGGTCCTGATCACGGCGCCACAAGTCACGCACGACCTCTGCCACCTTGTTGATATCACCGGAGGCGAGGCGCTCTTGGTTCGCCTTGTAGCGGCGGGACCAGTTGCCGGCTTCCTCGACGTCTACTTCGCGCAGAACGGAGAAAACCTTCTCGAGGCCTTCCTTGCCCACAACGTCGCGCACGCCCACCATCTCAACGTTCTTGGAAGGGACACGCACCACCAGGTCGGACTGGTTGATTTGGAGAACGAGGTATTCGAGCTCCTCGCCGCCCATCTCCCGCGTTTCAATCGCCGTAATCTTGGCGGCGCCGTGGTGGGGGTAGACGACGACCTCTCCGACCTTAAATTCCATTGCCACTCCTTGTGAAGCCTTTGAGACGATGCCCATCGTGTGCGCTCGGCGTGCTCTCGGTGGGCCGCATATACAGGGAGTCTATTCTAGCACGCTGCTTTCTACCCCTGCTGCCCCGCCCGGGCGCTGCGCACTGGCTGCACTACACCACTATGGCGGCTGATATAAAGCCCGGCTACCCCCGGTCTACCCAAGGGGTTTAGCGGAAACTGTGTGCTTTCCCCCCGGAGGTACTAGGCTAAAGCGTTGATAAGCTTTGTGATCGCAATTCAATGGAGGACACTCACAGTGCAGTCCCTGAAGTCCGCCGCTCGCTGCGGTGCCATCATGTCAGTTACCGCCCTCTCCGCGCTGGCCTTGGCGTCCTGCTCGGCCGGTCATGTTGCGCAGACCGCGGAAAAGGTGATTGCTGTCGACGGTGCATCCGCAAGCTCCGAAGATGGCAAGGTGGCCGTACGTGACGTCACCATTCAGGTTGAGCCGGACACCGGTGAGACCTCCCTGAAGTTCGTTGCCGTGAACCAGGGCTACAAGGTCGATGACGTTACCCTCGAGTCCGTCAGCGTTGACGGCCAGGATGTGCCCCTGGAGGGCGTCGAGCCGCTTCCGCGCGATCATGCTCTCTACGCCGATTCCCAGGAGAACCTGGACCGCCTCCCCAAGGACGGCAAGGATAAGAACATCACTTATGTGACCACCTCCCTGGAGAATGAGGACTACGCCTTTGGCGGCTCCCGCCCGGTGACCTTCACCTTCAACACCGGCACCATTGAGGTTGATGCCACCGTGTCGGCCTCCCCGCTGCAGTCCGGTAACTATGACCGCGACCCGCAGTCCACCGAGGGCTACGCCGAGAACAAATAAGCCTTTTCTTCATAGATAAACCGCCCCAGCTGCCAAAGTTGTAGCCCGTGATTTAAAGATTCGGGAAAACTTTGGCAGCTGGGGCGGTTTCTTTTTCGTTTTTGCATAGCGTTAAGAGAGAAAAGAAAAAGAGCCGTCCTGCGGCACATGGCCTGCACTGTCCTGCAGGCTGACATCGATGTCCACGCGGCTTACTAGAGTGTGAGACATGGCAAAAAAGGTTCGTCCCGTCCACACCTGCTCTGAGTGTGGCTTCGTCTCCCCCAAGTGGCTTGGCCGCTGCCCTGAGTGCGGCTCGTGGGGGACGCTGCAGGAAACCGCGGCGGCTGAGAGCGGTACTGCTGCCCAGGCTGCGGTGTCTGGGCGCCGTCCCACAGGCCTAACGCCGACGAGCCCAGCGGTGCCGATAACGAAGGTCGGTGCGTCAGCAACGAAGGCCATCACTACCGGCATTGGGGAACTTGACCGAGTCTTGGGCCGCGGCGTCGTCCCCGGGTCGGTGGTGCTCATGGCAGGTGAACCGGGAGTCGGCAAATCCACTCTCCTGCTCGAGGTTGCTTCCCGCTGGGCGCAGCTAGGGCGCACTGCGCTGTATGCCACCGCGGAGGAATCCGCCGGTCAGGTCCGCGCCCGCGCTGAGCGCACCGGGGCTTTGCACGAAACGCTCTACCTTGCGGCTGAGTCGAATCTCGACGTCGTCTTTGGGCACGTGGAACAGCTCAAACCCAGCCTGCTCATCGTGGACTCCGTCCAAACCATGCACGCCGCCGGAGTCGAAGGCGTGGCTGGCGGCGTGGCCCAGTCGCGCGCGGTGACCGCTGCCCTGACCACGCTGGCCAAAACCACCGGCATCCCCATCCTCCTCGTCGGGCACGTAACCAAAGACGGCAACGTTGCCGGACCGCGCGTGCTTGAGCACCTCGTGGACGTCGTCCTGAATTTTGAAGGTGACCGTCAATCCTCTCTGCGCCTTCTCCGGGGCCTGAAGAACCGTTTCGGCGCCACCGATGAGATGGGCTGCTTCGAACAGACAGCGGCCGGAATCCGGGAGGTCGCGGATCCTTCCGGCCTCTTTCTCTCCCACCGCGGCAGCACCCCGGATGGCTCGGCGGTGACCGTCGCCATGGATGGTGTGCGCCCCATTCTGGCTGAGGTCCAGGCACTCACCGTGGATCCTGTGGCGAAGAACCCACGGCGCGTGGTGACGGGGCTTGATGCCAACCGCGTTCCCATGGTGCTCGCAGTGCTCCAGGCCCGCGCGGGCGAACGCACCAACGACAAGGATGCCTATGTGGCCACGGTGGGAGGAATGAAAATTCAGGAGCCGGCAACGGACCTTGCCGTAGCCCTTGCCACGTGGTCCTCCTTGCACGAGCAACCGCTACCGGCGAAGACCGTTGTCATCGGGGAGGTCCGCCTCGCTGGCGAGGTGCGCCGCGTACCTAACTTAGACCGCCGCTTGTCGGAAGCTGCCCGCTTGGGTTACCGCCTCGCCATCGTCCCGCCCGGAAAGGTGGAAACCAGCGGCGGCATGCGGGTGCACCAAGCGGCAACGCTGAGTGAGGCTATCGCCGCTGTTAAAGCAGGTTGAACGGGAGCGCTGGGGAGTAATTCTCACCGATGACGGAGTGTAGAAAGTAAGCACCCGGCTCGGCTTCCTCGCGGTCGGTGCACTTGCCCGGCTCGGAGCGCTTACGGGACCAATCCGCCTGGAAGTAGCGAGTCTCACCGGATTTGAAGGTCTGCTTGCCGGTTTCCACCGAGGCATAGCAATCGGTATCGGCCCACACGCGCTCGTTAGAGCCCATCTTGTAGACCTCGAAGCGCAGCTGTTCCTCATCCAGATCTATGGAGCAATCTGCCGTTGTCGGGTTAAAGACCTCCAAGTAGAAGGTCGGCATCTTATCGGCCGGAACACTGTCCTCGTTGGTCTTGGCCAGCACCTTGAGGTCTTGGAGGGAACACGTCGTCTTGGTGGGATCAACGGTCAACTCGTCGGGCTTCGCCTCAGAGGATGGCGCTTCCTTGTCCTGCTCACCTTCCTTCGGCTCAGCCGATTCCGAGGCTTCAGCGGAGCCCTCGGCCGCAGTGGACTCGGTTGTCTCCACCGCCGAGGTTGCTTCCTCCGACGGGGCCAAGGTATCCGAAGCCGCTGCTTGCTGTGATTCCGCTCCCGGTTCCTCCGAACCGCTAAAGAGCGCGGTGGCAGCCCAAATAAGAACGATCACGAGTACCAAGATCGCCACGAGCGCAGCGACGCGACGGCGAACATAGATCTCTCGCGGCAGCTGCTTCGGGGTACGGGATGGCTCAGTCACAGCTCTTAGTTTAAGGGGACTAGAGCCCAACCCGGGCCAGCCCGGAGCCGCGTGTCTTGAGCAGCGGCTTCTATGTGCTCACCCGAGGAACCGGGTGAGCACACGGGTTATTCAACGCCGTGTAGGACGACGGTCTCCACGCTGGAATCCTCCAGGAGGTAGCGCAGGCCGACGATGCCGAGCGTGCCGGCGTCGAGAAGCTGGCGCGCAGCCGGCACGTCAGAAATGATCTGGGACACCGTCTGTGCGGTGTTTTCGCGTTCGAAATCGGCCCGCTCCTCACGGCCATCGCGCTTGGCCACCATCGAGGCGGCAGCCACGCGCTCAATGATCGGACGCTGCAGGCCCGTCGGCAGATCGCCGCCCGCCAGGAAGTCTGAGGCTGCACCCACCGCGCCGCAGGACTGATGGCCCATGACCACGAGCAGGTTGGCCTTGAGGTTTTCCAGGGCGTAGTCCAGCGAGGCCATCACCGCGCTGTCCAGGATGTGACCGGCGGTGCGGATGACGAAGGCATCGCCGAAACCAATGTTGAACACGTGCTCAATGGGCGCGCGGGAATCGGAACAGGCCAGCACGATCACGCGCGGGTCCTGGCCTTGGGTCAGGCCAGCGCGCAGCTTCGCGTCTTGATTTACGTCGATGAGGTTACCCGTCACCAGTCGGTGGTTACCTTCCTGGAGGGCTTCCCACACCTTCTGCGGGTCTTGAGGGACATCTACTAAAGGCATGTTTCTTAGTCTAGACCCCGCCGCCCTACACTGAGGTGCCTATGGATACCCAAGCTGTCGTGGAATGGTTCGATGCTCATGAGCGCCCCCTGCCGTGGCGCCGGCCGGGTACCTCGGCGTGGGGTGTGCTCTTAAGCGAGGTCATGAGCCAACAAACCCCCGTCGCACGCGTAGCCCCGCAGTGGGAGGAGTGGATGCGCCGCTGGCCTACCCCACAGGACCTTGCGGCGGCCTCCAAGGCGGATGTCCTGCGCGCGTGGGGCAAACTGGGCTACCCGCGCCGCGCACTGCGCTTATGGGAGTGCGCGAAGGAGATTGGTGAGGGGGAGGTCCCGGGAGACGTCGACAAGCTCTTGGCGTTGCCGGGAATTGGTGAGTACACCGCCCGTGCGGTGGCCTGTTTCCATTTTGGCCACAACGTTCCGGTGGTGGATACCAACGTCCGCCGCGTCTACGCCCGCGCCGAGGAGGGGCGCTTCCTCGCCCCGACGCCCGCGAAACGCGAATTAGCACAGGTAGAAGCCTTGCTTCCGGAAGAGAACGGCCCGCGTTTTTCGGCCGCTCTCATGGAACTCGGTGCCTTGGTGTGCACGGCCAAGAACCCGGACTGTGCCGCCTGCCCTATTAAGGCCTCGTGCGCCTGGCAGCTCGCGGGCTGCCCAGAACCTAGTGCGGAGGAGACCGCGCGGGCTAAGAAACGCGTGCAAAAGTTCACCGGCACGAACCGACAGGTGCGGGGGCTGCTTCTCGACGTCCTGCGCGGCTCGCCCCACCCAGTTACCCAGGCCGACCTTGATGCGGTATGGCCGGACGCGGCGCAGCGCTCGCGGGCGCAGGCCTCGCTGCTCGAGGACGGGTTGATGGATGTCAACGACGAGGGTTTGTTCCACCTGCCGCACTAGGCACGTGTGAGAAGTCGATGAGGTGGCCGAAGGTCCAATCGCGGTCGGTCAACAAGCGGGCGAGGATAAGCCCGCAGCCGATGGCCGCCACGGCCATCGAGGCGGTAGCGAAGTTGCTCAACGCTTGGTCCATGTTGCCCACGTTGAGGTGATAGACGGTGCGGAACATGGAGGTGCCCGGGATCATGATGACGGACGCGGGCACCGTCGTAGTGATGCGCGGCAGGTGTGCGTGTGTGGAGGCCACCGCGCCCAAGAGCCCGACGATGACACCGCCGGCGAAAGCGCCGACGTAGGCCGTGGCCCCGACCCCGATGAGGAGCAGGCGTACGAGGTTGGCCACCGTTCCCACCGCGGCCGCCACGAGAACCATGCGGCGCGAGGAGTTAAAAAGGAACGCGAATCCAGAAATGCCCAGGAAGCTGGCCGCCGCGGCGGCGAGGTACCACACGGGCTCATAGTCGGGGGTGCCCGGTTCCGGGGTCAGCTCCGTAGTCCAGCTGACCAGAGCCACGGTAAAGGTCGCAGCGGTGATCACCGTCAACGCATAAGTCAGGCGGGATAGCCCAGCCTCGAAGTCGAAGCGCGCGAGGTCAATGAGCGCGGAGAACAACGGGAAGCCGGGAATAAGGAAGAGCACCGCGGCCACGTAGCCCGAGGAAAACTCCGACGGATCCGCCACCCCGGCGACGGCTACGGCCTCGGTGGTGAAGAAGTACACGAGGCTAGCCACCGTTCCGGCCGCCACGATGCAGCCCAGCTGATGAACGTGCTTGCCGTGTAGGACCGCGCGGGTGAGCTGACCACAAAAAGCGGCGAGCGCCACGAGGAGAATCGCCAGCGGCGTGAAGAAGTTCAGGACCGCGAATGAGGCGCACGCAATGGACGCCGCCGCGGCTAGGAGCCAGCGGTTCCACCGCTTGACCACGTTGGCCTCGATGACGTCGAGCATCTTTGTGAGTTCTTCCGCCGTAATGCCCGCGTACAGCCGGTGGTGGGTCAAGTCCTCAAGGGCTTCGATCCGGGATGCATCGACAGCCGGTGAATGCTGCTGGGCCACCACGGTGCGAAACTCGCGGCCGCGGTGAAACGTGCACGTTATCTGGGTGACGCCAACGTTGGCGTCGAGCCGATCAAAGCCGAGCGCGCGGGCGGCACGTTTCATGCCGCGCAGCACGCGGTAGCCGGACGTTCCCGCGCCCATGAGCATCATGCCTAGGCGCAGGACGACGTCCGCCTCGTACCCCATGCGGACATAGTCGCTGTTGGGGTGAGAAGTCATTAGCGCCAGCGTCCCCGGAAATTCAGTCCGCCGGGCAGGTTGACCCACATGCCGCCGCGGGAGTTAAAGGTCACGGGGCCGACCTTCGTCGACATCGACGCACCGGAACCGGAAACGTTGATCCAGCTATTCTTTCCGGTCTTCTTGCGCTTGCGAAAATAAATGCCCATGGGCGCCAGCTTAGCGCAGCGAAGTTTGAGCACAGCGAAGTCGCTGCGCACCGACGACAGAGCGATTACTCTTACAGCATGAATCTGATCTCTCCTCGCACACTCGTGACGGCCCTCGCGCTCACGACCACGGCACTGCTGCCCGTCACGGCATCGGCCACACCCGGAACCCCGACCGCTACCCATCCGATTGACCACCTCGCAGGCGTCTCCGGCATCACTGCGGAGAAGATCTCCTATGAGTCCACGCTCATGGACGGCTCCCCCACCACCGTTACCGGTATTATCTACGAGCCTTCCGCTGCTTGGATCGGCCCGGGTGAGCGCCCCACCATCGTCTTCGCACCCGGCACCCGCGGCGCGGGCGACCAGTGCGCTCCGTCTAATGCCGCGCAGTCGGTGGGCAACGTTGCGCTTGGTCCGGCCAATCAGGTCACGCTCAATATGAACTACGAGTACGCGCTGTACCGCTACGCCGCGCAGCAGGGCGTGCGCGTGGTCACGACCGACCTGGTGGGACTCGGCACACCAGGTCACCACACCTATGTCAACCACATCGAGGAAGCACACGCGGTTCTCGACGCCGCCCGTGCCGCTCTCCGCCACGCAAACGCACCGGTGGATGCCCCCGTTGCCTTCGCCGGCTATTCCCAAGGCGGCGGTGCGGCCGCGGCCGCAGCCGAGTACGCGGAAACCTATGCGCCCGAGCTTAACGTCAAGGGCACCTACGCCGGTGCCCCGCCGGCCGATCTGTTCGAGGTCATGAACGCGGTCGATGGCTCCTCTATCGTTCACGTTTTAGGCTATGCCATCAACGGCTATGCGGAGCGCAGCTCTGATTTTTATAACGAAATCGTCACCGAAATGAACCCGCGGGGCATGCACTTCCTGGCCAGCGCCGCCCACGCCTGCATCGGTGACTCGATTGCGACGTGGGGCTTTACCCGCACCAGCCAGCTGACCAAGACGGGCGAGTCCTTCGGCGAACTCGTGCGCCGCAAACCGGCTGCCGCCCAGATGCTCGCGGAGCAACGACTGGGCCGGCGTGCCCTCAACGCCCCGATGTTGGTCATGAACTCCCCCACTGATGACCTCATCCCCTACGAGCAAGCTCGCGCGATGGCCGGTAGCTACTGCTCACTCGGTGGGACTGTCCAGTTTGAAGCCGCCGACCCCGTCGACGTTCTTCCCCACTCCGGGGCCAACCACGCCGTTGGCATCATCAACTCGGTTCCACACGGCGTGGACTATCTGATTGACCGTTTCCGGGATGTGCCGGCGCCCACCAACTGCCAAGCTCCCTAAGCCCTAGTGCAGACCGTCCAGGGATGAAAATGGCTCCTCTGCCTCGATGTCGTGCAGGGGCACGCGTACCCAAGGCGAATCACTGTGTGCGAGCAACTCGGTGAGCCGTTGCGATTGATCTTTCATCGCAGCGGCGACGTCGGGCTCACCGTCACTTGCCCAGATCATTCGACCCCACCAGAAGCTTGCAGCTACGTCAGCCCACGACACGAAGTAGCGCTGCAGGGCCGCCACGGCCTTATCGGAAATCTGAAGGAACTCTTCTGGAGAGATCCACCCCAGCTCCGTTGCCGGACCACCGACGTTGTGAATTCGGATTATGTCCCATGCGCGAGTCGTGGCGGGCAGTGCCGGAGCCGCTGCTTTGGCAAAGCCCTCCGAACGCAACATCCTTACGAGGTAGCGGAACTTATGTTCTCCACGACGCGGATCCGCGCCTTGGGCAACAAAGAAGTCTTTAAGGAACTCGACCTTTTCCTCCACTTCCGCATCTAGCTCGCGCTCGGGGACGTCCTTCACGGCGTATGCGAGCGGTAAAATAAAGTCATTTTCCACGTGCTGACTACCTTCGAGCAACACGTCAATAGCCTGGTGCGCTTCCTGTGCACCAGTGACCCCCCAGTTTTGCTCGAGAGATGCTTTGTAGTACTTGGCCGTCCTTGCGTTGATGTCCTCAACCCCTAGCGGAGTCGCAAACGCCTTATTGCTCTTGTATATCATTCCCCAAGAGTGGCGGCGCACTTCATCTTTGCTCGGCGCCGGTTCCGGCCACGGGAACTTTGTAAGGCGGTAGATCCAAGTATCATCAAACTTTGCTGGCGTGAACGTTGAGCTCATATCTTCACAAAGTACCGAGGTTCCCAACGTGGATCCGTGGCGCCCCCTCCGTCACCCCTATGTTGGGGAGTGACGGACGCCATATCGCAGCACACACAGTCATCATTTTTGATGTGTTGTTAGTCTCGTCTGCATGACAGGACCCCAAATTGCATTGACAGACCGGCCAGATCTCGGCGCCGCGCTTAAACGTGCTGGTGATTCCGAGATTGTGTACACTGCCGCCGCAGCCGTTGTGGAAGGCCTTGGTGTCGACGAGATTGTCTTGGAAGCCGCCCCCACGAAAGCAAGCGGGGTGGATGGTGCCGCGTTTGTCACCAACCGTAGGATCCTCGTGACCGCCGATAAGAAGGATCCATCTCATTTTGAGTTCCTTGAACTGGACAGCCTCGGCAACGTCACAGTTCTGCCCTACAAGGGTGGCTGGGCCGTCGTGGCTCAGCTCTACAGCACCTACAAAGTGTGGAGCGGGTTCACGGAGAAGGCCGCGCGTCGCGTGCAGTTTGCCGCCCAGTGGGCCCTGACCGCAGGCCGGGAGGCACGAACGGAGGCCTCGCGCGCGGTGTCTTCGGAAGAACTTTTTAAGCGATGGAAAGAAAACAAGCACCGTCTCAATCGCAACAGCGTGGAAGAGCGCGTTGCGTCGATGCACTCCCTGTATTCCGACATTGATTCACGGTGGTGGACTGAATAATGAGCAGACTTGCATACCCGGGTTCGCCCGACCACTTTAACGGGGCAGAAGACACCTCACACATCGAAGAAGGCCAGGTAATTGCGGATAATGGCTACCGCCATTTCATCAAGCACGGCTCACCACTAGACGCCGGCACGTCTCCGAAGAGCGCCTCGGGCACCGCCTCACCCTCGTCGAACCCCACCGCGGGAACCACAGGCACCCACTCCAATGACTCAAAGCAGGGTCTCAGCGTTAAGAAGCAGCTGTTGCTCCTTCCGCTCGTGATCGCGGTCATCGTGGTGGTAGCGATTGGCTACGTTGCACTTAAAAACGCGCTCTTTGGTGATAAATCAGAGGATTCGGCTGCTCCCGAACAACCGGCCGCTGAGGCACCTGCCGATTCTGGGGCTTCCAACGGTGGCGCTACCGGCGCGACCGGTGGAGCAACCACTGGCGACACTCAAAGTGGCCTCACCCCTGCTGACCAAGCACCCGAGCCGATTGCTGACTTCGTGGAGGCTTGCACGGATTATGAAGTGGTGTTCAGCTACTACGGCGCGGATAACTCCCCTGCCCCAGAAGCAATGGGCACCAACTGCTCCGTGGATACGACGAAAGCACCTGAGGTTGGTTACGTAGTCTTCACCGATGACCCTGCCGCTACCGCCGCTGTTCGTGACGGCAAGCCCGTCCTAGACGGCATTGAGATTCCGGCAGAATCAACGCGTGGCTCCACATTCAAAGCACAGCGAGTCGAGTCCCTCATCACTGTTCAGGAAATCCTCCCAGATGATAAGGGAATCGTTGAGTACATGATCAAAAATAATGACCCTGAGGTGGCAAAGAAAGCTCTGGTAGACCTCGGCGTGGCCAAGTAGAGCTAGAACGCGCACTTCTACCCGCCGCCTTCTGTTTTCATTTTATTGCCAATAAGAGTCGGTGGCGATAAGCTGAGAGCATGGCACACGAGCACCACGACCATGATCACTCCAGCACGCCGCTGCGCGCACTACTGATTGCGCTGAGCATTACCGGCACCGTCTTCTTCGCGGAGCTGATCGGCGGCTGGTTGGCGGGCTCAATGGCGCTGATGGCCGATGCGATGCACATGCTTTCCGACGCCGCCGGGCTCATCATTGCGGTGATTGCGGTGTTGATTGGGCGTCGACAAGCATCAGCCCAGGCCACATACGGCTACCGGCGAGTGGAGGTGCTTGCGGCGCTGGCAAATGCGGTGATGGTGCTGGCGATCTCGGTATGGATTGTCGTCGAAGCTGTGCGTCGCCTACAGAACCCGGCCGAGGTGCAGGGCGAGGCAATGCTGATCATCGCGGTCATCGGTCTCGTGGCGAATGCACTGTCGGCGTGGGTGCTCCACCGGCACCGCGAATCCTCAATTAACGTGGAGGGCGCGTTCTTGCACGTGCTGGTGGATTTGCTCGGCTCGGTCGCCGTGATTGTGGCGGGCATCGTGGTGCTGACCACGGGGTTTGTGGCGGCGGACGTGATCGCCTCCCTCGTGATCGCGGCGATGGTGCTGCCGCGCGCCTGGCAGCTCATGCGGTTGTCGGCGAGCGTGCTGCTCGAGCAGGTTCCGGCGGGCTTCGACGCCAGCGTGATCGAGCCCGCGCTGCGGCAGGTCGAGGGCGTTGCCGATATCCATGACCTGCACCTGTGGAGCCTGGATGGTGTAAACGTGCTCACGACCGTGCACATCGTGCGCGACGGCACCGTCGACACCGGCCCACTGTTGGATGCCGCCCAGCAGGCTCTGCGTGAACACGGCATCGAGCACTCCACCATCCAGATCGAACACCCGGAGCACGAATCCCACGAGACCGTGTGCTGATTCCTTTTAATTAGTCGGTGGGATAGCCCGCCCACTGGGTCATCCCGCCCACCGGTCACACAAAGAAAGCCCCGGTCCGCACGAAGTTCACATGCGGTTCGGGGCTATTCCTTATGGGCCCAGTGCGGGGCCCGAGTCAGCGCTTAGAGCGGCTGGCCAGCACCGGCACCTGCCGGCGGCGGGTTGCCGTCATCACCATCATCGTTGTGGGATTCCTCAGCGGAGTCGCTACCTGACTCGTCGAGGACGTCCGGGGTGACGGTGTCGGGGCCATCGGAGTCTGGGCCGTGAGTTTCGGCGTCGATTTCGGTGGCCAGTTCCTCATCGGCCTCACGCACGGCGGTCTCCTCGAGATCCTTGTCGAAGGTGTCCTCCGGCAGAGGGCGCGGACGCGGGGTGAAGGTGAAGGTGGCAGAAGAGTTGTCCTTGGACTCGCCGTCCCAGCCTTCAACGTCCACGGTGATGATTTCACCGGCGCCGATTTCGCCAAAGAGGATCTTCTCGGAGAGCTGATCCTCAATCTTGCGCTGGATGGTGCGGCGCAACGGGCGAGCACCCAAGACTGGATCGAAGCCACGCTTGGCCAACAGATCCTTGGCCTTCTGGGTGAGCTCGATGCCCATGTCACGCTCGGCAAGCTGCTTCTCCACGCGGGCGATGAGCAGCTCGACCATTTCGACGATCTGCTCCTGCGTGAGCTGGTGGAAGACCACAATCTCATCAATACGGTTCAGGAACTCGGGGCGGAAGTGCTTCTTCAGCTCGTCGTTGACCTTGTTCTTCATGCGCTCGTACTGCGCATCGGCGTCATTCTCCGAAGAGCCGGTAAAGCCCAGTCCCACGGCCTTCGAGATGTCCTGGGTACCCAGGTTGGAGGTGAAAATGAGCACCGTGTTCTTGAAGTCCACCACGCGGCCCTGACCATCGGTCAGGCGGCCATCCTCCAACACCTGCAGAAGGGTGTTGTAGATCTCCTTGTGGGCCTTCTCGATCTCATCGAAGAGCACCACGGAGAAAGGCTTACGGCGAACCTTCTCGGTCAGCTGGCCGCCCTCTTCGTAACCAACGTAACCCGGAGGGGCACCGAAGAGGCGGGACGCGGTGAAGCGATCGTGGAACTCACCCATATCGATCTGGATGAGGTCATCATCCGAACCGAAGAGGAAGTTAGCCAAGGACTTCGACAGCTCCGTCTTACCCACACCGGACGGGCCAGCGAAGATGAAGGAACCAGAAGGACGACGCGGGTCCTTCAGGCCAGCACGGGTGCGGCGGATGGCTCGGGAGACGGCCTTGACGGCATCGTCCTGGCCAATGATGCGCTTGTGCAGCTCCTCTTCCATGTTGAGGAGGCGGTTGGATTCCTTCTCAGTAAGCTTGAGAACCGGAATGCCGGTCCAGTGAGCGAGGACCTCTGCGATCTGCTCCTCACCAACCTCGGCGATTTCCTCCAAGTCACCGGAGCGCCACTGCTTCTCCTTCTCCGCACGCTCTTCACCGAGCTTGCGCTCCTTATCGCGCAAACCAGCGGCCTTTTCAAAGTCCTGCGCGTCAATCGCCGCTTCCTTTTCCTTGCGGACCTCGGCGATGCGGTCATCGACTTCACGCAGACCTTCCGGAGCGGTCATGCGCTTAATACGCATGCGGGCGCCGGCCTCATCGAGGAGGTCGACAGCCTTATCCGGCAGGAAGCGGTCATTGATGTAGCGGTCAGACAGGGAGGCCGCTGCCTTCAGCGCCTCATCGGTGTAGGAGACACGGTGATGTGCCTCGTACTTATCGCGCAGACCCTTGAGGATGAGGATGGTGTCATCGAGAGAAGGCTCGTCCACCTTGACCGGCTGGAAGCGGCGCTCGAGAGCAGCATCCTTCTCAATGTGCTTGCGGTACTCATCCAGGGTGGTGGCACCGATGGTTTGCAGTTCGCCGCGAGCCAGCTTCGGCTTCAACAGCGAAGCGGCATCGATAGCGCCCTCGGCGGCACCGGCGCCGACCAGGGTGTGGATCTCATCGATGAAGAGGATGATGTCACCGCGCTGGTTAATCTCCTTGAGCACCTTCTTCAGGCGTTCCTCGAAGTCACCGCGGTAGCGCGAACCGGCCACCAGGGAGCCCAGGTCCAGCGAGTAGAGCTGCTTATCCTTAAGGGTCTCCGGGACCTTGCCGTTAACGATATCGAGGGCCAGACCTTCGACCACGGCGGTCTTACCCACGCCGGGCTCACCGATGAGCACCGGGTTATTCTTCGTGCGGCGGGACAGCACCTGCATAATGCGCTCGATCTCAGAATCGCGGCCCACTACCGGGTCCAGCTTGCCATCACGCGCCGCCTGGGTGAGGTTGCGGCCGAACTGGTCCAGCACCAGGGAGTTGGAACGCTCACCGGAGCCGCCTGGGCCGCCACGTCCACCCTGGCCAGCGCCGGCACCGGCGCCCACCGGACCTGCACCACCCTGGGACTGGTTGCCCTCTCCCTCGTTGCCCTCATAGCCGGAGAGCAGCTGGATAACCTGCTGGCGAACACGCGGCAAGTCAGCGCCCAACTTCGTCAGCACCTGGGCTGCTACGCCATCGCCCTCGCGGATGAGGCCAAGCAGTAGGAATTCGGTGCCGATGTACTTGTGGCCCATCTGAAGGCCCTCACGCAGCGAGAGCTCCAGAACCTTCTTGGCGCGCGGGGTGAAGGGGATGTGGCCGGTGTGCGGCTGAGAACCTTGACCAATAATCTCTTCCACCTCACGGCGGACATCCTCCAGCGAGATGCCCATGGACTCCAAGGCCTTGGCTGCTACACCTTCACCTTCGTGGATAAGTCCCAGGAGGATGTGCTCGGTGCCGATGTAATTGTGGTTGAGCATGCGTGCTTCCTCCTGCGCCAAAACGATGACGCGGCGAGCACGGTCAGTAAACCTCTCGAACATTACCTCTTACCTTTCGCTCTAAATGTGTCATCCACTCTAACGCGCGGGGAGGACACTCCATCCACGATTTCTCTCCCCCTCTTCCACTAAACCTACATTTCCGCAGGTAAAGGCACTGTACGCCGGTAGCGAACAGGTCATGATGAAGCCGCTTTTCGCACTAACCTGCCACAGAGGCTTCGCCACCTTAGAATGAAGAGGATTCTATATATCTCATCATCGACCCCTCCACGAAGGATTTCCTCTCATCGTGACTATGCTCCCAGAATTTTTCACCACCCAGCACCAGCTGCGCCAAAAGGCAGTCTTGGACCAAGGAGCGGACTCCACGCTCTTCCTCGTGGAAGATCCTTCACATGACGAGCTGCTCGTGGAGATATACAACCCAGAGGACCGTGGTGTGCTCCGCCAGTCCGGCGTCGTGGGGCAACTACAGCACAGCGCCATCGCCCCCATCGTAGGCACGGGAACGATGAACAACGGTCAAGAATTCTTCGTGCGCCGCAGCCTGCCAGGTGAGCAGCTGTCGAATTTCACTTCCTCTGGCATCGGCGCGCAGCACCTTTCCCGGGAGGAGGCCATCGCTGTCTTCGCCCCTTTGGCTGACGCCACCGATTTCCTGCTCCAGAAGGGCCGCAATAATTTCGCTCTCCGCGCGCTCAATCCGCGCCGCATCATCCTGACCAATAACCGCTCGAACGCCTTCTTCGCAGCAGTCGGCCCAGCTACGGGCTCCGAGGCCCCCACTGCAACAGCGAAGGAGGCAATCGACCGCCTGGCACAACTCCTCGCCGCCGCCTATCCTTCCTTCCGCGCAGCAGGCGCTTATACCTCGGCGGCCGCCGTTGTTGATTCTCTCCGAAATGCTGGAGCAGGGATGGCCAGCGCCAGCGCGGCAAGCGCAGGTGCCACCACCACGCCTAGCGCCGACGCCGCCGCGGGTACGCCACAGTGGCAACCGGAACAGCATTACGCTGCTGCCCAGCAAGGAGAATGGGGAACGCAGCCGCAAGCGCCGGTTCCCGCTTCCACCCCTGCAGAAGACTCCGCTCAGCGCGGGTCGACCTCGAAGAGCAAGGTCTTTGCTGGCCTTGGTGTGGGCCTTGTCCTTTTAGCCCTCATCGGCGGCCTGCTGTGGTTCTTCTTGGGCCGTCCGGCGTGGTCTGAGGAGGAGCAAGCGCTGGTCGACGACCACCCAGGACTCATCAGCTCCCGTCCCGGTGGGGAGGGCTTCGACGGTGCCACCTGCGAGTCCCGCGAGCCGGAGGATGGTCAGGACGCGAAGATTACCTGCGTTGGCGACGGTGTGGGCTACTCGGTGGCGAGGTACGGGGACGTCGCCAAGCGCGACGCAGCTGCCCCAACACAGGATGCGCAGGAACTGTCCAACGGCCAGTGCACCGTACGCAGCTATGACGTTTCTGATTCCGAGCCAGTCTTCTACATGAGCACCGAGGACTCCGCGGACGCCGTCCTCGTGTGGGGTGAGGACGCCGAAGAACTTCGCCTGAACATGCCGCTGTGCTAAGCCGCACGCTCACTCGGCGCAGCTAGTCTGCGCCGTTAGTCCACACGCTTAAGCAGCGGTGCAATCACCGCAATGGCGATACCGGCCACGCCGGCAAAGAGGAAAGCCCAATGCGTTCCCTGTGCCGTCGCTGCGGCGGGCCCCATCCCCGCGGCGGCGCCAGCCTGGGTGCCGCGTGTGAGGAAGACTACGAGCAAAGCCGTTCCCGTCGCGCCAGCCAACTGCTGGAAGGTGTTCATGATGGCCGAACCGTGCGAGTAAAGCTTCTCCGGAAGCGAGGACAGCGCTGTGGTCATCAGCGGCGTCATCATCAAGCACATGCCGAGGGAGAAGATCACGTGCATGCCCACGACCATCCACAGGGCTGAGTTCTCACCCAAGATGACCATAAGCCACAGGCTGGCCACCATGAACAGTGAGCCCGGAATCATGAGTGGACGCGGGCCATAGGAATCGAAGAGCCGGCCCACGATCGGGGAAAGGAAAGCCTGGAGGATGCCGCCGGGCATCACCGCCAATCCCGTGGCAAAGGCGGTGACGCCCAAGGTCGTTTGCAGGTAGATGGGCAAGACCGTGACCATTCCCAGCATGAGCCCAAAGGACAGGAGGAGGATGATCACCGCGAGAGTGAAATTGCGGACGCGGAAAGGACGCAGGTCCATCAGTGCGCGGTCCTCCAGTGCCAAGCGCTGCTGGCGACGGATAAATACAATGAGCGCGATGACGCCGACCACGGTAACGGCGATATCCACCCAGGCGCCGCCCTCCAGCATCTTTTCCATCGAGGACAGACCATAAATCAGCCCGCCAAACGCGAAGGCGGAAAGGACGACGGAGAGGCCATCGAGCGGAGTATCGCGGTTCTCACCCACATTGCTCAATCGCCAGAGCCCAAAGGTGAGAATAAGGGCGACGAGCGGCGCCATGGCCCAGAAGATGACGTGCCAGGTGAAGCGGTTCAGAATCGCCCCGCCGACTGTAGGCCCCAATGCCGGGGCAACGGAGATAACCACAGAGATGATGCCCATTACCGTGCCGCGGCGCTGCGCTGGGACCAGCGTCATGGCCACGGTCATCAACGTAGGAATCATCAGCGCGGTTCCACCGGCTTGCAAGATGCGGCCCAGGAGCAGAATGACGAAGCTCGGCGCAAGGGCCGCCACCACGGTGCCAACCAGGAAGAGTCCTGCGGAGGCGGTGAAAATCTGCCGCGTGCTAAGCCTCTCCAGCAAGAAGCCGGTGGTCGGAATGACGACGGCCATGGTGAGCATGAATCCCGTCAACAGCCATTGGGCGCTCGTAGCAGGAATGGAGAAGTCCGCCATAATGGCTGGTAGCGCAACGGAGAGCGAGGTCTCATTGAGAATCATGACCATCGCCCCCAGCACCAGGATGCTGAGGTTAATTATCACCTTCGAGGGAATCTCAGCGGACATGCGGCCAGCCACACCTTTCTGTTTCTCTGCTCTGGGGATATTCGCGCCAACGCTTCCGCAGTCTGCGCGCAAGGAGTTTAGAGTACTCGCAAGGTAGCCGGGGATGCCACATGAGCCGGGGCAGCGAAGTTTCCTCGCTCCCCGGCAGTTGGTGGGGCTTTAAGGGATCGTTTCCATGTTGCGGGACGTGATGACCACGACGCTGCCACCGCTGTCCAAGCTGCAGCCCAACAAACGGTTTTCTGGGGTATCCTCCCACAGTTTCGGCGCACCGTAAGCACAGTGCCCCAGGTCCGTGGTGAGGTGGCCACGGTTTCCGCCCTCGCCAGCCTGCCAGTCATGGTTAGCGTATTCATCCAGCAATTCCATGGCGTCATTGCAATTCGTGCCGTCCTCTTGCACGTAGACCAAACCGGTGTCTTCACCACGCGTACCGCTTTCACCGCACACCGTTCCGGTGTTGGCGATGCCATTCGCATCTGGCTTCGCTGGGAAGGTATCGGAGTAGTACTGGCCATCGTCCTTGACGGTGAAGTGGTGCCCGTTCGCCTTGACCACAAACTCGTTGCCACTGAGTGCTTCAAAGGTTCCACCGTCAAAGCTCACGGTCTCGCCCTCGTTGAGCGTTGCAACTTCGGTCGGTGTATAGAACTCAATGGCCCACACCGGGAAGAAGCCGCGGTCGCCGAGGTAGCTCACCGCGTTTGACCTCCAGCTCTGCATGACCGGCCCCGGATAAATTGGCGGATCGGCAAATTCGACCTTGCAGTTCGGGGCATCGGCCTCTTCGTGGATGAGGCAGAGGACGCGCCCATCCGGGCTCTTGACCGCTGGGATGGGGTTCGGAATCGTCGCTAGGTTGCCACCCGCCATAAAGTCCTGCGGATCGCGTTCCTTCAGGCCGCCGGGTTTGTCTTTATCGGGCTTGGCGCTGCTCGACGCCGCGGCCTCGGTAGAGCTACTGGAGGCAGATTCAGAACTGGCGGAGCTGGCTGAGTTCTGTTGAAACTGTGGCTCATCGCCCGCCGGCTCGCTCGTCGAAGAACACGAAGCCGCGGCGCAGGCCATGAGGGAGGCAGAAAGGATAGAGAGAAGCTTCTTCATAACAATCATCGTCCCACGAAATAGTGTTATGCCACTAGTTTTCCGAGTGTTTCGGGTCTTCGGGGTGTGCAGCGTCAAGAAGAATAACGCGACCGATACCGGATAAATCTTCGCAATGAATCCGACGTGCATACGGATTAGGTGTCTCAACGAATTCCGGTTCTCTGTGAGAGCACTTCCAGCCGTCAAGCTCCAGGATTCCCCGGGTGTTCACTTCTTTTATGTCCCACTCGTAGTTGACGTACTTGTCCACGATCTCCATTGCAGTCGTGCAATTCGTCCCGTCTGTCTGCACAAAGACTTTCTGGCGTCCAAAATTGGTGTCGGTCTCGCCGCAGACAGTACCCACGGGCGCATAGCCATTGGTGTCCGGCTTCAGCGGATAAGTATCCGCCGAAAACTGGCCGCCGTCCTTCACTGTGAAATGGTGGTCTTGGACCTGAACCGTGAATTCATCCGCACTGGGGGCTTCAAAAATCACGCCGTTGATATCGACTTTCTCGCCTTCCTCCAGCTGCTGTGAAGGAACCTGGTCCCCGGCATCCACCACGCCCTTGGGGAAGAAACCGGCACCTTTTTTATAGCTGACCATGTTTGCTTCCCATTGCGGGTTCTCGGGGTCAGGCAGGATGGGCGGGTTTTCAAAGCCAACGAAGCACCACGGCCCTTGAGAGCCCTCATGCAGAGAACACGACACCCTGCCGTCTGGGCTCCTCACTCCCCAGGCAACCGTCGTCTCATACCTGAATCCGGTAGCGCGGAAGTCCTCAGCATCGCGTTCTTTTAGTCTGGAAGATTGAGAATCAAACTCCGGCTCATTATCTGTAGAATCGCTCGCTACCGCAGCACCGGATTCTTCCGAACTGCTCTCAGAGCCGGAGCTATCCACAACTTCGAATCGAGGAGTGTCCTCTATTTCTTCATCGGAGGAACAGGCAACCAATCCAGCGGCCACCATCGGGAGTGTGAGAAGAGAGAAAAACTTTTTCATGCTTTGCATTGTTCCACGCAGGCAGGCTTCACGCTGGGTGTTTCCTTGCTACGACAACTTAAAGGCCCTTAAAACAACAACGCACAAGCCTTCGGCTGCGGGGCCGGTGGCTTGTGCGTTGAGGAGGAAACCTAGCGCGGAGACTAGTGCTCAGGTTTCACGATGGGGAAGAGTACCGTCTCACGGATCCCCAGGCCGGTCAGAGCCATAAGCAGGCGGTCCATGCCCATACCAGCGCCCGCTGTCGGCGGCATGCCCTGCTCCATGGCGGCGAGGAAGTCCTCATCCAAAACCATGGCTTCTTCATCGCCGCCAGCAGCCAAGCGGGCCTGGTCCTCGAAGCGCTCACGCTGGATTACGGGATCCACCAGCTCCGAGTAGCCGGTGGCCAGCTCGAAGCCGCGCACGTAAAGGTCCCACTTCTCCGTCACGCCTGGCTGCGAGCGGTGCTGACGGGTCAGCGGGGAGGTCTCAACCGGGAAGTTCTTCACAAAGATTGGGCCCTCAAGCTGGTCCTCGCAGAGCACCTCCCAGATCTCCTCCACCAGTTTGCCGTGGCCCCAGCCGCCGTTCTTCGGGACGTCGAGCCCGATGACGTCAGCAATCGCCTTGAGCTCCTCGACGGTGGAGTCGATGGTGACCTCCGGCTGGCCGGGGAACTTGCGCTGCAGAGCCTCGTTGAGGGAGGGGTACATTTCAATCTCCGGCCACTCTTCGCCACCGAAGTCATACTCAGTACCATCAGCCAAGGTGACGGTGGTGGAACCGAAGACCGCGCGGGCCACAGACTGGATGGACTCGCGGATAGTGCGGGCACAGTCGTTGTAGTCACCCCACGCCTCGTAGGTCTCCAGCATGGCAAACTCCGGGGAGTGGGAGCGGTCAACGCCCTCGTTACGGAAGTTGCGGTTGATCTCAAAGACGCGGTCGATGCCGCCGACCACAGCGCGCTTCAGGAAGAGCTCCGGAGCGATGCGCAGGTAGAGGTCAATGTCCAGGGCATTGGAGTGGGTCACGAACGGGCGGGCCGCCGCACCACCGTGGAGGGTCTGCAACATCGGGGTTTCGATCTCCACGAAGCCCTCATCTTCCAGGTAGTTGCGCAGCGCACGCATGACCTTCACGCGGGTCATGGCATTCTTGCGGGCCTCCTCGCGCACGATGAGGTCGTTGTAGCGCTGGCGCACGCGAGTTTCCTCGTTCATGTCCGCGAAGGAAACCGGAAGCGGGCGCAGGGACTTCGCCGCCATGGTCCACGTGGAGGCCATAACGGAGAGCTCGCCACGGCGCGAGGAAATGACGCGACCCCGCACGGAGATGAAATCACCCAGGTCAACGTCAGACTTCCACGCGGCGAGGCGCTCCTCCCCTACCTCTGCCAGCGACAGCATGGCCTGCACTTGGGTGCCATCGCCATCTTGCAAGGTGGCAAAGCAAAGCTTGCCGGTATTGCGCATGAAGATAAGGCGGCCGGCGATGGCTACCTCGACGTCAGTCTCCTCACCCGCGCTGAGGTAGGTGACGCCCTCTTCCGCGGCCGGCTCTTCGCCCTCGGCAACGACCTGGAACTGCTGGCGGAGATCCCGCAAGGAGATCGTGCGGTCTACGGTCACCGGATAGGGCTCGGTGCCGGACTCCAACAGTCGGGCGCGCTTCTCGCGGCGAATGCGCAGCTGCTCGGGGACGTCAGTAACTTCAGTATTCTTCTTCTCGCTCACGGTTGTCTAGGGTAGTCGATCCCCATACGCTGGCGCGATCCCGGTTCACAGAGAGTTCATCTGGTGGTTAGACAGCATCAACCGCGCGGTCATCTCAACCGTATTAACTCAGTGCGTCCGTTGCGACATCCCTTACGCAACCAACGATTTTCGATTTTTGGAGCATAACTTTCATGGCACTCAACGGCCGTAATCTCTTGGCTAACATGTTCACCTCGTCTCGTTCTTCTCTTACCTGCACCTACAAGTGCGGTAATGCCTGTTTCGGCGAATGCGAGAACACCTCCGACAACCCTTACTTCGGCGACCAGTTCTCCCGCCGTACCGCCCTGCGCGCCGGTGGCTTGGCCGTCGTCGCCGTCGGTGGTTCTTCTGCGCTGGCTGCATGCGCTGCTCCGGATGACAACGGGTCTGCGGCTGGCGGCTCCTCCGACAAGACCAGCGAGGTCAAGGGCTCTGACATCGAGCTCACCTCCGCCGAGGGCATGCACTTTGAAGCCGTAGAGGCCAATACCAAGGATGAGGTCGTCATCCCGAAGGGCTATGAGCAGTCCGTTCTGATTGCCTGGGGTGACCCGGTCATCGAGGGCGCACCGGAATTCGACGTCAACAACCAGACCGCCGCGGATGCGGAGAAGCAGTTCGGCTTCAACAATGACTTCGCCGGCCTCATCGAGCACCCGGATGACAAGAACCGCATGATCTACATGTGCTCGCATGAGTACACCACCGAGCCGATGATGTTCCCGGACTACGACCCGGAGAACCCCACCGAGGAGCAGGTAAAGATCGGCTGGGCCGGCCACGGCCACACCATCCTCGAGGTTTCCAAGGTGAAGGGCTCCGGCGAACTCAAGCGCGAATTCGGCCCGCTCAACCGCCGCATCACCGCCACCACCCCGTTCACCCTGGTTGGTCCGGCTAAAGGCACCGACCTGGTGAAGACCTCCGCCGATCCGAAGGGTGAGAAGGTCCTGGGTACCCTCAACAACTGCTCCGGTGGCGTGACCCCGTGGAACACCATGCTCTCCGGCGAAGAGAACTTCGACCAGTACTTCGCAGGCGGTGACGTCAAGGACGACAAGGCCGCTGAGTCTCTCAAGCGCTTCGGCATCAAGGAGGGCCCGTCCGACCGTAAGTGGGAGAAGTACGATGACCGCTTCGATGTAACCAAGGAGCCGAACGAGCCAAACCGCTTTGGCTGGCTCGTGGAGATCAACCCGCTAGATCCGAACTCCACCCCGGTCAAGCACACCGCTGTGGGCCGCTACAAGCACGAGGCTGGCAACATCCACATCACCAAGGATGGCACCGTGGTCTGCTACTCCGGCGATGACTCCCGCTTCGAGTACGTCTACAAGTTCGTTTCCTCCAAGAAGTACAAGGAAGGCGACCTGGAGCACAACATGACCATCCTGGACCACGGCACCCTGTACGTGGCCAAGATGGAAGGCAACTCCCCGGAGAAGGAAATCGACGGCTCCGGTGTCCTGCCGGAGGACGGTGCTTTCGACGGCAGCGGCGAGTGGGTCAAGCTGCTGACCTCCGATACGGAGAACAACAAGTTCGAGTCCCACGTGGACGGCATGTCCGCCGAGGAAGTCGCCGTCTTTACTCGTGAGGCCGCCGATAAGGTGGGCGCGACCAAGATGGACCGCCCAGAGGACGTTGAGGTTCACCCGGAGACCGAGAAGGTCTACATCGCGCTGACCAACAACAAGTACCGTGGCGCCACCGGTGAGAACGCTAAGAAGAACAAGGAAGACGCCAAGGAATGGGCTCCGGTCAAGGAGAACAAGAACGGCCTGGTCATGGAGCTCGAGGATGACCACGCCGGCGAGAAGTTCACCTGGAACCTCTTCCTGGTCTGCGGTGACCCGCGTGAGGCCAGCACCTACTTCGGCGGCTTCGATAAGGAGAAGGTCTCCCCGATTTCCTGCCCAGATAACCTGGCCTTCGACAACCACGGCAACCTGTGGATCTCCACTGACGGCAACGCGCTGGACTCCAACGATGGCCTCTACGCCGTGACCACCGAGGGTGAGACCCGCGGTGAGCTCAAGTGCTTCCTCACCGTCCCGGCGGGCGCGGAGACCTGTGGACCGATCGTCGACGATGACCGCGTCATGGTCAACGTTCAGCACCCGGGTGAGGCTGACGACGCCACCTTCGACAAGGCCACCTCCCACTGGCCTGACGGCGGCAAGTCCACCCCGCGCCCGGCCGTGGTTGTGGTGTGGAAGAAGGACGGCAAGATCGGTACCGAATAAGGCACCGACGTTGCGTAGTGCGCACTCTTAGGCGGTGCGCAGCTGCGCCTCCAGCACCTCCTGCGCAAAATCCCACAACGGGGTTGCAACCCCAGCCTTGGCGCCCATGCGTCGGATAGCTCCGACCTGGGCGTCAAGTTCGTTTGGTAGACCTTCTTTGATGTCGCGCTGCATGGAGGAGGTGTTGTCTGGGTGCTGCTGGCGGGCAAAGTCCATGGTCTGTTCCACCACGTTCTCCGGCAGCTCCACGCCGAGTGCGCGTCCAACGGCCTCGGCTTCCCGCATGAATACCTCGAGCTGGCCGGGGATTTCCTGGCACAGGTAGCCAATCGGTTTATCCACCAAGGCGCCCAGAGTGCCAGTCGGGGTGACGAACATGGCTTTCGACCAGACGTCGACAAGCGCGGCGTCGTGGAACTTGCTGGAGGCGCCCGCCTCCTTCAGCGCGGCCGCCAGCTCCTCGCCCGTATGGCGCAGTGACTCCGGCGCATCAGCACTCAGCGGACCAAAAGCCAAAGCCAAAGGCCCCGGATTGCGCTTGATCTGCGCCGGCCCCAGACGGGTGGCATAAACACGGGCAACCCCAGCAAGGATGTTTTCCTCCCCAAATTCCTCGGCCGCAAGATACGGAATCTCGACCGAGTTGTGCGTGGTCACCACTGGAACGCTCTGCAAGGCCTCGCGGTCCTCCGCGCTGCCAAAGGTCTCATTGCCCGGCAGCGCCTTCGACGCGATAATCGCCACGTCCAGCCCACCCAACAGCTCCTTGATCTCAGCAAAGGATTGCGCAGCCGGGACCTTAATAGCCTCGGTGGTGGTGGGTTCCGCGTGGGCGTCGATCAGCGTCACGCCCGTCTCCCCCAGCACCCGCAAGGTCTCACCACGGGCGACGAAGGCGACGTCGTGACCCGCTGCTTTCAGTTTTCCGCCAAAGTATCCGCCGATGGCGCCGGCTCCCAGAATTCCAATCTTCATGTCTCCAACCTAACCGGTGGAGACCTGCGCCACAGACTTTTATCCGCGCTGTTCTAAATTTCGGAAGCCAATTCCCAACGGCACGCCCGCGTTATCGATGAGCCGCACGCCGCCGATGGTGGCGGCGAGAAAGAGGCGGGCATCGCCCTCTGCGGGTGGCTCCCCAAGGTCGCGCCCGCGCAGCTCCACGTATTCCGGCTCGACGCCCGCGGCAGTGAGCACCTCACGTGCCACACGGACGACTTCCTCGGCCCCGGACTCCGCCGCATACGCGCCGGCGGTAAGTGCCGCTGACAATGCGCTGGCTTGCTCGCGTGCTTCAGGTGCCACGTCGGCATTGCGCAGGCTCATCACCACACCATCGGGCATGCGCACCGAGGGCACACCCTGCACACGCGCCCCGATGTGAAGGTCCGTAAAAGCTTGTTGGGTAGCCACGAGCAGCTCGTAGTCTTTCTCCCCCATGAACACATCACTGGGGCCAAGCGCACAGGTCAGCGCCACTATGCGGGTCAACTCCGCACAGACGTCTTCCATGCCGTGATCGGGTGCAAGGACCCGCGTGCGCTGGCTCTGCGTGCCATAGCGCCACACCACATCAACGCCGTCGAGGGCGGTGATGTCAGTGTCGTCGTCAACGGCGACGACAACCACGCTTCCGCGCACGCCCTGTGCTGCCTGCACTAAGGCAAGGTGCCCGGCGTGAATATCGCGGCCCAGCGGTACGAGCACCACGCGCTTGCCCGTCTTGCGGTAGGCGCTGCCCACCATGCGGATGCGCTCAATGTCCTCCACTAGGAGTTGTTCGGCCACGGCGCTTCCTTTCTTACTGCCCACAGTTCCAATTCTTCAATCTTTTCCTGCTCGCCCACAATCCGGGCAACGTCGCGGTAGTTCCGCGCCATGCCGAGCTCCACCGCGGCGGGGTAGGCATCGATAATGTCATCGGCGTCGAGGTCGAAGGAGCTGCCCATAAAATGTTCGATAATCTCCGCTTTTATCGACGCCCACACGGTGAGTGCACCGAGCATTTCCGCGTAGAACAGCCGCGCGGCTCGCTCGGCACGTTGTGCCTCAGGCACCGTTTCTGCGGTCTGGTGAATCTCTGAGAGCAACAATCTAATGACGGTATCCGCCACCTCATCGAGAGCGCCCACCGCGTAGGAGTCACCCAGGGGAGCTGCGGCAATCGTCAGACACCCGCGCGTTTCCAGCTCATCAAGGGCTTCCACCCCAGCCAGCAATGAGGTGTGGATGACGATTTGCTTGGGGCGCACGTGCTTTTCGACGTCCCCCACCGCCCCCTCCAGCTCCCTCGCCGTCGCGGCGAGAATCAGCGCATCGAAGCGGTCCAGCTGGGCGGGGTCCTCAAGCTTCTCAATGGTGTGGCCAGCCATCTCCAGACGGAGGGCGAAGTTAATGCCGGCTCGGGAATTACCCCACACCGCCACACGCATGCGCGGAGCAGACATCTACTTCTTCACGTCCTTGTCCGGCTCCTGCTGTTGCTTACGGCGCGCCAAAAGCTCCGCGACGGACACCGCACCCTCACGGTGTTCATCGCTGCGGCGACGGCCACGGGTGCTGGGCTGTGCGCTGTCTGACTCCGGCTTGCGATGGCGGTGGTGCGGCTGTGCGGGGCCAGTATCCTCCTTGACGTGCTGCGCGCCCGCAGCACCCTGGTTCCACTGCACGGCCTGGAAGCTATCGGTCTTGAACTCCGGCGCCTTCGGCTGCGACTGAGTCTGAGGCTTCTGCTGCTGCGGCTTCTGCTCGGTGCGCGCCTGCTGCTTCTCTGCCTTTACCTGAGGCTTTTCGGCCTTCGGCTGGGGCTGCGGCTGCGGCGCCTGCGGCTTCTGCTGTGGTTCACCCATGGGGCGAAACGCCGGGGCACGGTTCTGCGACGGCTGTGGTGCACCGAACGGGGATGGTGCTGGGCGGGTGCCCTGCTGATCTGCGGGCTGCTCGGCGGGTTTCGCAGCAGGCTGCTGGGCGTTGCCACGACCATTATCCGCCAGCAGATTATCCAGCGGATTGCTCACCGGGTGGGTCGGCTGCGAACCGAGGCGGCCTGCCACGGCGTCGACAGACGGCGCGCCACCGGACTTCTGAGTGAAGTTCACGTTGGGGGCATCGCCGCGCTCATCCACTCCTGCGCCGCCGGCCTTGCGCTCCAGCTCCTGGATGCGGCGAGCCTCCGCATACAGGGCGGCGGGCTCGTAGACCCACTCGCGCCCGGAGATCTCCTCGATTTGGGCGCGGATGGCTTCTAGCTCAGAGCGGATCTCCGCCAGGACCTGACTGTTGTCCGTAGTGGAAGCGCCGGAAGCGGTCAAAGTGGATGCAGCATGGGTGCGCTCTACTGCCAGAAGCTCCTTGGCCTCATGGGCCTGGCGGCGATAGCGCACAACCAGGAAGAAGCCCAGCACCGCAGCCCACAGGGAGGCGAGCAAGGCGATCTTCAGCGCATTCGCCGAACCCGAAATCAGCATGACCAGGCTGGCGATGACCGCCAGAATGACCAAGACGATGAGCCCGATGGAACCAGCATCCGTCTTCGAACCGGTCTCAGAAGACTCCGCCGGCGTTGGTGGCTGAGAGTCCGGCTGCGCAGAAAATTGGGCCGTCGGATAATCGTCCGGGGCCGACTCGTGCTGGGGCTCAGGGGCGTGATGCGGGCTCGTCATGCCCACTAACTTACCGCTTGTGCCCCATCAGTTGGAGGTGGCACCTCGCAGTGTCGCTCCAGCACCACTCCGGCGACACACATCGCGGCACCACCCAGCGCAGAGGTCACCACCCCAGCCAGGTCACCAGCCGCCGCGACGAGCTCACCCGCACGAGGCACCACGTAAACTGCCATGCCTGCATAGGCCCCGCCCACGATGGCGCCGGTCCACGCCGAGGCTTTGCCGACCAGCAAGAATTGCGCGATGGTCATGGGATTGAGCTGCGAGTTGTCCAGGCCGATGCCGTGCTCGTCTTCCTTGGCGCCGCGGACCTTAAGGGTCAACAGCACGCACACCAGCGCCATGGCCCACAGGGAAATCGACACCGTTGCCGGGATGGCCAGCATGGAGCCATAAAAGCGGGTGGTGAGGATGGCGGCCGCCGCGGCCACGAAAAGGGCCGTGCCGATGAGCGCGCCGATCGACGTCCTCGTCATTACTCCCCCAGTTCCTTCACCGCCGCGACCTCGTCCTCATCGAGGTCGGCGATGAGTTCGCGCACCAGGGTGCCGTTAAGCTGCGCGTGCTCATCCGCGGCCAGCCACGGCACGAGCACAAAGGCGCGCTCGTGGGCATAAGGGTGCGGCAGAGTAAGTTCCGGATCTTCGGAGGTCACGCCGTCTATCTGTACGATGTCCACGTCCAAGGTGCGCGGGCCCCAGTGCCGCACGCGCACACGCTCAGCGGCCTCCTCCAACTTCTGGCCGCGGCGCAGCAGCTCCAGCGAGGTGCAGTCCACGTCCACGATGAGCACCGCGTTGAGAAACTCATCCTGGTCAGTCACGCCCCACGGCGGGGTGGCATAGACCGGAGAGGCGGCGATGGTCTCATCGGCAAACTCATCAAAGACGGTCTGCAGCAGCGCGCGGCGATCCTCCATGTTGGAGCCGATGGACAGCACGGCGCGCATTAGCCTGCCATCCTCTTCCGGGAGCGGCGTGCTACGACGGCCACGTCCGCGAAGGTGCGCGGGATGGGTGCCTTCGGCTTGTGGATGGTCACCTCGATGGCGTGGAGAATCTCGAAGCGCCGCATGGCGGTCTCGGCGACTTCTTCAGCCACCGTCTCGATGAGGTCCCGGGAGGGGCCTTCGACGATGTCTGCGGTGACGTCAGCAAGCTCGGCGTAATTCACCGTGCGGGACAGGTCATCCTCGATGCCCGCGGTGTCCAACCAGCAGGTGACATCCACGATGAAGGGCTGTCCTGTCTTCTTCTCTTCCTCGAAGACTCCGTGGTAGCCAAAGCACTCCAGGCCGGTGAGCTCGATGCGATCCGCCATGTTTTATGCCTTTCCCAAAGAAGTGGACACCACTGTTCCGCCGTCCGCGCCGTTGGCGTAGCTGCCGGAGGCATGCGCGCCACCGGTGTAGGATGCGCCCGCGTTCCACGCCGCGGCAACGTCCACGGCATCGCGCGAGACATCCACCTCGTGCACGCGCACGCCCCAGGCGCCCATCTGCGCGGAGATGGCGGTCACGGCCGCGGTGGCCGGGTCCGCGAGCAGCGGGCTGGACTCGGCACCGCGATCCTCCCGGATGGCGGCGAGGAAGCGCTTGCGGGAGGCTCCCACCAACAGCGGGAATTCGCCCTGGAGGAACTCCGGCAAGGCCTTGAGCAAAGCCCAGTTATCTTGTGGGGACTTGGCAAAGCCCAGGCCCGGATCCACGACGATATTGTCGTGGCTGACACCTGCTTGCAGGGCGCTATCGGCCAGCTTCGCCAAGGATTCGTGGACATCGCGCACAACATCCCCGCCGTGGTCGGCCACTCCGGCCGCGCTGCCGAATTGGACGGTGCGCCAGTGCATGAGGCACACCGGCAGGCCGGTCTCGGCCATGGTGCGGTACATGTCTGGGTCGGCGGCACCACCGGAGACATCATTGATCATGTCGACGCCGGCCTCCGCAGCGGCTTTGGCAACCGAGGCCCGCATCGTATCCACGGAGGTCTTAATCCCCTCCTCGTGCAGCGCCTTGATGACGGGCACGACGCGGCTCTCTTCCTCCTCGGCAGCCACGCGCACTGCGCCCGGGCGGGTGGACTCGCCGCCGACATCGATCATGTCCGCGCCGGATTCCACGAGGTGGCGGGCGTGGTTGAGCGCATCGTCGATGTTGATCCAGCGCCCGCCGTCGGAGAAGGAATCCTCCGTGACGTTAACAATGCCCATGACCAGCGTGCGGCCGGGAACAGTGAGATCGCTGACTGCCATTGCTGCTAGCTCCTAATCAGGCTCATGACCTCCGCGCGGGAGGCCGCATTCTTCTTGAAACCACCGCGCACCGCGGAGGTTGTCGTGGTCGCTCCCGGCTTGCGGATGCCGCGCATGGCCATGCACAGGTGCTCGCACTCGATGACGACGATGACGGACTGCGCGTGGAGGACCTCCACCAGTGCATCGGCGATCTGGCTCGTGAGGCGCTCCTGCACCTGCGGGCGCTTGGCGTACATGTCCGCCAGGCGAGCCAGCTTGGACAGTCCAGTGACGTGGCCGTCGGGACCGGGGATGTAGCCGATGTGCGCCGTGCCATAGAAGGGCACGAGGTGATGCTCGCACGTGGAGTAGATGGGAATATCACGCACCAGGACAAGCTCTTGGTGCTCCTCGGCAAAGGTCTTGTGCAGGACCTCAGTCGGATCCTGGTGGAGTCCTGCGAAGACCTCGGCATAGGCGCGGGCCACGCGGGCCGGGGTCTCGCGCAGGCCCTCGCGGTCGGGGTCCTCGCCCACTGCGATGAGAAGCTCGCGGATGGCTGCTTCGGCGCGCTCGTGATCGAAGTCGTGTTGCGCCGGGATGTTATCGCTCATTGGTGTCGCCATCCTTGTATGGGTTGTTGCGGTATTCGTTCTCTCCCCAGCCGGGTGCTCCCCAGGAGTGATCCTCCGGCTTGGCATGGCGGCCGCGGCGTTCCGGTTCGCGCGGTTGCGGCTGGGCTTCCGGCTGCGGTGCAGCGGCATTCGGCACACGCGGAATCTCTTGGGTGTCCTCGTGGCTAGGGCCGGCCTGTTCTGGGGCCACGGTCTCCTCTTGCGCCCCATCGCTGGCGGCCTCGTCTGCGCTGAGCTGGCGGCCGGTGGGCTCGGTGATATCGGACTCGCCGAAGAAGGTATTGCCCTTCTCCGGATCCACAAAGTCGCCTGCGTGCTGGCCAAAGCTGAAGCCGATCTCCTCGACCGGCGCCGCCGATGTCTCGGCGGCGCCATCGGGCTCCCCGCCGTTTTCCTTCGCGCGCTCGAGCTCCGCGTGGCGGCGCGCGCGGGCGGCACGGGAGGCGTCGAGAAGCGTCATGCGCTTCGGCAACTCCTCGCCGCGCTCCTGGGCCAGCTCGACCGGGGTCTTCACCGGCTCGCGGCCAGCCTGGCGCGGGAAGCGGGCGTCCTCGTTCGGGAAGACGTCGAAAGCCTCGCGCGGCTCAATGCCTTCGAAGATGCCCTCGAGGTCCGGGCGGCGCAGGGTTTCCTTCTCCAAGAGCATCTCGGCGAGCTTATCCAGGTAGTCGCGGTGCTCGGAAAGGATGTCATAGGCCTGCTGGTGCGCGCGGTCCAGCAGGTAGGCCATCTGCTCATCAATCTTGGCGGCCACGGCATCCGAATAGTCGATGGAGCCACCGCCGCCGGCGGCATAGGCGAAGGGATCGCCCTGCTCCTTGCCGTACTTGACGGTTCCCAAATCCGGGCTGAAGCCATACTCTGTGATCATGGAGCGCGCAATCTTGGTGGCGTGCTCAATATCCGAAGAAGCGCCGGTGGTGGGTGCTCCGAACACGAGCTCTTCCGCGGCGCGCCCGCCCATGGCAAAGACGAGGCGTGAGAACAACTCATCGCGGGTGTACATGCCCTTATCGTCTTCCTGCGCGGTCATGGCGTGGCCGCCGGTGCGGCCGCGGGCCAAGATGGTCACCTTGTAGACGCGCTCGATATCCTTCAGCGCCCACGCGGACAGGGTGTGGCCGCCCTCGTGGTAGGCGGTGACCTTCTTCTCATGTTCGGAGATGATCTTGCCCTGGCGGCGCGGGCCGCCGACGACGCGGTCGGTGGCCTCCTCCAGCGCGTCATAGGTAATGACGTTGCCGCCGATGCGGGCGGTGAGCAGGGCAGCCTCGTTGAGCACGTTGGCCAGGTCCGCGCCGGACATACCGGCGGTGCGCTTGGCCAGCTGCGCCACATCCACTTCCTTAGCCAGCGGCTTGTCCTTGGCGTGCACGCGCAGGATTTGCTCGCGGCCGGCCAGGTCCGGGTTGGTCACCGGGATCTGGCGGTCGAAGCGTCCCGGGCGCAGAAGCGCCGGGTCCAGAATGTCGGGGCGGTTGGTCGCGGCGATGAGGATGACGCCTTCGCGGTCGCCGAAGCCATCCATCTCCACGAGTAGCTGGTTCAGCGTCTGCTCGCGCTCATCATGGCCACCGCCGGTGCCGGAACCACGCTGGCGACCCACAGCGTCAATCTCATCGACGAAGATGATGCACGGGCTGTTCTGCTTGGCCTGCTTGAACAGGTCACGCACGCGGGAGGCACCCACGCCGACGAACATCTCCACGAAGTCGGAGCCGGAAATGGAATAGAAAGGCACGCCAGCCTCGCCCGCGACCGCGCGGGCCAGAAGGGTCTTACCCGTGCCGGGAGGGCCATAAAGCAGCACGCCGCGCGGGATCTTTGCGCCCAGCTCATGGTAGCGCTCCGGATCATCCAGGAAGTCCTTGATTTCCTGCAGCTCATCCACAGCTTCATCCGCGCCGGCCACATCCGCGAAGGTGTTGGTAGGCATGTCCTTGGTCAGCTCCTTCGCCTTGGAACCACCAATGCCGAACATGCCGCCCGCGCCCTGCTGCATGCGGGTCATCATCCAGAACAGCAGCGCGAAGAGGATCAGCATCGGCAGCAGGAAGCTGATCATGGAGCCAATGAAGGAATCCTGTGTGACCTTGGTCTGGTACTTATCCGCACCGGAATCCTTGACCGCGTTGAAGACCTGCTCGGAGGCGCGTGCCGGGTACTTGGCAATGACCTCTTCGATGCCCTCTTGCTCTTCTACCGTCACCGGCTTCTTGAGCTTGAGGCGCAGTTGCTGTTCGCGGTCATCGATCTGCGCTTCCTCGACGTTCTTAGAGCTCAACTGCTCCATGGCCACGGAGGTGTCGACCTGCTTGAAGCTCCGGGCATCGTTGCTAAAGAACGTAAAGGCGTACAGCAGAATGAGAACCAGGCCCGCGATCGAGCCATAGCGGATGATGTTCTTGTTTTTCATTAATTACCTTGCGAATTCGAGGCCTCAAACCAAAGAGGGCAAGAAAAGACTAGTCGTTGCTGTAGACCGCAGGCTCCAGGGTGCCCACGTAGGGCAGGTCGCGGTAGCGCTCCGCGAAATCCAGGCCATAGCCCACGACGAACTCATTCGGGATATCAAAGCCGACGTCGAAGAGATCCAGCTCCGCCTTGACCACCTCGGGCTTGCGCAGCAGCGTGACCACTTCCAGGGAACGCGGCTGGCGGCCCTGCAGGTTGCGGATGAGCCACGACAAGGTCAGGCCGGAATCAATGATGTCCTCCACGATGACCACATCGCGGCCTTCGATATCGCGGTCCAAGTCCTTCAAAATGCGCACCACGCCCGAAGAGGAGGCCGAATTACCGTAGGAGGACACCGCCATGAACTCTAGCTGGGACGGGATAGCCAGCTTGCGGGCAAAATCCGTCAGGAAGAAAACCGCGCCCTTGAGCACGCAGACCAAGATGAGGTCATCATCGGCGTTGCTGTATTTCTCGGACACGCGATCCGCCATCTCCTGGATGCGCGCCTGAAGATCGTCTTCGGTGATGAGAACGTTTTTGATGTCCTCTCCATAAGGATGGGCGGGGACGGCTAAATCATGGTTGTCGTGCACGTGAGCGCTCCTTTGCTGACCGAGGCAATAGTGACAGTTTGCCACCAACGCGTGCGACTTCCAACCTTGTACCTTTCTTTTCACTGCGGACGGCGACAGGGCCCTGTCCATGCCACCGCGTGCACAGGGCATCGATGCCGCGCACTGCCTCGCGAGTAACTTCTACTCCTTCCTCGCGCAGCCACGCGGCGATCGCCCGGCGACGCTTCGGTTCCGGAAGGGCGGCCAGCTCGGCGCAGTCGGAGGTGGGGGGTGGGCTCAGGAGGGCGTCGTCAAGCGCGGCGTCGTGGGCGGCCTGAGCCAAGGCCGGCACGGGGTCACCACCCACGATCTTCTGCAGGCGCGGGAGGATCTCGCGGCGCAGTGCTACGCGGCGGAAGGCCAGGTCCTGGTTTTGAGGGTCCTGCCAGACCTCCAGCCCCAGCTCCGCGCAGGCGGCCTCGGTCTGGGCGCGGCGCACGCTGAGCAGGGGGCGCACAACGCGCACGCCCTCGACATCGGAACGCTCGCGCATGCCCGCGACCTTCCCCCGCAGGGCGCTCAGCAGCAGGGTTTCGGCCTGGTCATCCGCAGTATGCGCCACCGCCACCTCGCCCCAGGGTGCGAAGGCACGGTACCGGGCGGCGCGGGCTTCTGCCTCAACGGAGCCGTGCTTGGCGACGTCCACCCGCAACACCTCCGCCCCCGCCCCCAAGGCGCGGGCCTGCTCGGCAGCCCGGCGCGCCTGCGTGGCCGAGCCTTCCTGGAGGCCGTGGTCGACACACAGCGCTGTCACCTCGTGTCCTTCGGCCACGAGAGCAGCAGTCAGCGCCAAGGAATCGGCCCCGCCGGACAGGCCCACCGCGATGGCGCGTGGTTGCTCACCCACCACGGCGCGGGCGGCCACGCGGCAGGCCAAGAAGTTGGGGCTTTTGCGCGGCCAAAAAGGTTTCTTAGAAGTCATGGAGTGCGGCGGCGAGGGCGTCTTGGGCCTGGCGGGCGGAAGTGACTTCGCCGTCGTTGACTAAGAAGGCGAAGGCGTACACGCGACCCGACTGGCCCTGGGCGGTGCCGGTTAGCGCGGAGGTTCCCGTGAGAGTGCCGGTCTTGGCGCGAACGTACCCGCGGGCGGGCGACTCGTGGTAGCGCTCGTAGAGCGTGCCCTCGCCGCCGGCAAGGGGGAGGTAGCCCAGGAGTGGGCGCAGCTCTTCGGTGGCTACGGCTTGATCTGCGATGTGGGCGAGTACGTCGGCGGGGATGCGGTTATCGCGGGAGAGGCCGGAGCCGTCCTTTAAGGTGACGCCGTTGACGTCGATGCCGTGGCCTTCAAGTACGTCGAGCATGGTTTTCGTGGCGCCCTCAAAGCTTGCCTCCGTGCCCTGGCCGACGGCCAGCTCGCGGGCGATGGCCTCCGCCATGACGTTGTCGGAGTCCTTCACTGCCTGCTGTGCGCGTAAGGCCAGCGGCTCGGATTCCGTCGCGGCGATGACCTCGGAGTTTTCGGGGGAAGCGGCGATATCCGCCTTGTCGGTTCCCAGGCGGGAGGCCAACGCGCGGGCGACGTCGAGGGCCGGCTCGTGAGAACGCGGAACGTCACCAGTCTTCTCCCCCAGGCGCCCGCCGTAGAGCATGGCCGGCTGGATGGGGGCGACGAAACCGCCGTCAATATTGTCATCATCCCAGCCCGGTGCCTGGTCGGGCCCGGCCCAGATGGAGGTGTCGATGGAGACCCGTGTGACGGTATCCATCTTCTGCTGGATCTGTTCTGCCAGCTCATCGAGGCGCTCGTCCGTCAGCCAGACATCGCCGGCGGCCTTGATAACCACTTCGCCTTCCTGCTCACCTGCGACCACTTCGGTGGTGAGGCGTTCTTCCTCATCGAGCGCGAGAGTTGCTGCGGCGAGGGTGAGGACCTTGGTGGCGGAGGCCGGGGTCAGCGGCTTCGCGGGCTCGCGTTCCCACAGCACGTCGTGGGTGGTGGTGTCGATGACCTGGCCGCCGAAGGTAGCGAGGGCCTTGTCCTTGCCCAGCTCATCCAACCGTGCTTTAAGCGCGGCGGCGTCAATGTCGCCGGGCTCGACGGGCTGGACCAGTGCTGCGGGTTCCTCCTGCTTATAGGGCTGACCGTGGTCCAGGTGATCGTAGGTGCGTTGGACTTCTACGCCCACTGCGGCCGTCGCCGCCACGACGCCGGCCGTGACGAGGGCCGCAGTACTCCACCAGACATGCTTCGCTTTCATCGCCCTTTAGACTAGCGCGGTAGACTAAGCGGAGCACATGCCAACCTATTAGTTATGGAGGATTCAGCCGTGAGCGTTGAAGTAACCATCGAGATCCCAAAGGGCTCCCGCAACAAGTACGAGATCGACCACGAGACCGGCAAGGTCCACCTCGACCGCTACCTGTTCACCCCGATGGCCTACCCGGCTGACTACGGCTTCATCGACCACACCCTGGGTGAGGACGGCGACCCGCTCGACGCACTGGTCATTCTCCCGGAACCGGTTTTCCCGGGCGTTGTCGTGGAAGCTCGCATCCTCGGCGTGTTCAAGATGACCGACGAGGCCGGCGGCGATGACAAGCTGCTCGCCGTTATCGATGACCCGCGCTGGGAGCGCTACCAGGACATCAACGATGTGGAGCAGCACATCAAGGATGAGATCGAGCACTTCTTCACCCGCTACAAGGACCTGGAGCCGAACAAGGAAGTTACCGGCTCCGGCTGGGGCGACAAGGCTGAGGCAGAGAAGATCCTCGAGGAAGCAAAGGCTCGCTTCAAGTAAGCCGCTGCTTCCGCGTGCCAGCGAGAGCACTGTCAGGTACGTTTTGGTAAATAAGGGCTGAAAACCTACCAGTTTTTCGCCACTATTTGCGAAAACGTACCTTTTTCGTTCCGGGGGGAACATTGATTGAGATTTATCGGGGACGCGATGTCTCCCGCGGGGCTCGGCGCAAGGGAGCCATCAAGATTGCGAATGGCTTTTACCTCTCAAAGGAGCCAACACCGCTTCAGCTAGCACAAATCATGTCGCGTGAATGGCCTGACTTAGCGCTTGACGGCTATTCCGCCGCTCGCCGGTACTTAGAACAGCCCCTTCAATTCCCGCTCGAGTTTATTCGCGACTCCACTCTCCCATCGAGCACGTACTTTCGCAGTCGGCGGGCGCGCCCCAAGGCGCTGGGCAGCATGAACGGAGTCAATGTATGTAGTCCCCTGCAATGCATTGAGACGATGGCGCAGGAGGATGCCGTAGCCTTCATCGAGGCCTTCTTCGCCGGGCCGCACGGACGCTCGCGCATCGAGACCGAACAGCTAGACTTTCGCCGCCTGCCCAAGCACACGCGTGAAATCCTAGAGAAAGCCATCGTTGGGGCGGATAGCAAGCCGGAGCGCGACCTCACCCGAGGCCTCGAGCCGCACGTCAAGGTCCGCAACAACGTGCGGGTTGGGTCCTACCGCTGGGACTTGGTGCTAGAGGAGTACAAGGTGGCCATCGAGGTGGACGGCTATGCCTATCACAAAGGCGAGAACCGGCAGCGTTTCGAAATCGACCGCCAGAAGCTTAACGACGCCATCCAGCGCGGCTACCGGCCCCTCCACTTCACCGCCGCCACGATTGAGCACCACCTCGACGTCGCTGTGTACCAGGTTCTCGCGGTCATACAAGGGCGGGGTGAGTTCGTGCCTCCGCCGTGGAAGTGGCACCACTACTGGCGGTGGGAAGGCGAGCGTTGGGCGGGCTAGCATTGCAGCTGTTCAGTCGCAACGTGCCGACAACGAACTGGGCTGACTAACGCTGCGGCTTACTAACACTGCAGCTAACTAACTACAGTGGGACGCGAGCCAGCCGTCGAGCTCGGATTCCGGGGCATCGGGAGCGATGGGGTCCTCGGCGAATTCCTCGCCCGTGCGCGCCTTGTCCTTGGCCGTGGTGAGCATGAGCGAGCGGCCGTCCGGATAATCCAGGACCACGTTGGCAGAGGCGTAGCCGGCAGTCGGCTCACCGAAGGTCCGCACGTTGTCCAGCCCGCGGAAGGCCAAGAGGGTGGCTTCGGCGGAGGAGGCGGTCTCACCGTCGGTCAGCACGGCGACGGGAACGTCGAGCTTGCCGCCCGCTGTGGTGGTTGCAGTACCTCCGCCGGTCACGGAGTTTCCGTCGATGACCACGTCAGTTGTGCCCATACGGCTGACGAAGGAGAGCGCGGTGCCATCCGGTAGCAGGGGGCTTAAGCCCGCATACATCGGCCCCATGTCGCCGCCGTCATTGCTCCGCAGATCCACCACGGCAGCGCAGGCCTCCGGGTGCGCGGCCAGACCTTGAGCGAGCGTATCGGCGTAGGCCTGGCCGTCATCGTGGCGGCCGATGGAGGGCACGGTCGCGCGCAGGACGCCGTCCTCGAAGTCGACCGAAGGCTCGGTGCTTTCGGCGGCCTTTTCCTTTTCGGTGCTAAAGACCTTGGAGTGCTTGCCGCCGGCGGCGTTGATGGCAGCATCGAGAAGCTCGGTGTTCGTGGGGTCCTCCTTGAAGGCCTCGCGTGCGCGCTGGAATTCCTCACTTTCGCCATAGATTCCGGAGAGCGCTGCGGTATCCACCATCGCGGTATTGATGCGCTTCTCGCTGGCATTAAAAAGAAACACGGGTTTTCCGAAGAATGCCCCACCGTAAGAGGGGCCGAAGAAATACACGGCCGCAGCCACGGCGATGAGGGCAACGAGAAAAAGTCCGCCGAAGATTTTCAGTACAGTTTTCATTCTTTTCTCCCTCCGGTTCGCAGCACGTAGCCGCGCAGGGGCTCAACAAGGATAATGGCAAGCAGCGTGACCAGCCAGCCCACGGCTAGGAATCCGAAGGCCATGAGCAGACGGCCAAGAACGTCGACATTGCTTTGTTCGACGCTGGAGAAGAACATCAGCGAGGCGATCCCACCGCCGAAGAGGAAGCCGAAGAAGCTCAACCCCACGACGGGCCCCATAATGGTCAGAACACCGGAACGGAACTGGAAACCGCGCGGCACGCCCATGAGATCCAGGGAGCGGATGAGTTCCTTGTCTTCGAAGATGCCGGAGACCTGCCCCAGAATGATGGACATGGTGGTCAGCGTGAAGCCGAAGATGAGGGTTAATAAGACACCGGTGGAGATGTCTTTGAATACCACGTTCATTCCGGGATCTTCCTTGAGCACGAGAGCCAAGGCGTCGGAGCCCAAGGGGGCGGCAACGAGGAAGCCCGCCAAGTAGCCGAAGAACGCGATGGCCGCACTTCGCTTCCATGCCGGGCGCGCATTGCCCGCCACTCGCTGGCAGGCCACGAAGTGCGCGGTGCCAGGAAAGAGAGACATGATGTGTGCGCCGAGCTGCAAGATAAAAGGGGAAATGAGGTTGATGCTCATCACCATGCCAAACATGACGACGATGACCATGGCGGTCGGCGGGCCCGCCTTCCCGGAGAGCAACACACCACCGATACCCGCGATGATGAGGAAGACGATGACGCGCCACCAACGATAGGCCGCGGGCATCTGGCGCTTGGCCACCCCCAGGGGGCTCACGCGCACGCGCTGCATGCCGACGAGTGCCGCACCGATAGCCAACACAAAGAGCACACCGGCCACGGCCAGATAACCCCACCACGGGAGAAGAATCTCGGATACAGCAATAGAACGCATCTGGAAGTCCACCTGCGTAAAGACCGGCGCGATGAGCAGGCTGATCAGCCCACCGAGCACGATGCCGATGATGGCTTGCAGGCCCGTCTCCACGATGGCCATGCGCTCCACCTGGCGGGAGCTCAACCCCAGAAGGCGGAGGGTGGCCAGGCGCTGCTCCCGGCCGGAGGCGCCGAGGACGGCGGCTTGGGCTGTGAGGTTAAACAGCGCCGGAAGAATGAAGGCGCAGGCCAAGAGGGCTAGGGCAAACCACGGGTAGAGGAAGGCCTCCATCTCGTTACCGAAGGCCTCCTTGAGCGCGGGCGCGGCTTCCTCGACGTGCTGGGCGCGTTGCCAAAACATCCACGTACCGCCCGCGACGAGGAAGGCAATGGCGGAACCAATGGTCAGGCTCACAATGGCCAGCAAGGAAACAATTCCTGTTCCGGAGCGCGCACGAATGGATTCGCGCTGCAGGTCAAAGACTAAAGTCGCGGTGTTCATCGGATCACCTCGAGGCGGCGGTCATCGTGGATGATGCCATCGCGAATCTCCACGCGGCGCTGCATCCAGTCGGCCACCTTCGGGTCGTGCGTGACCATGACCAGGCTCGCCCCGGACTGGCGCACGATGGTGGTCAGCATCTGCATGACCTCGTGACCCGTGGATTGGTCCAGCGCACCGGTGGGCTCGTCGGCGAAGACGACGCCCGGATTGGCCACCAGCGCACGCGCGATAGTCACGCGCTGCGCCTGGCCACCGGACACCTGCGCCGGGCGGCGATCCGCCAGGCCGCCCAGGCCCAGCTGGTCCAGCAGCTCCATCGCGCGCTTGCGTGCAGCACTCCGACCCATACCGTTAAGCATGGCTGGCAGCGCCACGTTATCCACGTTGCTCAGCTCCGGCAGCAATTGACCATCCTGGAAGACGAAGCCGAAGTTGCGCAGGCGGAGGCGGGAGCGGGGGCCGTCGCCAAGCGCGGAGAGCTCCTCATCTCCGTAGTGCACGCTGCCGTGCGTGGGGGTGAGCACGCCGGACATGCAGTGCAGCAGCGTGGACTTGCCGGAGCCGGACGGCCCCATGACGGCCACGAGCTCGCCCGGCGCGATGTCGAGGGAGATTCCGGCGAGCACCGGGCCGCCGCCGAAATCCTTGGTGATGTCTGTCAGGGAAAGTGTCTGTGCCATGTCTCTCATTCCACCGTGAAGGGCCCGCAGAAAGAACAGCCCTAGCGTTGCTCTTTACGGTAGTGCCAGCACTACCCCTGTAGTCGGTGGCGCCCGTTATGCTGAAAGCCGTGTTCCGAAGAAAGCCCCAGCCCGCCAACCATGAGCAACAGCAAGCACAGAAGATTGCGCAGCTCACGGCCTCGCGCCGCGCCATCGCGGATGCCTATGAGGTGGAGCGCGCACGCATCGAGCGCGACCTGCACGACGGCGCGCAGCAATACCTCGTGGCCGCGAGCATGAAGTTGGGAGAGGCACTTCTCGACGCCCCCGCAGACCTCGCCGAGCTGCTCACCGCCGCCAAGCAGGACGTGGACCGCGGCCTGCACTCCCTGCGTGCCACGGTGCACGGCATCCACCCGCAGGTCCTGCAGGATCATGGTTTGGTGGCCGCGCTTGCCGACGCTGCTTCTTCCCACGGCCCCCACGTCAGCGTCTTCGCCCCGCATCCTTTGCCAAAACTCTCCGCTTCCGTGCTGGCCTGCGGCTACTTCTTCGGCACGGAAGCTCTGACGAATGCGGCCAAGCACGCGCCCGGCGCGCCGGTCTCCGTTTTAGTGACCGCAGATGCCTCTTTAAAAATCACCGTGGTGGATGAGGGGCCGGGCGGCGCGCAGGTTGTACAAGGTCACGGCCTAGCAGGGATGGCCGAGCGCCTCGCCGCTTTCGGTGGGGAGATGACTTTATCGTCTCCCCCGGGCGGGTCCACGAGGCTGGCGTGCTCGATTCCTCTTCTTCTCGATCGCGGACAGTCAGGAGTGTAAGAAATGAGTTTGAGAATCGTGGTGGCGGATGATTCCGCCATTCTGCGTGAGGGTCTCGCCGGCCTTCTGGAGCGCCGCGGGCATTCGATTGTGGGCCAGGCGGATTCTGCGCCGGCGCTCGAGGCGGTGGTGGACAAGCTGCGCGATGAGCTGCCGGATATCGTCATCACGGACGTGCGCATGCCACCGGCCATGGGCGATGACGGTTTGAAAGCCGCCGTGAACTTGAGAAATACCTACCCGGGCTTACCCGTCATGGTGCTCTCCCAGTATGTAGCCCCCGCATACGCGGTGGAGCTCTTCGACTCCCCTGATGCTGGCACCGGCTACCTTTTGAAAGACCGCGTCTCCGAGGTGCGGGACTTCCTCTCCAGCCTGGACGTGGTGGCCCAGGGCGGTACCGTCATCGATCCCACCGTGGCGCAGGCTTTAATGAGCTCAGGGCGCAGCGGACTGGGCGAACTCACCCCGCGCGAGCGCGAGGTGCTCGAATTGATGTCGCGCGGAAAGTCCAACAAGGACATCGCCGCCGAGCTCGTCCTGTCTTCCGCCGCGGTGGCCAAGCACGTCTCCAATATCTTCACCAAGCTGCGTTTAGATCCCAGTGAAGACAACCGCCGCGTCAAGGCAATCTTGGAGTACCTCTCCGCGCACCGCTGAGGCCTGTGTCTGCCCACGCCGCCAAAGGCAACTTTGTCCTCTTGCGCCCACAGAAACCGCTGCGGGATGCCCGCGCTACGCTCACGGTAAATAAGGCCCAAATTTTCGCGATTTTCCGGCCTTATTTACCGTGAACGACATCAAGCACCCCTCGCACACTCACACAAAGAACCGGTGCCACATCCACGGCGGGTCCAGATACCGTTTCGTCCCTTGTGCCACCCCGCGCACCTGCTCCACCACCTTGTCTAGATGATGCTCAATCGTGGTCGCGGTGAAGTGGAGGGGCGTATAGCCGCGATGCACCACATCATTTAGCTTTTGACGGTCAAGCTCGAACTGCCGGCGGTTTTCCCCGCGGTGATAAGCGTAGCCGTCGACCTCGATGGCAATCTTGTGCTCTTCCAAAAGGAGATCCCACCGATAGGGACCGATTTTCGCGTTGTTGAGCACTTTAAAGAAGGGCTCCAATGCACGAGTAAGAGCTCGCTCGGGCACACTATCCGCACCGATGACTGCTTTCTCTAACACTCGCCGAGTGTGTTGCGGGAACCGCCGAAAGTCCATGGAGAGCAACTTCAGCCGCTTTTCCGCGTCCCTACCAGATAAGAACGTTTCCAGGAACTTCACCGCGTGCTTTTCTTCTATGGCCTCCACCGCCTGCAGTGGATTACAGACGTTTATCCCGTCATAGGGGAATACCCCCTTTGGGCGGGCACGGCGACCGACATAAAAGCGCGTATCCTCTAAGCCTTTTTCGCGAATGAGCTGCAGTGGAAAGCCAGGTTTCCGCTCAAGAAGCACCATCGCTGCGGAGTATCCGTCCAACGCACTGTCTGGCCAATGCCGGCTGAGCACCTGCGCTAGCTCGTATGCCGTTGGTTCACGCGGTAGGTACAGCCCCCGCGTAATTTTGATCGCCTCACCTTTGGCCGCTGCCGCTGCGCCTGCGCGGCCGACAATCTCCTCCATTTAGCCCCCTCCGATTCAAAGCCCCACCCCGCGCTTCTCACGATAAAGAACCCCCGCCACCCACGCAAGAAAACCCCGTAAGCTGGTGCGCATGCAGAACGTACAACCCACTGAAGTACCTGAAAACGCCCAGCTCATCGACGTCCGCGAGGGCCACGAGTGGAACACTGAGCATGCCCAAGGCGCCACCCACATCCCGATGGGAGACCTCGTCGAGCGCCTCGACGAGATTGACCCCGACCGCGATATCTACGTCATCTGCCATGCAGGCGGGCGCAGCATGCAGGTCTGCCAGTACCTCGAGCACGCGAAAGGCTGGGACGTCATCAATGTCGAGGGCGGCACGGACGCATGGAAGGCCCAAGGCCGCCCCATGGTTTACCCAAACTAATGGGCCATAACCCATGATTTAAGTTTGCTACGGTAGGCGCGTAGTATCGTCGGCATGCCTACCTTTAACTCCGTATCGATTCCCACCTCGCTCCTCGAGTCCCCCTCCTTCCAGCTGGAGCGCCTCCGCCGCCGCACCCGCGAAGGCGTCGAGGCCGCACTACAAACGCAGAAGACCACCCTGCGCGAGTACTGGGTTCTCACCTGCCTGGTTGCGGAAGCCGCGTCCTCCCAGTCCGCACTATCGGAAACCTTGGCCATTGACGCTTCCGACATGGTGCGCCTGCTGGATTCACTGGAGTCTCGCAATTGGGTTAAGCGTGAGCGTGACTCCAAGGACCGCCGCCGCCAAATCATTGCCTCCACCAAGAAAGGCGTGAAGGCGCACAAAGAGCTCACCGTTTTGGTAGCGAAGGCCGAGGACGAAGCCCTCGACGCGTCCACCAACAAGCAGCTCAAGCACCTGCGCAAACTGGCCACCGCCATCATCGCAGCGGACGCACCGGCTGATGCAGAAAGCAGTGATGCTTAAATGACGGAACCCGATAATCTTCCCAGTACAGGGGGCCGCCATGCCCTACACACAGACGAGCCCGAGATCCCAGTAATGCCCGAGGTCCCCGAGCACTACCTCCTTGGTGATGAGGCCGCACCCGCGCGCACCCTCTGGGATATCGTTCAAACCACCGCCGAGCACTACCCCGAGGCCGCGGCCCTCGACGACGGTGAGATCCTGACCTACGCCGAGCTGCTTGCCGACGTCTCCGCATGGGCCACCGAACTCTACGCCAGCGGTGTGCGTCGCGGCGACCGCATCGGCATCCGCATGACCTCGGGCAAGCGCGAGCTCTACCTGGCTATCCTGGCCACGCTCGCCGCCGGCGCGGCCTACGTGCCCGTCGATGCCGACGACCCCGATGAGCGCGCCGAGATGGTCTTCGGCGAAGCCGATATCGATGGTGTGTTCACCGACGAAGGTTTCCGCATGTTGCGGGAGGGCGGGGCGCGGATGGCGCGCCCCGCGTTCGACGAAAAGGATGGCGGTGGAGATGGCGTCCCCTTCGAGGAACCGCGACCCGAAGACACCGCGTGGATCATCTTCACTTCCGGCTCAACGGGTAAGCCCAAGGGCGTGGCCGTAAGCCACCGCTCCGCGGCCGCCTTCGTTGATGCCGAGGCTGCCCTCTTTTTGGTGGATAGCCCGCACGGTCCGCTCGGTCCGGAGGACCGCGTCCTGGCTGGCCTCTCCGTAGCCTTCGATGCCTCCTGCGAGGAAATGTGGCTGGCCTGGGGCCACGGCGCCTGCTTGGTCCCGGCCCCGCGCTCCCTGGTGCGCTCCGGCATGGACTTAGGTCCCTGGCTGATCCGCCGCGACATCACGGTGGTCTCCACTGTGCCGACCTTGGCCGGCCTCTGGCCCGCCGAGGCCCTGGACAACATCCGCCTCCTCATCGTCGGCGGCGAAGCCTGCTCCCAGGAGCTCACGGACCGCCTGGCCACCGAGGACCGCGAGATGTGGAATACCTACGGCCCCACCGAAGCCACGGTCGTGGCCTGCGCGCAGCGCATGCTGCCGGGCAAGCCCGTGTCGATTGGGCTGCCGCTGAAGGGCTGGGACCTGGTGGTCGTCGACAAGCACGGCGTCCCCGTAAACATCGGTGAGGTAGGCGAACTCGTCATCGGTGGTGTGGGCCTGGCTGCTTACCTGGACCCAGTGAAGGATGCGGAGAAGTACGCGCCGCTGGAGTCCCTGGGCTGGGAGCGCGCCTACCGCACCGGTGACCACGTGCGCCTGGAAGAGGACGGCCTGTATTTTGTGGGCCGCGTCGATGACCAGGTCAAGATTGGTGGCCGCCGCATCGAGCTCGGTGAGGTGGAAGCTAACGTCGCCGCGTTGCCGAACGTGTACAACTCCGCCGTGGCTGTGCAGAAGACACCGGGCGGCGAGTCCGTGCTCGTCGGCTATGTCTCCCTGGATGACCCGGATGCCGGCTTCGACCACGAGGCCGCGCACGCCCGCCTGGCGGAGTCCATGCCGGCAGCGCTCGTCCCGCGCATCTGCGTCATGGAGGAGCTACCAATTCGCACCTCCGGCAAGGTGGATAAGAAGGCACTGCCGTGGCCGCTGCCGGGAGTGGGCGTGGAGGCAGACGGCCTCAACCCCACCGAGCAGTGGCTGGCGGAGCTGTGGGTGGACACCCTGGGTGTTTCCGTCGAGGGCGTCAACGCTGACTTCTTCTCCCTCGGCGGCACCTCGCTGGCCGCGGCGACTTTGGTCGGCCGCATCCGCGAGCGCTTCCCCACCGTGGCCGTGCGCGATCTCTACGACCACCCGCGCCTGGGTTCCCTGGCGGAGCAGCTTGCCGGTGCCGAGTCCGTCGAGGACGCCGGGCCCGCGCGCGAGGTAAAACCCGTCGGCGCCGGCACGCGCATCGCGCAAACACTCATTCAGCTGCCCATCATGACGCTGGCCGCCACGACGTGGCTGGCCTGGCTGCTCTTGGGCTCCAACCTAGCGAACCTGCTGGGTGTGGAGTGGGCCATGACCACGCCATGGTGGCTGGTCATCCTCCTTATCGTCATCTTTGTCACCCCCATCGGCCGCATCCCCATCGGTGGTTTCGGCGCGCGGCTGATCACCGCCGGCATTAAGCCCGGCGAATACCCGCGCGGCGGCTCCACGCACCTGCGCATTTGGGCAGCGGAGCGCTGGGCCGATGCTTCTGGCTCGCGCTCGATCGCGGGCGCGACGTGGGTCAACAACTATGCCCGCGCGCTGGGAGTGAAGATGGGCCGCGGAGTGGACCTACACTCGCTGCCGCCTGTAACGGGCCTGCTGACCCTGGGCAAGCACGCCGCGATTGAGCCCGAGGTCGATCTCTCCGGCTACTGGCTCGACGGCGATATCCTGCACGTTGGCGCCATTGAGGTCAAGGAGGGTGCTCGCGTGGGCGCGCGCTCGACGCTGCTTCCAGGCACCGTCGTGGGCAAGGATGCCCACGTCGAGGCCGGCTCCACCGTCACTGGGCGCAAGAAGATCAAGGACGGCCAGCGCTGGTCCGGCTCGCCCGCCAAGAAGGTGGGCCGCTCCAAGCATCGCTTCCCGTCGCATGCCCCGAAGCGCCGCCCGTGGTGGGTAGCCATCTACGGCGCTACTTCTATCCTGCTGGCCCTCCAGCCCATCGTGGCGCTGGCCGTGGGTGCTGCCGTGGTCGTTGCCCTCATCGCGGTGACCGAGGGCTCTGCCTTCGTCGGCTCCATCTTCTTCGCCCCGCTGGGCGCGCTTGCGGCATTCGCCACCTTCATGCTGCAAACCTGGCTAGGCGTGCGCATCCTCTCACTGGGCATCAAGCCCGGTGTGGCACCGGTGCGCTCCGCCAAGGGCTGGCGCCTGTGGGCCATCGAACGCCTCATGGACGAGGCCCGCACGCAGCTCTTTCCCATCTATGCCTCGCAGCTCACCCCAGCGTGGCTGCGTTCCTTGGGCGCGACGATTGGCAAGGACGTGGAGATTTCCACAGCCGTCATGGTTCCCAAGCTCACCGAGGTCAAGGACGGTGCGTTCCTGGCGGATGACACCATGATCGGCGGCTATGAGCTCGGTGGCGGGTGGATGCTCACGGGTGAGACCAAGGTGGGCAAGCGTTCCTTCGTGGGCAACTCCGGCATCACCGGACCCGGACGCAAACTATCGAAGAACTCGCTGGTTGCCGTGCTCTCCTCGACGCCGAAGAAGACCAAGTCCGGTGCCAACTGGTGGGGTTCCCCGCCGGAGCGCATGCGCCGCGTGGAGGCCCACGTGGACGGTGTGGAGGGCGAATCCCTCACCTATAACCCGGGCTTTGGGGTCAAGGCCGCGCGTGGTGCGATTGAAACCATGCGCCTGCTGGCTCCGATGACCTCGGCCATGTTGCTGGCGGGAACCTTGGCATCGCTCTACGCGCTTGCCGACGCCCTCGGCATCGCCGCCGCCTGGGCCCTCGGCGGTGTCATCCTCATGGTGGCGGGCGCCATCGCGATGGCGATCACCGTGGCGGTCAAGTGGATCTGCGTGGGCACGCAGACCGCTGGCGACCACCCTCTGTGGTCCGCCTTCGTGTGGCTCAACGAGCTGCAGGACACCTTCGTGGAGGCGGTGGCCGCCCCGTGGTTCTTTACTCACACCTATGGCATGGGCGAAATCAACCAGGGCCTGCGCGCGCTGGGCGTGACGATTGGCCGCGGCGCCTGGATCGATTCCTACTGGTTCCCGGAGACGGACCTGTGCTTTGTGGGCGAAGGCGCGTCCGTCGGCCCGGGCACCGTGGTGCAAACGCACCTCTTCCAGGACCGCGTCATGAGCCTAGATACCGTCACCATCAAGGCCGGCGCTACCCTGGGCTCGCATTCGGTGGCGCTGCCGGCCTCGGTCATCGGCAGCGTGGCAACGGTTGGCCCCGGCTCCTTGGTGATGCGTGGCGACCAAGTCCCGGGCAACTCCGAGTGGCAGGGAAACCCTATCGAGCCCTGGAAGAAATAGATAAAAAAATAAAGGAGGCGGCAGGTTTACCTGCCGCCTCCTTTTATGCCTGACTCGCTAATGAGCGGTCGGGGTGCCGTGATTAGTCACCGATCTGGTCGCGACCGCGCTTGACAATCTTGTCATCCACCTGGTCAACGAGCTCGTGGTCCTTGTTGGTGTACTCAAACTTGGAGAGCACGTAGCGCATCGCGTTGATGCGGGCACGCTTCTTGTCGTTGGATTTAATGGTGATCCACGGAGACTCTTCCGTATCGGTGTAGCGGAACTGCTCCTCCTTGGCGCGGGTGTAATCATCCCACTTATCCAAGGACGCTAGGTCCATGGGCGAAAGCTTCCACTGACGGACGGGGTCAATCTGGCGAATAGCGAAGCGAGTGCGCTGTTCCTTGCGAGTCACGGAGAACCATAGCTTAGTCAGGGAGATACCCGAGCCTAGGAGCATGTTCTCCAGCATCGGTACCTCGCGCAGGAACTCTGCGTGCTGGGACTCTGTGCAGAAGCCCATGACGCGCTCCACACCGGAGCGGTTGTACCAGGAGCGGTCGAAGAAAACGATTTCACCACCGGACGGGAAGTGCTGAATATAGCGCTGGAAGTACCACGACGTGGACTCGCGCGGGGAAGGCTTCTCCAGCGCCACGGTGCGCGCACCACGCGGGTTGAGGTGCTCGTTGAAACGCTTAATGGTGCCGCCCTTACCCGCGGCATCGCGGCCCTCGAAGAGGATAATGTGGCGCTGGCCGGTTTCCTTCGTCCAGTTCTGCCATTTCAGCAGCTCAATCTGCAGGGCGCGCTTGATGGATTCGTACTCATCGCGCGTCATGCGCTCCTCGTACGGGTAGTTCTCGCGCCAAGTCTCGACAGGCGAGCCATCCGGCATGATCAGCGAGGGATCATCTTCATCAGAGTCATCGACGACGTAGCCGTCGGTCTGCGCAAGGTCGATCTCGGGGAGTTCGTCGTCTTTAATGTCAGCCATACCTTTAATTCTATCTAGGAAGCAGACATCTGGCGCGATAAAAGAAGTTGTAGCCGCGTGATTTACCCCCGTATGCCCGATGGGCGGCAGCATCCGCCCAGAATGTACGTTTCTAACAATTAGTGCCCCCGAAAGTTCTCGAAGATCTGGGGGGGCTTAAATGATCGTTTCGTACCCGCCGCGCGTACACGTTGGTACGTTTTCGCACGCAAGCTCATGAAACCGCCTGGTTTCGGGGGCTTATTTGCGAAAACGTACCATGCCACCGTGCTAGCCGGGCTCGGTCCGGCTGCCCAGCCCTGGGCGTCCGTCCGACGGCGAATTTTGGAAATGCGAAACCCCGCTGCCCAAATGGGTCAGCGGGGTTAGCGCTTAGTACTGCGTGAGCAGCGTGCTTTTTAGAGCAGGCCGATCAGCTTGGAAGCGCCGGAAGCCATGTCGCCCAGGTTGTAGAAAATGTTGAGCAGGAGGCCGATGATGCCGGAGGAAGAAAGGGTACCCATTTGAAATCTCCTTGGAATTGAAAGTGTGTGTTTAGTGCTGCCCTAAAGGGAAGCTAGTTTACTTCTTGGAGGACAGAGCCTCGAGAGCGTCGGTGTTCGGCTTAACAACGAAGGAGTCACCCTGCTGAGCAGCGCCGGAGATAGCATCGAAGACGCCAGCGAAGCCGGTGAAGAGCTTCTTGATGCCGTCAGCGAAGGTAGCGAAGTTACCGAGCTGGTCACCGATGAAAGAAAGATCCATTGTGGTCTCCTCTTGTGAAGTCCGGGTAAAGAGATTGCCCGGAGGGGGTTTGCGGTTTTGCAGACACCCTCAGCGGGCGTCACAAGGAACTATTTTGGCACACCACTGACACATTGCAAGTGAATTCGTGGGTGATTTTTCGCGCAAAGCGCTTTGACAATCAGAGTCACTTTTCAGGTTATTAATTCATCTTCTATTAACCCAGCCTGCAACAACGCGCCTATCTGCAGAAATAGGTAGCGCTCGAAATGAAGGCTTAAGAAATCTTCCTCAGAACGTAACGTTAGCTCCCTGAACCACGATTCATAGGCTTGCTTTACAGAGTAAACTCGCGAAATATTTTTCGCAGGAGCACCCCGAATTACCCCTATTCGGGGTGCTATAAGGACACAAAAGTGTCTCAAGAGGAAGAAAGCTCCCCACGGTCAACCGTGGGGAGCTCGTAATTTGTTAGGACCTGAAGTCGCAATGCGCTTCAGGCCGGGAGGCTAAGGACTAGAAGCCCATACCGCCCATTGCGTCAGCGTCCGGCATGCCAGCGCCTGCACCGGCCGGCTCCGGCTTATCAGCCACAACCGCCTCGGTGGTCAGGAACAGGGCTGCGATGGACGCAGCGTTCTGCAGCGCGGAGCGGGTGACCTTCACCGGGTCGTTGATGCCCGCAGCCATCAGGTCCACGTACTCGCCAGAAGCGGCGTTGAGTCCCTGGCCAGCCGGCAGGGAGGCAACCTTGTCAGCGACAACGCCCGGCTCCAGACCAGCGTTCTGGGCAATCTGCTTCAGCGGCGCAGAGAGTGCCTCGCGCACGATCTTGACGCCAGTAGCCTCGTCACCGGTGAGGTCCGAGAGGGAATCCAGAACCTCGGCTGCCTGCAGCAGAGCCACGCCACCACCGGCGACGATGCCCTCTTCTACGGCAGCCTTAGCGTTGCGCACGGCATCCTCGATGCGGTGCTTGCGCTCCTTGAGCTCAACCTCGGTAGCGGCACCAACCTTGAGGACTGCCACGCCGCCGGCCAGCTTGGCCAGGCGCTCCTGCAGCTTCTCGCGGTCGTAGTCAGAGTCGGAGTTCTCGATCTCGGCACGGATCTGCTTGATACGGCCGTCGATCTGCTCCTGGGAGCCGGCACCCTGAACGATGGTGGTCTCATCCTTGGTCACGACAACCTTGCGTGCCTGGCCAAGGTACTCGATCTCAGCGGTCTCCAGGGAGAGGCCAACCTCTTCGGAGATAACCTGGCCGCCGGTGAGGATAGCCATGTCCTGCAGGGTGGCCTTGCGGCGGTCACCGAAGCCCGGTGCCTTCACAGCAACGGACTTGAAGGTGCCGCGGATCTTGTTGACCACGAGGGTGGACAGGGCCTCGCCCTCGACATCCTCAGCGATAATCAGCAGCGGCTTGCCGGTCTGCATGACTTTCTCCAGCAGCGGGACGAGGTCCTTGATGTTGGAGATCTTGGAGGAAACCAGCAGGATGTACGGATCCTCGAGGACTGCCTCCTGGCGCTCCATGTCGGTAGCGAAGTAGCCGGAGATGTAGCCCTTGTCGAAGCGCATACCTTCAGTGACCTCAAGGTCCACGCCGAAGGTGTTGGACTCCTCAACGGTAATAACGGAATCCTTGTTCACGGAGCCGTTACCCACGGTGTACATAGCCTCGGCGATCTTCTCGCCGATTGCCGGGTCAGCGGCGGAGATGCCTGCGGTGGTGGCAATCTCTTCCTGGGTCTCTACTTCCTTTGCGGAGGAGAGCAGGGAGTCAACAACCTTCTTGGTGGCGGCCTCGATGCCGCGCTTGATGCCCATCGGGTTGGAACCAGCGGCTACGTTGCGCAGGCCCTCACGCACGAGAGCTTGTGCCAGAACGGTAGCGGTGGTGGTGCCGTCACCGGCGACGTCATCGGTCTTCTTGGCTACTTCCTTGACCAGCTCAGCGCCGATCTTCTCGTACGGGTCCTCGAGCTCGATCTCGCGCGCGATGGAGACACCGTCGTTGGTAATGGTCGGGGCGCCCCAGGACTTCTCCAGGACGACGTTGCGACCCTTGGGGCCGAGGGTGACCTTGACGGCGTCGGCCAGCGTGTTGAGACCACGCTCGAGGCCGCGACGTGCCTCTTCATCGAAGGCAATGATCTTTGCCATGTGTTTGTGCTCCTTAAGCTTTGTTGAGGACGACACTCACGTCTGATCTATGACGGACGCCCGCGACGGCACGGCTGGCGAGTGTTCTCCAGCCCCAACCACATAGATGATTCTGTTTATTTCTGGCACTTGCCATGTGGAAGTGCTAGCGACCATTCTGGCACTCAGCCCCCGCGACTGCAAGGTTCAACACGAACGGGCGGTGCATAAGCACCGCCCACTAGATCGCATCGCCCGTTAAACCGAACCACTCATCAACACGAAACCTTTATCGCGTTTAAGACGCAGCCTTCTTCGCCGTCCACTTGTAGGCCGCCGCGATACCGCCGACAAAGAGAATGACGCCAACGAACTTGGCTGCCGTCCCGCCTTCGAAAATCTCCAGCGGGGACTCGCCGGCCGAGGCCGCGATGATACCCGCGTTGACCACGCCGAAGAGGGACTCTCCCACGATGAGGCCAGTAGCCAGCAGCGTACCCATGCGCTTGACAAAATCCGGCTTGGACTGGCGGGCTGCCCAACGATTGTAGAAGTAACCCAGGAAAGCACCGATCGGCACCACAACGGTGATGGCTGCCGGCAGGTACATGCCCATGCCCACGGCCAGCGGCGACAGAGAGTACTTGTCGGTGAAGTAGCGCAGGCACTCGTCCACGATGATGATGACGGCACCAATTGCCGCGCCCAGACCGATGAGATCCCACGGCAGGGAGTTATCGAAAATACCGGAGGCCACCGAGGACATCAGTGCGGCCTGCGGTGCAGCCAGTGCATCCTCGCCAGCGCCCTCCATGCCCTGGAAGCCGAAGCCGGTGAGCATGACCTGGAGAATCGGCGGAATCACCAAGGAACCGAAGAGAACACCAATGATGAGCGCTACCTGCTGCTTCCATGGCGTTGCCCCAACCAGCTGACCAGTTTTGAGGTCCTGCAGGTTGTCATTGGAAATAGTCGCAATGCCGAAGACAATGGCCGCGGTAAACAGCGTGTAGGCCACAAGCGAGAGCGGCTCCGCATCCGTACCGCGGGTCACGGCGGCAATCAGCAGCGCCGCGGCGATGACCGCGATGATGCCAATAGAGGAAATCGGCGAGTTAGAGGCACCAATCAGGCCAGCCATGTAGCCGCACACCGACGCGATAACGAGGCCCACCAGCAAGGTGAAGAGCACGGAGACCGTGATCAGGACGGCCATGTGATCGTGAATATCGGTACCGCGCACGAAGTTCCACAGCAAAAGTCCAATCGGAATCATCAGGACCAAGATGGTGCCAATGACATAGGGCGCTGGAATATCGCGCTCCTCCACGGCCACGTGCTGGCCATCCTTGCGGTTGCGGGAAGAGGCGAAGGACTCAGCCATGCCCTTGACAATCGGGCCCGTAATCTTAATCAGCGTCCAAATGGCGGCGATGGCCATGGTGCCCACGCCGATGAAGCGGATCCTGTCGGAGAAGACCGTGTCGACGGTGTCCATGATCGTGGCCGGGTCACTCAGCGCCTCCCCACCGGTGAGGATGGGAAGCAGGATGAGGTAGGAGATAACCACGCCGACGAGCATGGCGATACCGACGGCCAGGCCCACGAGGTGGCCCACGCCGACCAGCGCCAGCGAGAGGGAGGTGCCTAGCGTCGTCGCACCTGAGCCGAATTTGAAGTAGGTGGCCACCTCAGAGGCAGCCGCCTTCATTGCTGCCAGTAAAGCCATAAACGCGGAGAGGATACCGCCAAAGACGATGACGCGCAGGCCCTTCGCGTTTTCCTCGTGGACGGCTTCGCCGTCCTCACCGGAGCTATCGCCCACCTTGAGGACCTCGGCCGCGGCCACACCCTCCGGGTAGGGCAGGTCCGAGCCCGTCACCAGCGCGCGGCGGAGCGGGATGGAGTACATCACGCCGAGCACACCACCGATGGCGCACACCGCGGCGGTATCGATGAAGGAAAAGCCCTGCCAGTAGCCCACCATCACCAGGCCTGGGAGCACGAAGATGATGGCGGACAAGGTACCGGCTGCCGACGCGATGGTCTGCACAATGTTGTTCTCTTTGACGTTGTGCCCGGCAAAGCGGCGCAGCACCGCCATGGAAATCACGGCGGCAGGAATGGACGTGGCAAATGTCAGGCCTACTTTAAGGCCGAGATACACGTTGGCGGCAGTAAAGATCAGAGTGATGAGTCCACCGATAATAATGCCGCGCAGCGTGAGCTCGCGGAGCGTGGACTGGGAACCTTCGGCGGTCGTCGTCGCCATGTCAGGTCCTTTCTAAGGAATAGTTACTAGAACCCGGGATATATTACTCCCTACTTGTCGATAGACCGATTCGGGGATACGAGTAGGTTGGAGGGCATGACCAAGATTTCTGAGTTTGTCAGCAACGACCGCGATACCATTTTCCAGCAGCTCAAGGAGCTCGTCTCCTTCAATTCCGTCCACAACGAGCCGGGTCTAGAGGAGCAGACCGCGAAGGCAGCGGAGTGGGTTCACGCCGCGCTTGTCGACGCCGGCTTCACCCCCGAAGCCATCACCACCGCTGATGGTTCCACGGCGATCGTCGCCAAGCGCCCCGGCAAGGAAGGCGCGAAGACGGTGCTGCTCTACTCGCACTATGATGTCGTGCCCGCCGGCAACCCGGAGGCCTGGGGCTCCGATCCCTTCACGCTGACCGAGCGCGATGGCCGCTGGTACGGCCGCGGCGCCGCGGACTGCAAGGGCAACGTCGCTATGCACCTAGCGGCCCTGCGCGCACTCGACGCTCACGGTGGAACCGACCTCAACCTCACCGTGCTTATTGAGGGTTCTGAGGAACGCGGCGGCGAGGGCCTGTCCGCACTCATCGAAGAGCGCCCGGAGCTCTTTGCTGCCGACGCCATCCTCATCGCCGATGCTGGCAACGCCAAGGTGGGTGTGCCGACGCTGACGACCTCCCTGCGCGGCGGCTCGCAGATCAACGTCAAGGTCTCCACCCTCCACTCGGCTGTGCACTCCGGCCAGTTCGGCGGCGCGGCTCCCGACGCCGTCAAGGCGCTCATGCGCGCGCTGGATTCCCTGACGGATGAGTATGGCCGCACGACTATCGACGGCGTCGATTGCGAGGGTACCTGGCCGCTGGCCGAGGGTCAGGACACCGCCTACAGCGAGGAAAACTTCCGCGCCGACGCGCAGATGCTTGAGGGCACCGAGGTCATGGGCGCGAAGGACCCGGCCGGTGCCACCGCCATCGCGGATATGATTTGGGCCCGCCCGGCGATTACCGTCACCGGCTTTACCTCCACCCCGGTGGCCGAGGCCGTCAACGCCGTGCCCGCTACCGCTGAGGCCAATATCAACCTGCGCACCCCCGCCACCATGGATCCCCGCGCCACCGCGGAGGCCGTGGCCGAGCACCTGAAGAAGCACGTCCCGTGGGGCGCACACATCGAGGTCACCATCCTGGAGGCCAACCTGGGATTCGAAACCGATCCGGCAAAGCCCGCCGTGGCTCTGCTCGGCGAGTGCCTCGGCGAGGCTTTCGGGGCCGAGACCATCACCCAGGGCATGGGCGGATCCATCCCGCTGACCGTGGAGCTGCAGGAGAAGCACCCGAATGCCGAGATCGCGCTCTTTGGCGTCGAGGAGCCGCAGTGCACCATCCACTCCGCCAATGAGTCGGTTGACCCGAGCGAAATTGAAAAGATCGCCATCGCTGAAGCACTCTTCCTCCAGCGCTTCGCCTAGGCACCAGCCCAACGCCCAGCCACAAGATCCGCCGGGCGTTGGTCTCCCTTCTCCTGAGCTAGGCAGTTGGCGAGGTGGCGGAACGCCAACAGGAGACGCATATATAACTGTATGAAACGAAGATGTGAAAACTGGGATTTCAGACTGTATCGTGAGCATTAGTGAACGCCCGCCAGCGCGGTGGGTTTAACCCAGTCCCCCGACAAGGAAAGGACGCCACCGCAACCTCGTGCTCACTCTCTTTTGCGCCTTGGTCGTAGCATCCATCGCCGCTCCATTCCTCATTTTCTACCTTGGCCGCCGCGCCTTCGGGCTCTTGGCAATCGCCCCTGCGGTCGGCTTCTTCTGGGTACTCCAGCAGCTCACTACTGGCACGCTACGCAACGGCAACCAGCTGGCTTATGACCTCAACTGGATGCCAGCCGCGCACCTCAATATCAGCTTCCGCATGGACGCGCTTTCCGCGTTATTCAGCCTCATCATCTTGGGAGTAGGCGCGCTGGTATTGCTTTATTGCTGGGGCTATTTCGACCATCCTCGGCGCCGCCTTGCCCTCTTCGGTGGCCAGATGGTGGGCTTTGCCACGGCCATGTATGGCCTGGTCATTTCCGATAATTTCCTGCTGCTCTACGTCTTCTGGGAAATCACCTCCCTGCTGTCTTTTCTCTTGGTGAGCTATTACGGCGAGCGCGCCTCGTCGCGTCGATCAGCGCAGCAGGCGCTCATGGTGACCGTTCTAGGCGGCCTCGCCATGCTGGTCGGTATCACCCTCCTCGGCCGCCAGACCGGCGCGTGGTCTTTCAGCGGTATCGCCGCCACCGAAGACCTCGCCAACACCCCCTACCTCACCGTGGCGATCGTGCTGATTCTCTGCGGTGCGCTCTCCAAGTCCGCCATCGCCCCGGCCCACTTCTGGCTGCCCGGCGCCATGGCCGCGCCGACCCCAGTCTCGGCTTACCTGCACTCCGCAGCGATGGTGAAGGCCGGTATCTACCTCGTCGCGCGCCTCGCTCCCTCGGTGCATGACATTCCTACCTGGCACCTCGTGGTCATCCCCCTGGGCGCCTTCACCATGCTGCTCGGCGGCTGGATGGCGCTCAAGCAGCGTGACCTGAAGCTGGTTTTGGCTTATGGCACCGTCTCACAGCTGGGTTTTATCACCGCCATCATCGCCATCGGATCCCGCGAGGCCATGCAGGCAGGACTGGCGCTAACGTTCGCGCATTCCCTCTTCAAGGCAGCGCTCTTCATGATCGTCGGTGCTATCGACCATTCGACGGGAACGAGGGACATCGACAAGCTTGCGGGCCTGGGCAGGAAGAGCCCCGCGCTGTATGTCCTAGCTATCCTCCCCGCGATGTCCATGGCGGGCATTCCACCGCTGCTGGGCTTCGTGTCCAAGGAAGCCACGCTGGAAGCCATCATGGGCGAGGAGCTGCTCGTCGGCATGCCGCGCAACATGCTACTCGTTGCCGTCGTCGTCGGCTCCGCGCTGACGATGGCCTATGCCCTGCGCTTCTTGTGGGGCGCGTTCTCCTCCAAGGGGCAGGAAGAGCCTTCGGAGGCAGTGGCACACATGCACCACATCGGCCCCTTCCTGTGGATCCCGCCGACGGTGCTGACCTTGCTCACCATCTTCTTTGGCCTGCGGCCGCTGCCGCTATCCCACGGCATCACGCAGCACCTGGACAACACTTTTGGGACGGAGCAGGCTTCCGAACTAGCCCTATGGCATGGCTTCACCATCGCGCTGCTGCTTTCCGTGGTCATTGTCGCCGCCGGTTTCCTCCTGCACTGGCAGCGCCAGGCGCTCACGAAGGCCCAGTTCACCTACCCGGCCCTGGGCTCGGCAGATGATTCCTACGACGCCGTGATCAACGCCCTACGCCAGCTCTCCCTGCGCATCACCGCCTCCACCCAGCGCGGTTCGCTGCAGTTCAACCTCACGGTCATTTTCGCTACGCTCATGGTGCTGCCCATCGTCATGCTCATCAACGGTGATATCACCAACGTGCACATGATCGTGGCTGAGAACCCTTGGCAGGCCATCGCTGCGGTGATCATCATCATCGCTGCTGTCGCAGCCACCGTGCTGGATAACCGCCTCTCGGGCGTCATCCTCGTCGGCGTGACCGGCTACGCCTTGTCTTTCATCTTCGCGCTACAGGGCGCACCGGACCTGGCGCTAACGCAGCTCCTTGTGGAGACCATCATCATGGTGCTCTTCATGCTGGTACTGCGCCGTATGCCGGCCAATACCGAGTGGAAGCAGGAGCCCAAAACCGGTCGCTTGCGCGCCTGGCTGGCAGTCGGCGTGGGCCTGGCCGTCACCGTGATCGGTATGTTCGCTATCAACGCCCGGCGCGAGGAACCCATCTCGCAGTACATGCCGGAGTTGGCCAAGGAGATTGGCCACGGCGCCAACACGGTCAACGTCCTGCTCGTGGACCTGCGTGCGTGGGATACCTTTGGCGAGATCACGGTGCTCGTCATTGCCGCAACGGGCATTGCCTCGTTGATTTTCCGCACGCAAAGCTTTACCCGTGCCTCCCGCCGCCCGACCTTGCAGGTCACCGGGCGCCGCTGGCTGGCTGCAGGCGTGGAATCGGAGAAGGCGCTCAACCGTTCGCTCATGGTGGACGTGAGCACCCGTATTCTCTTCCCCTCGATGATGGTGCTGTCCCTGTACTTCTTCTTCGGCGGCCACAACGCCCCTGGCGGCGGTTTTGCTGGCGGCCTCGTGGCAGCCTTGGCGCTGATTCTGCGCTACCTAGCTGGCGGCCGCGAGGAGCTCGAGGAGGCGCTGCCACTCGACGGCGGCCGCACCATGGCGGTAGGCCTGCTGTTCTCCCTCAGCGCCGTCATCACCCCGATGCTCCTGGGCTATCCACCACTGACCTCTGGGTACACGAAGATCGGCGTACCGCTCATCGGTGATGTTTCCTTGCCGTCGGCGCTCATTTTCGACGCCGGTGTCTACCTCATCGTCGTCGGTCTCACGCTCTATGTCTTGTCTTCCTTGGGTGCCAAGCTCGATGAGGAAGAAGAGATGCGTAAGCAGCGCGCCCGCGACCGCGCCCGTTCCCTGTCACGCCGGGCGAAAGAGAAAGAAACCACTGCCACCGCAGAGAAAGGACACGCCTAATGGATGCCAACCTCATGCTCCTGCTCGCTGCGGGCGTGCTCTGCGGCGCCGGGGTGTACTTATTGCTAGACCGCGCCATGACCAAGATGCTGCTCGGCATCTTGCTGCTGGGCAATGGCGCGAACCTCTTCATGCTCATGGCTGGCGGCAAGGCGGGCTCACCGCCAATCGACGGCCGGACCTCCTTGCCCTATGGCGAGGACATCGCCGATCCACTGGCCCAGGCGATGATCCTCACGGCCATCGTCATTTCGATGGCACTGACCGGCTTCATCCTCACCTTGGCCTACCGCCAATATCGCTACCGCACCGCGGACGTGATTGAGGATGACACCGAGGACGCCGCCATCGCGGCGATTGCCTCGCGCCCAGGCAACGCCTCGGCCGCCCCCGACCACGACGCTTCCAATGACCCGACCACCGGCCGTAACACCAAGGAAGGCGATAAGTTTGGCCCAGAGTTCTTCGAGGCTCCCGTGAAGGAGGCCACCGATGAGTGAGACCATCTCGCCCCTGGTGGATCTGTTGCTGCCGTATATCAGCTACCTGATCCCCCTCCCGATCATCATCCCGGCTTTGGCCGCCGCCCTGGCGATGCTCTTTGCGCGCAATGCGCATGCGCAGCGTCGCATCGCCTTCTTCTCGCTGCTCACGCTCGCGACGGTGAACGCCGCGCTGATTTTCATCGCGGATACCACCGGAATTCAGACCGTGCAGGTGGGCGGCTGGGACGCACCGGTGGGTATCACGCTCGTGGCGGACCGTTTGTCCACGGTCATGCTCTTTACCTCCTCCGTCGTCCTGTTCTCCGTCATGTGGTACGCCATTTCACAGGGCGTGCGCGACGGCACTAAGGACGAGCCGGTGGCGACCTTCCTGCCCACCTACATGTTGCTAACCATGGGCGTGAACGTGTCCTTCCTGGCCGGTGACTTGTTCAACCTCTACGTGGGCTTCGAAATCTTCCTCGTGGCCTCCTATGTGCTGCTGACCCTCGGCGCCTCGCCCGCGCGCGTGCGGGCCGGCGTGGGCTACGTCATGGTCTCCATGGCCTCCTCGCTCATCTTCGTACTGGCCTTGGCTTATATCTACGCCACGGTGGGCACGATGAACATGGCCCAGATTGGCATCCGGATGGAGGATATCCCGGCGGGCACCCGCTCCGCAGTGTTCGCCGTGCTGCTCATTGCCTTTGGCATTAAGGCGGCCGTCTTCCCGTTGGATGCCTGGCTGCCGGACTCCTACCCCACCGCACCGTCCCTCGTCACCGCGGTCTTCGCGGGCCTGCTCACCAAGGTTGGTGTCTACGCCATCATTCGCGCGCGTACCTCAATCTTCACCGATGGAGGGCTGGATGGCCTGCTCATGTGGGTCGCATTGGCCACGATGCTCGTGGGTATTTTGGGTGCTATCGCCCAATCGGATATCAAGCGATTGCTGTCCTTCACGCTGGTCAGCCATATCGGCTATATGATCTTCGGCGTTGCCCTCGGAACCGCGCAGGGATTGTCGGGCGCCATTTTCTACGCCGTGCACCACATTCTGGTGCAGACCGCGCTCTTCCTCGTGGTGGGCCTCATCGAACGCCAAGCCGGTACCTCCTCGCTGCGGCGCTTGGGCTCGCTGATCTACACCGCACCGCTCATCGCTATTTTGTACTTCATCCCAGCCATGAACCTGGGTGGCATCCCGCCCTTTTCCGGCTTCCTGGGCAAAATCATGCTGCTCCAAGCTGGCGCGAACGAGGGCTCGTGGATGTCCTGGGTCCTCATCGGCGGTGCGGTGGTCACCTCCCTGCTCACCTTGTATGTCATGGTGCTCGTCTGGGCCAAGGGCTTCCTGCGTGACCGCGGCGATGCCCCCGAGGGCAACCTCGCCATGGTGCGTCCTTCCCCGCTGGGAGAGGTCACCGAATACGTCGAACTGGCAGATCGCGATGATGTCGGCCGCGTGCCCTTCGGCATGCTGGCCTCCACGTCCCTACTCGTCATCGCTTCGGTGTCGATGTCCTTCCTGGCGGGCCCCATCTCCGGTGTCACCACCCGCGCGGCCACCTCGGCGCAGGATGATTCCATCTACCGTTATGCCGTGCTGGGTGATTCCGCCGAGGCCCCGACGCGCCACCTAGACCCCGCCGAGCGCTACGAGGAGGGCGCGGATTCCCGCAAGAACCGGAGCGAGCCCATCCCGGATCCGGAGCCGGTGGCGCCGACAACGAGGACGTCGCCAAGCGCCACGCCCGCTCTGCCCACCACCGTGCGCAAGGATGAAAAGGAGGTATCGCGATGAGATTTGCCGGGATTAAGCACCGCTTCCGGCCCTGGTTCATGGTGTGGATCATCGTCATGTGGTGCATGCTCATGGGCGAAGTCACCGTGGCGAACCTGGCAGGCGGGCTGCTTGCCAGCCTGTTCATCGTCTTCGCGCTACCGCTGCCGGCCATGCCCGTGGCAGGAATTTCGGTGAGCTGGGGCAAGCTTTTCATCTTCATGGCGCAGTGGTTTGTGGAGCTAATGGAAGCTTCCCTCAAGGTTGGCTGGCTGGCGGTGCGCCCGCAGGAAGTGCCGAAGACCGCAATTGTGAAGTTGCCGATGCGCGTGGAGAACGAGTTCGTTCTCGCGCTGGCGGTGAGCTTGTATAACCTGCAGCCGGGCGGCACGGTGTCCGATATCGATATTGCCAACCGCATGCTCACCATCCATCTCCTCAACGCTGACTCTGAGGAACACTTGGAGCGGGAGATCGCGGCGGTGCGCAAGCTGGAAGCCGATATGATTGCCATCTTCGAAAGGAGCCACCCCTGATGGATACTGACGTGTATAACATCCTGCTCACTGTGGCCGCGGGCTTCCTCGTGGTGGCCTTCCTCATCACCACGTGGCGCATCGTCATCGGCCCCAACTCGCTCGACCGGCTCATCGCCATGGACGGGCTCGTGGCCATGTTCCAATGCGCCCTGGCCACCTATATCTGTTGGACCTTGGACACCACAGTCTCCAACGCGATGCTGGTCGTGGCGCTCCTCGGATTCATTTCGACGGTCTCCGTTACTCGCTTCAGGAAGAGGGATTCATGAGTTACGCACTGATTGCCGATGTCCTCTCCATCATCCTCATCCTCGTCGGCTCGATACTCATTCTGGCGGCCGCGATTGGAGTGGCACGGTTTGGGGACACGATGGCGCGCGTGCATGCCATCGCTAAACCACAGACCACAGGGCTCATTTTCACCATTCTGGGCGCCATCATCAAGGTGACGGGTTCGGAGAGCTTCAGCGTGGCTGAGCGCGGCGACTTGGGCATCCTGGTGCTGCTTGTCCTTTTCGCCATGATCACCAGCCCGGTGACCGCACAAAGAACCACGCGTATCGCTCGCCGCGAGGGCCTGTACGGCACGCCGGATTCGATGCTGCGCAACGAGGCCCCCGCCGCGCGTTCCCTGCGCCGAAAGTAAGGACACGGGCCCCTTCTCCCAGGAAATGAGGGAGCATTAATATAGGCTGCAAAAGGCAATAATAGGTGCTCATTCGAGGAGAGTCGACGTGAAGAAGCTGCAAGGCGTACCAACGATATGCGCTGTCCTCGCACTGGGCATCGCTGTGATGGTGTACAAGTTCAGCCAATACGATGGACCCCACTCCTTCACCTACATCCTCCCCTTCGACCTCTCCATCTACCGCATGGCGGGCGAGGACCTCAACGCGGGCGGCCTGCTTTACGACGCCCCCTATATCTTCCAATTCCCCTTCACCTACCCGCCGTTCGCGGGCCTGCTGTTCAAGGTTTTGCCCTTCTTCAGCAAGGGTGCGCTGACCATTATCTGGCCCTCGCTCATGTTCCTAGCGGTGCTGGCGATCGTCGTCATGATCTTCCGCGAGCGGGGCGTGAAGATGACCCCGGCCGCGGTACTCGTCGCCGTGCTGCTCACCGCGCTCACCCCGGCGAATGAGGCGATGCACGGGTCGCTGTACTACGGGCAGGTCAACGTCTTCTTGATGCTGCTCGTGGCCTTGGATTTCCTGCCGCTTAAGCGCCGCCTGCCGGGCGTAGGAATTGGACTGGCCGCGGGCATCAAGCTGACCCCGGCCTATATGGGGTTGGCTTTGCTCTTTGAGAAGCGCTGGTGGGCCGCCGCGGGGGCGGTCATCACTTTCTTGGTCACGGTGGTCCTTGGCTTCCTCTTCGTGCCGGACGCGATGGATTTCTGGACCGATGCCATGTTCAATTCTTCCCGCGTGGGCGAGCATGCCAACCCCGGAGCAAAGTCGCTGCGCTCGCTTATGTTCCGCGAGCTCGGCATCGATGGCGGCATCTGGTGGCTGTTGGCGGTCATCGTGGTCTTCGCGCTTACCTGCCTGGCGCTGCGCACCGCATACCTGCGCGGCAACCGTACCGCGGCCTTCGCGCTAACGGGCCTGAGCACCTGCTTGGTCTCCCCCTTCTCGTGGTACCACCACTTCGTGTGGACCATCCCCTTCGTGGTCATGGTCTTCGTATCAGTCAACCAGGCGCTAACTGCTCGGCTATCCGGGAAGTTCGGCGAGCAGCTCGCCGGCCTTGCCTCCGTGGCGGCCCTGTTCGTGGTGTCGCTGCCCTTCATGTCGGTCCCGGTGTGGTTCACCATGTCCACGGCCAACCTCGACGCGATCGAATCCTTCCAGCCGTGGGCGACCTCGCTGTGGACGCTGTCTTGTATCGCCTTTATCGCCGTCTACGCCGTGTGGGGCTTCGTCGCGCCGCGCAAGCGTGCCGTGGAGAAGAGCTAGGGGCGGTTCGCCAGGTCTTGACAAGGTACGTTTTCGTAAATAGTGGCTCGAAAACTCGTGTTCTACAAGGCTTATTTACCAATCTGTACCTTCGCCCCCTAGGGCTTAGCCCTCAGCGAGCGGCAAGAGCTGCTCCATCTCATCCGCGGTGGCCTTGACCACCTTCTGCCAGCTGCCGGTCTCCTCATACAAGCGGCGTTGGCGCTCATAGCCCGCACCAGAATCGATGATCTCCTGCACCAGCTGCAGCTCCCGGGCACAGCCTAGTTCTTCTGAGAGCGGGGCCAGCTCCACCAACAGATCCGCCAGCTCATCTTTGATCCAGCGCTCATCGGTCTCGCGCGAGGTGATGACCAGCGCGTCCATGCCATAGCGCGCACCGCGCCACTTGTTCTCCGCCACGTGCCACGGCTGGAGGGTTGGCAGCTTTTCGCCCGCATCGATCATGCGGTCATAGTGCACCACCAGGCAGTGCGTGAGCGCCACGATGGCGGAGAGCTCGCGGAGATTGGAGGCGGCATCGGAAATGCGCACCTCCACGGTTCCCCACTTCGAGGCCGGGCGGACATCGAAGTGCATCGAGCCCGTGTGGTTGATAACTCCCGAAATCGCCTGGTCCCGCATGTAGGACTGCCACTGCGCCCAGTTTTCAAATTGGTAGGGCATACCCGCTGTGGGCAGCTGTTGGTAGAGCATCGTGCGGTTGGAGGCGTAACCGGTATCGAGTCCCTCCCACCCCGGCGAGCACGCGGAGATGGCCAGCAGGTGGGGGTATTTGGTCATCAGCGCATTGATGATGGGCCACACGCGCTCCTCGTGGCTAATGCCAACGTGCACGTGCGTGCCCCACAGCAGCATCTGCTGGCCCCAGTACTGGGTGCGGTTGATGATTTCGGAGTAGCTCTCCTTCGCGGAGACGGGGTTCTTCCGGAAGTCCGTGAAGGGGTGCCCGCCCGAGGCCCAGAGGCGCACATCCATGGAATTGGCCGCTTCACGCACTGCGCTGAGCGACGTCTGCAAGTCCCCCATCGCCTCCGGCACCGTCCGGCATACCCCGGTCACCAGCTCCACCGTGTTCTGGAGGAATTCCTTTTCCAAGTGGACGTCGGGGTGAGCAGCGTGTACGCGGTCAATCAGCTCCGCACCACGCGGCACGAGGTCCCAGGTCACTGGGTCAACGAGGGCGACTTCCCACTCCACGCCCAGGGTGGGTTCGGGCGAGCGGGCGAAGTTCTCTTCCGGAATGTTCACCCGTTCATCCTATCCACCAACAGGGTGAATTTAATAAGTTTTTATTCCCTAGGCCTGGGGAACGGCGAGGACCACGACGACGGCATCGCCCTTGGTGTAATCCCCGGTCAGCTCAGCCGGGTAAGGCGCAATGGCTTCCGCCGGAACGTTGCCGCCGTAGTACTGGGCGGCGACTTCCTTGGCCAGGTTCTCGGCGGCGGCATCACCCTGCGGGAAGAAGATGGTGGTCTGCGGTGCGACGAGGACGTCACCGCTGATGTTGCCTACCTCAGCCACCTTGACCTTTTCGGTCTTGAGGCGCTCTGCCTCGTCAGCGGCGTAGTTGGCGCGGCCGGAGTTGTTGAAAACGTTGACGGGGATCTCCGCCTGCGGGCGGTCAGAGTTGCCTACGGCGGCGCCCGCCTCAGCGTTCTCTTCGCGGTTCTCCTTGCGCTCCGCGCCGGCCTGGTCAGCGTTCTCCGAGTCGGCGTCGGCATCAGCCGGGCGCTCGTGCTCGGCGGCGTCCTTGTTCTTGTCGGCTTCGCCCTCCGCACCGCCGGTAGCAGCATCGCCTTCAACGCCACCGGTGGCGGGACCGGAGACGGCGGCGTCGTTGGCGGGCGCATCCTGCGCGGTGTCCTCGGAACCATCCGAGGTCATGGCGTAGAGAGCCCACATGCCGAGCATGACGGCCACGGCGATGAGCACCATGGCAACACCACGCAGCGGGAGCTTGCTAGCGGAGGCCGGGGCGGCGGCAGCCGAATCGGAATCGGCGGCGTGGCGCGCGCGGTCAGCGGACGAGGCAGATTTTTCCGAATTCACATTAGTCACACTGGCAACTCTAGTATCTATGGGCCTCAGTCCGGTGCATTGTCGTGTGCGGCGCGCCGGACGTCCTCGCGGGCGTCGCGAAGCCGGCGCAAACGCGTCACCAACAACGGGTAGGAAGCATGCGCGGCGGGGTTATCAAGGAGCACGTTAAGGCGTTGGTGATAGCGCACCGGAGTAATATCCAGCTGCGCACGGATGGCCTCCTCCTTGGCGCCGATATCGCGCGGGGCGTGGGACTCGAACTCCAAAATCGCGGCGTCTAGGTCTGACAGGGAATGCATGCTTAAACTGTATTCCATGACTATTCGTCCCATCGTTATCCACGGCGACCCGGTCCTCCACAACCCCACCGAGCCGGTCACCGAGCCCATCGACTCCCCCGAGCTACAGGAGCTCATCGCAGACATGCACGAAACCATGGATGCCGCGCACGGTGTCGGCCTGGCCGCAAACCAGATCGGCGTGAACAAGCGCCTCTTTGTCTACCACTGCCCCGACACCGACGGGCCAGATGGCACCGAGCTTCCCGAAGGCGGCATGCGGCGCGGCTGCGTGATCAACCCGGTGCTGGAAACCTCCGAGATCCCGGAGACCATGCCGGCTGACGACGGCTCCGAGGACGAAGGCTGCCTCTCCGTTCCGGGCGAGGGCTTCCCCACCGGCCGCGCTGACTGGGCGCGTGTGACCGGCAAGAATGAAAAGGGCGAGGACATCTCCATCGAGGGCTATGGTTTCTTCGCGCGCATGCTGCAGCACGAAACCGGCCACCTCGACGGCTTCGTCTACACCGACGTGCTCACCGGCCGCTACAAGCGCCAGGCCAAGAAGGCTATTAAGCGCAACGGCTGGACCGAGGCCGGGCTTACCTGGCTGCCAGGCGAGGACGAAGATCCCTTCGGGCACGACGACTAATGTCCCGCATCTTCCGCTCCGATTCCGTCCAGGTGGGCGAGCGCGTGGTGGCCCGGCGCGATTTCGGCGGCGTGCACAGTGATGTCATCGGCCACGTGCTCAGCCTGGAGCCGCTGGTCATCCGCCCCCAGGAAGTCGGCGGCTACCCCTCTTCGCTCGACGCAGTGGAGATCCCGCCAGAGCAGCTCAAGATCATTAAACGCCTCTCCCCGCGCACCGTCCGCAACTCCGATATCCGCGCCGTCGAGGTAGCCACCGCGGCTGCCTTCCCGGGCAAGGAGCACACGTGGACCTCCGATGGGCAGTGGCTCATGCGCGCGGGCGATGGCGTGACGGGCCGCTCAAACTCCGCGATTCCGCTGGGCCCTTCCGCGGGATTTCTGCCGGTACCGATGGAGGAGATCGACGCGTTTTATGCGCGCCACGATCTTCCTGTGCGCTTGGCCATCCCGGAGCGCATCGGCGCCTCCGCAGAAAAGCTCGTGGCGGCCGAACCCGAAGCCTGGGAGCTCGAGCCGGAAATCCTAGTGATGGTGCGTGATGTGACGGATCTCCCAGAACCGGAAGAGGTCACCTTCCGCATCGACGAGCAGCCCGATTCCGAGTGGCTCGACCTCTATCACTTCCGCGGTCAAGCTTTGCCGCCTTTAGCTTTGGAGTACCTGCGAAGCCACATCGAGGGAACGATGGGCTTCGGGCGCCTCCTCTCCCCTACGGGCGAAACCATCGCTATTACGCGCGGCACCCTAACGGAATCCGGGGACGGCACCGTGTGGCTGGGTTACTCCGCCGTGGAAGTGGCCGAAGGTTGGCGCCGCAAAGGATTGGGCACCGCCTTGGGCGCGCACATGCTGGCCTGGGGCAAGGCCCAGGGTGCGGAAAAGGCCTACCTGCAGGTCGTGGCAGGAAACACGGCTGGGATCCGGCTCTATGAGAAGCTCGGCTTCCTCGAGCAGCACCGCCACCGTTACGCCCGCCGCCTGCCTCAAGTACCCTAAACCACATGCGCATCGCTACCTGGAACATCAACTCCGTTCGCACCCGCGCTCAGCGCGCGGTGGATCTGCTGGCCAAGCACGACATCGACGTGCTCTGCCTGCAAGAAACCAAGGTGGCGGATGCGAAGTTCCCCCGCGAGCCTTTCGAGGAAGCCGGCTACCACGTCACCTGCCACGGGCTGAACCAGTGGAATGGCGTGGCCATCCTGTCCAAGGAAGAACCGGAAGAGGTCCAGACCTTCTTCCCCGGTCAGCCTGGGTTCCACAAGGACCCCACTAAGGAGCAGGCGCGCGAGGCCCGGGCGCTATCGGCCCGCATCCGCGGGATTGAGATGTGGTCCCTCTACGTTCCCAACGGGCGCGACATCACGGACCGGCACTTCGACTACAAACTGGACTTCCTCTACTCTTTGGCGCGCTATGCGGAGACTCGGGCGCAGTCGAAACTCTTGCTCACGGGTGACTTCAACATCGCGCCGCGGGATGAGGATGTCTGGGATATGTCGCTCTTCCGCGGCAAGACGCACGTCACCGAGCCGGAGCGCGCCGCCTTCCAGATGCTGGAGGAGTCCGGGCTGGTGGAAGTCACCCGCCGCTTCACTAAGGAGGAGCGCTGGACCTACTTTGATTACAAGTCTCTGCGCTTCCAGAAGAACGAGGGCATGCGCATCGATTTCCAGCTGGCCAGCGAAACCCTCGCACGCCTCGTCCAAGGAGCGCAGGTGGACATGGTTGAACGCGCCGGCGACAAGACCTCCGACCACGTTCCACTGATCGCGGATTTCGATGTCCCCGATTTCGCGTCAGTGCGCTAACCTGCCATGAACCTCAACATCGATCTCTCCGTCTGGCAGTTTGTACTGCTGCTTATTGATTACGGCATCAAAATCATCGCCATCGGCGTCGTTCCCGAAGGCCGCCGCCCCTCCAGCTCCACTGCCTGGCTGCTGGCCATTCTTGTGCTGCCCATCGTGGGTCTGCCGTTGTTCTTGCTCATGGGCTCGCCCTATATCAACCGCCGGCGCCACCGCATCCAGCAGGAGGCCAACGCGCTGCTTAGCGACGTCACCGCCTCCACACCCAACCACCCCTCGGGCCGCCTCTCTCCGGAGGTGGAATCCCTCATCCAGCTCAATCGCAACCTCACCGGCCACCCAGCTCTCATTGGCCACAACAAAGGCCTGCATGCCTCCTATGAGGAAGCCATCCTGGCCATGGCTCGAGCGGTGGACCGCGCTGAGAAATACGTGCTCATTGAAATCTACATTCAGTCCTGGGATGAGGTGACCGATGTTTTCTTCCAGTCCCTGGCACGTGCCCGCGAGCGCGGAGTAGAGGTCAAACTGCTGCTAGACCAGATCGGCAGTTTGAAGTACAAGGGCTACTTCACGCTGGGCAAACGCCTCACCGAGATTGACGTCGACTGGCGGCTCATGCTTCCGCTGCAGCTGCACAAAGGCCGCTTCCGCCGCCCGGATTTGCGCAACCACCGCAAGATCGTGGTCATTGACGGCCACACGGGCTTCTTGGGCTCGATGAACATGATCAAGCGTGAATACAAGACCAAGGACCGCGCATGGATCGACTACATGGTCGAGATGACCGGCCCTGTGGTGACGTCCTTGGCCTCGGTGTTCGCGGTGGATTGGTACCTGGAATCCGAAGAGCAGCTGTCCTTGGATATGCAGCCCTATGACGACGCCATGACGGCCGACTCCAACCACCTCCAGTTGGTCCCCTCCGGCCCCGGTTACACCACGGAACCCAACCTGCGCATGTTTAATTCGGTGGTGCACCACGCCAAGGAGAAGCTCATTCTCTGCTCGCCCTACTTCATCCCGGACGAGTCCCTCTTGGAGGCGGTCACCACCGCGTGCTACCGCGACGTTGAGGTAGAGCTCTTGGTGTCCGCGAAGGCAGACCAGTTCATGGTCAACCACGCGCAGTCCTCCTACTACCAGGCACTGTTGGAGGCTGGCGTGCGGATCTTTCAATTCCCCGAGCCCTTCGTGCTGCACTCCAAGTTCATTCTTGCGGACCCGAACCTGCCGGAGCGCGACTCCTTGTGCATGTTTGGTTCCTCCAACATGGATATGCGCTCCTTCGGTCTCAACTATGAATCGACCATGTTGGTGGCCAAGGGCGACCTCATCGATGACTTCACCCAGTTGGCCAGCAACTACAAGAAGGTCTGCCACGAGCTCACCCTCGAGGAGTGGAACGAGCGCGGCCTGCTGCGCCGCTACGTGGACAACGTCATGCGCCTGACCTCCGCCCTGCAGTAGGGGATGCATGGGGACCCGCACGTGGTTCCAGTCAAAAGGCTCCAGTCAGGTGGTTCCAGTCAAACGGTTCCTCTGGGGGCAAACAAACCTTCTACGAGGCGGTAGATGGTTCGTTTGGGGGCAAACGAACCATCTGACTAGAACCATCTCTGAGGATGGCAAGAGCCCCGCCCTGGTGTACTCGCCGCGCACGTGGCGCGCGCCGCAAGACATCCGACGAAGGCATCTAGTAAATGGCATCTCCCAGAAGGCATCTCTCAAAAGGTGTTTTTGGTGCTAAAAACGCCATCTAGGACCCGCAAAAGGCGTTTTTAGAGGAAAAGACGCCTTTCGACTGATGCCATTTGTGGGATGCCTTTTGCAAGGCGCCGTTTGGGTGCTCGATGGCTTGAGTTCGGCGGCCTGTGCACGAGACGGCGCGGTGCACTACGAGGCGCCGCGGGCCAGCCGCGTGGATACCACAAGGCCGCACAGCGAGATGAAGCTGCAGCACACCATTCCGATGGCCATGGTCAGCGCTGCGTTCGAGCCCCAGCCCATGAGCGGGCTGATGGCGCTGGCCAACATAGACTGGCCGAAGCCCATGATCGCGGAGACGCTACCCGCTCGCGGGCGCATGAGGCCCGTGGCCAACGCCGTGGCGTTGCCCATGATGAAGCCGGTCGGCGCCACGCAGGCAAAAAGCACAGTGAGGCAGACCCAGACCGGAGCGCCAAACAGCACCGACAGCAACAAGAGCACCCCGCACACGAAAACGCCGGTCACGCCGATGCGCAACATGACCGCCGGGGAGACCGAATCCATTGCCCGCGAATTCACCAGCGTGGCCATAAAGAGGCCCACGGAGTTGATGCCGAAAACCAGCGAATAGCCCAGCGGCGAAAAGCCCCACTGGTCTTGCACCACGAAGGCCGAGGCCGAGATGTAGCAAAACATCGAACAGAAGCCGAAGGCCATGGTCACCAGGTAGCCCCACACCCGGGCATTGGTCAGGACCGCCCAGTAGTTTCCCGCCACCGTGCGGAACAACCCAGCGCGGGAGCGCCCACCCGCGGTTTCCGGGACGATGGCAATCGCCAGCACCAACTGCACCGCATGCAGCCCGGCAAGCACCCAAAAGATGCCGCGCCAGCCCAGCGGCTCCGCCAGGACACCGCCGAGCACCGGGGCCACCGCCGGCGCGATGCCCTGCAGCGCCATGAGCAGCGAATAAGCCTTCGCGGCAGCCGCGCCGTGCACGAGGTCAGGTACCACCGCGCGGGCGAGCACCACGCACGCGCCGCCGCCGAGGCCCTGCAGCACGCGGGCGGCCACGAGCACCGTGGCGGTCGGAGCCAGCGCCGCCAGCACGGAGGCAACCAGCGCGAGGGAGGCACCGGCAATAAGGAGGCGTTTGCGCCCGATGGCGTCGGACAGCGGGCCCATCACGAGCTGACCCACCCCCATGCCAATGAAAAAGCCTGAGATGGTCAGCTGCACCATGGACCGGGTGGTGCCCAGATCAGAGACGATCTCCGGCATCACCGGCAAATACATATCTGTGGCAAAAGGCGCTGTTGCGGACAACAGCGCCAATGTAGCCAAGAGTGGATAGGGAATCACGCGTCGCGCTTCTCCAGCACGATGACGCCCACGATCCACAGAACTGCGGCCCAGCCGAAAAAGACGAGAGCCTCAAAGCCTACCGATGACCACGGCGCGTTCTCATCCACATAGTTCACCGCCCAGTTCTGGAAGGCGGTAAAGGGCATGAAGTGAATGACTTTATCGCCCACCAGCGGCAGCACGCGCACGATATTTTCCAGGCCCATGTACAAGATGAGGGAAATCGCCACCGTGCCGGCGGTCTGCCGTAGCAGCAGGCCCAGCCCCTGCACGAAGAGCACCGCGCCAAAGGCCGCGATGGGGAAGGCCCACAACATGTACTTGCCATCGTCGCTAGAGAAAGGCTGAAAGGCCTCCGCCGCAGATTCGTTCGTAGTCACATCCGCCAACACGAAGATGTACACCAAGCCCAAAAAAGCAATAATCGCCGCAATGACTCCGTAGAGCAGCAGCTTGGCGCAGGCCACGGTCCAACGCTTCGGGTTGGCCATGAAGGTCAGGGATTGCGTCCTATAGCGGTACTCCGTAGTCACCACCATCGCGGCCTGGATCATGATGATCGGCATGCCCATGAGCAAGATGATGGAGCCCAAGCTGCGCTCCTGCAGCGGGCTAATGCCCAGCACGGCTTCGCCCGCGTTGAGCGAATTCAGCAGCGTCCAGCCGGTAGTGATAAGAAAAATGAGGGCCGTGGTCCACCAGAAGGACTTCGTCGTGCGCAGCTTCGTCCACTCCGAGTGAACAGTATTGAGAAACATTAGCGGTGTACCCCTTCCTGCGGTGCCTCCGCCTGGTACTGCACCGCGCGATCCGTCATAGCCACATAAGCCTCTTCCAGCGAGGCGCGGTGGAGCGTCAATTCCGTCAGCGGCACACCCGTGGAATAAGCCAGCTGGCCCACGTAGTCCGTGGTCTGGTGAGGAATCACTAGCGTTGGTCGCTGTTCCTCATCAGCCGACTCGTGGTAAAAAATCCCGGCTTCCTTGAGCGCCGAGCCGAACTCGCGCAGGTGCTCCGAGCGCACGATGACCGAAGAGCTGGAATTCTCCTTCACAAAGTCATAGGTACGCTGATTAGCCAAGAGCCTGCCGCGGCCAATGACCACCAAGTGGTCGGCCGTCTGCGCCATCTCCGCCAGCAGGTGGGAGGAGATGAGCACCGTGCGGCCTTCTGCTGCCAGCGCGCGCACGAGCGAGCGCACCCAGCGAATGCCCTCCGGGTCCAGGCCGTTGACCGGCTCATCCAAAATCAGCACGCCCGGGTCCCCCAGCAAGGCAGCCGCCAAGCCCAGGCGCTGCCCCATGCCGAGGGAGAAGCCGCCGGCCTTCTTGCCCGCAACATCAGCCAAGCCCACAAGCCCGAGCACCTCATCAACGCGGGAGGTGGGGATGCCGTTGGCTTGCGCCATCCACGTCAGGTGGTTAGCGGCGGTGCGGTTGGCGTGGACCGCTTTGGCGTCGAGAAGCGCGCCCACCTCACGCAGCGGGTTCTTCAGCTCGCGGTAGGGTTTGCCGTGCACTAGGGCGGTGCCAGCGGTGGGCTTGTCCAAGCCCAGGATCATGCGCATCGTCGTTGATTTTCCAGCGCCGTTGGGCCCCAGAAAGCCGGTCACTTGGCCCGGCTCCACCTGAAAGGTGAGGTCATCGACGGCGCGGACAGACTTGTACTGTTTGGTCAGTCCGGCTACTTCAATCATGTCCTACAGCGTGCCACAGGTTCCCGCCGCGCGCCTGTATCAGCTGCCGTTTTCTTCCCAATACTTCAGCAACCGCGGCAGTGCTTCCCGGAAGGGAGCCAAAAGCTCCAGCTCTTCCATCTGGTTAAAGGGCACCCAGCGCAGCTCTGCGGATTCTTCGTTGGCGGTCGTGGCTAAGCGCTGCCCCGAAAGAGTCCGCGCTAACACCGTGGTATAAGTCCAGCCTTCCTCGAAGGGCCCGGCGGTAACGAGCGAGCCTAGAACCTCGACGTCCGCCGGCGAGATTCCGGTTTCTTCCTCCGTCTCCCGCAGCGCGGCCTGCTCCGGCGACTCCGGCTTATCCCGCGCCCCGCCCGGGATTCCCCAGGTCCCACCGTTATTCGTCCACGTAGCGCGATGCTGCAGCAGCACTTGGTCCCCCGCCACGAGGAAGAGGCCAGCGGCGCCAAACTTGCCCCATACCGGCACCCCGCCCGGACCTTTAGACCAGCCATCACCGGAAAGCTCTGGGTTAACGCGTGTACACATGTCTTATACGATACGCGAGAATAAGCCCACGCCACCCTGCCCCAAATCATCGCGCGATGGGGTGCGGGGCGCTATCCTAAGGGAATGACCGGCCCGGCCACCGAACTGCGCGAGCACTCCCCCGAATCATGGGGCGATCATTGGCTCGATGAGGTCACCGAGCCTGCTGCCCCGGCTTTCAGCCGCCCCACGCAGCTGGCCATGAGTTCCTTCTCCGGCCCAGCGCGCGTCCTCCGGCGCTTTTATAGCTTTGCTTCCACCACGCCCGGCAAGCTGTTTACGGTCACCGTCATCCTGACCGCCGCGCTCGCGGCAGCCGGGTTTTCTATGTCTTCTTCCTCGGCCGCGCGCCACGATGACCTGGATACTCTGCTGACTTCCACGGAGCCGATGTCGAATGCGGCGCATCACCTCTACACCAACCTGTCTCTGGCCGATACCGTGGCCACCACCGGCTTCGTGCAGGCGGGCGTCGAACCGGAGCATAACCGCAACCGCTATAACGAGGCCATCGATGCCGCGTCGGTCGCCGCCACGCAGGCCATCGTGGGCACCTCCGCCGAGGATGAGCGCGTGCGCGAGCTCGTCACCTTTATCCAACGCGAGCTGCCGGTGTACACCGCCCTCGTGGAAAAGGCGCGTGTCAATCACCGCGCGGGCCACGCCGTGGCGAATTCCTATATGTCCAACGCCTCGGCGCTCATGCGGACCCAGATTCTCCCCGCCGCCGCGGAGCTGTTCACCCTGACCTCGGAGAAGGTGAGCCAACAGCAGCAGCGTCTGACCCGCCCGCAGTGGGTTCCGCTGTCCGGGCTGGTTGCCGCACTCATTTTCCTCGGCTTGGCGCAGTGGTGGCTGTGGCGGCTGACCCGCCGCCGCTTCAACCGTGGCTTTGTGGCGGCCACGGGGTTGTTGTTCCTCGCGCTGGTGTGGGCCTCCGCCTCCAACTTCGCCACGTGGGCCTCGGGCCACCAGGGTTTCGAGACGGTGTCGCGCCCCTGGGACTCACTGACTGCCTCGCGCATCGAGGCCCAGCAGATGCGCACCTCGGAGACTCTCGCGCTAGTCTTGCGCTCCTCCGAGCAGGACATGTCCGTGCACTTTAGCTCCACGGTGTACTCCGTTAACCAGGCCCTGCGGGATTATGAGCAGGCGCTTAACGACGACGACTTCCCCTCCTCCGATCCCTCCCTGATTCCCCGCGCCAAGCAGGCAGTGGAAGACTGGACATCCACGCACGAGAAGTTCACCGAGGACCTTGCCATGGGCGACTACGATGCTGCCCTCTACCAGGCCACCGCCATCGATCCGGATGGTGACCCGACCGCCGCCAGTGCTTTCAACGCCGTGGATAGCTCCTTGGCAGCACTCATCGATCAAGCCCGCGATGCCATGCGCACCTATCTGGTCCAGGGGCTCAATGCCATGACGATGGTCTCGACCGGCGTGCTCCTGGCCACCTTTGGTGCGATTATTGCCGTGTGGCTAGGTATTCGTCCCCGTCTGCAGGAGTACCTGTGATGCGCCGCCCTACCAAGAACCGCCCGGCCTGGACCGCGGCCCTGCTCCTGCTCAGCAGCGCCGTGGCGCTCAGCGGCTGTGAGCCGGAGCCGCCCAGCACACAGGACCCCATCCTCCCCTCCACCGCGAACCTCGATTCCACGCCGGGACCACCACTGCCGGAGGATGCCATCATCGAGCCCGCTGGCGCCGGTGAGGCGTCCAAACAAAGCACCGAAGAGGCCTATGGCTCCTACCGCCCGGACGATAAGAAGCCGGAGGAGCGCGTGCCCGATATCCTGGCGCGCGGCCGGCTTATCGTGGGTGTGGATCGCTCCAATAACCTGCTCAGCTACCGCGATACCGCCAGCGGCGAGGTCCGCGGCTTCGAGGTCGATATTGCTCGCGAAATCGCCCGCGATATCTTCGGGGATCCCAACAAGGTGGACTTCCGCTTCGTGGAGGCTTCCGAACGCGCGCGTGCGCTCAATGATCGCACGGTGGATATCGTCATCCGCACCATGACGATTAGCCCCAGCCGCCAGCGCGAAGTCTCCTTCTCCATTCCCTATATGCAAACCGACGCGCGTTTGCTGGTGCTGAAGAACTCCGGCGTTGAGTCCATCGCGGATACCGCTGGGATGACCTTGTGTGCGACAAAGGGTTCCACCATGGTGGACGCGATACGCACGCACGCGCCTGCTTCCGACATCCTGGAAACCCGCGCCTGGGGCGATTGCCTCATGGCCCTGCAACTGGGGCAAGCGGATGGCATCGTGGTAGATGATGCGCTGCTCTCCGGCATGCTGGCCCAGGATCGCTACACCGAGATTGTCGGTGGTCCCCTCGAAAGCCAAAGCTATGGCGTGGCCGTGCGCAAGCCCGATGGCTCGTATGATTCGCGCCCGCTTATCCGTCAGGTGAACTCCACGCTGGAGCGCATTCGCAAGGACGGGACCTGGCAGAGGCTCTTCACAACGTGGCTGGGGGATTATATGGAACAGCCGGTGCTCCCGGCACCTAAGTACCTCGATGAGACCCCACCCGCGACGGAATCCCAGCCGAGTTCCCCAACCAGCAACCCACCCGGCGAGAAGAAGGAGGGACACTAATGTCGCACCGCTTCAGCGAGGATGAGCTCGATCACCTCACGCCCGAAGAGCACGAGACCGCGGAGCCCGAAGGTCCTGCCGACGCCACGCAAGCCGTCCGCTTCGATCCTTTCGCGGATGACGATGACGATTATTCGGAGGATCACCTTCTCGGCACCTCGCCTGCGAAACCAGGCGATCCGAGAACAGCAGCCTCCGGCGCCGACAACACGGAAGCCTCCGACCGCACCGCGGCGGTACCTTTCGATCCCTTCGCCGATGACTTCGATGAGGATGACCCCGCCGCCACTGGCGCCGTCCTCTCCCCCGCCGGTCAGCCCGGCGCGCACGGCAGCGCGACGAACAAGCCTGGCGATGGCGAATACGTCGATTCAGACAATATCGCGGCACTGATCGAGGAGCTGGGGCAGCTGCGAGATCGTCGCAAAGCAGAGGACCCTTCGCAGGCCTCCCGCCGCCGCGCGCTCGATACCTTCCGCCAGCGCCGCAGCACCAAGCGCACCGACCGCGAAGTGGCCGATGGCATGGCCACCTTGCCCTTCGTCGTCCCGGATGATCCCACTCAAGCCCTCATCGATCCGCAGGATGCGCCCCGCGCCGCCCCGCCGCAGCTTAAGCCGGGTGACATGGTGGCGGGCCAATACGAAATCCTCGGCGTGCTGGCGCATGGCGGGCTGGGCTGGATCTACCTGGCCAATGACCATTTCGTCTCCGGGCGCATCGTGGTGCTCAAGGGCATGCAATCCACCAACTCCGCCGAGGAAACGGCGACTGCGGAGGCGGAGCGTGAGTTCCTCGCGGATATCACGCACCCGAATATCGTCAAGATTTTCAACTTCATCGATGATCCCCGCGTGCCCGGCGGCTTCATCGTCATGGAATACGTCGGCGGACCTTCGCTCAAGCAGCGCCGCAACGACCAGGCCAATGACCGCTTCCCGGTCGATACGGCCATTGCCTATATTTTGGAAATCCTGCCCGCCCTGGATTACCTGCACGCCCGCGGCGTGGTCTACAACGACTTAAAGCCCTCCAACATCATCGTCACCGAGGACCAGGTCAAACTCATCGATCTGGGCGCGGTCTCCGGCATCGGTGCCTTCGGGCATATCTACGGCACGCAGGGTTTTCAGGCGCCGGAGATCTCCACCCAGGGCCCCTCGGTGGCCAGCGATATTTATACCATCGGGCGCACCCTGGCCTGCCTGACGTTGAAGCTGCCGGTGGAGGATGGCGTCTATAAGCCCGGCCTGCCCTCCCCCACGGAGGAGCCGCTGCTGCGCCGCTACCTTTCTTTCTACCGCCTGCTCTTGCGCGCGACTGACCCTGACCCGGAGCAGCGCTTCGCATCGGTCTCCGAGCTGCGTGACCAGCTCTTCGGTGTGCTGCGTGAGGTCATCGCGCTCCGTGATGGCATCCAGCACCCGGCCCAGCACTCCGTCTTTTCCCCGCAGCGTACGACCTTCGGCACGAAGCACCTGGTCTTCCGCACCGACCAGCTCATCGATGGCATCGACCGCACCGTCCGCATCACTGCCCCCGAGGTGGTATCCGCGCTGCCCATCCCGCTGGTTGTCCGCTCCGATATCGGAGCCCCGCTGCTGCAGGGCTCCTCCTATACCGAGCCGCAGGAAGCGCTAGAAACCCTGCGCCAGGCCATGCAGGCCCCGGAGTACGAAGAATCCGCCGAGATTCCCCTCGGCGTGGTGCGCGCCATGATTGACCTGGGCTATATCGGCCAGGCCCGCGAGTGGTTGACCTCCATCGAGGAGCGCTTGGGCAAGGACTGGCGCTTCCACTGGTACTCGGGCGTGACCGAACTGCTCTTGGACAAATACCGTGAGGCCCAGGCCCACTTCGCGCACGTCCTCGACGTGCTACCCGGTGAGGCCGCACCGAAGCTGGCCATCGGCGCGGTCAACGAGCTCATCCTGCAGCAGCTGGGTTTTTCGGAGGCCGCGCTTATCGACGCCTCCGTTGCCCGCGCCTGCGCCAACCTCACCACCTCGCTGGCGGATTTGCCCAATGATGCTTTTGAGGACCAGCCGGGCATCTGGGACCACATCACCGATGATCCGGCCCACCTGCGTTTCAATTCGCTGCGTCTCTACGGCATCGTGTGGGCGACGAACCCGACGACGGTCTCCTCCGCCTTCGGCTTGGCCCGCCAGCTGCGCGCCGAGCACCAGGTGGAGCTCGCCGTGGCCACCTTGGATAAGGTCCCCAATGCCTCGCGTCACCACCGCATGGCCCGCTTGACCACGGTTCTGCAGCTCATCGTGCACGACCTTTCCGAGTCCCGCATCCGGCGCGCCGCCCGCCGCCTGGAGGAGATTCCGCAGAACGAGCCGCGCTTTTTGCAGATCAAGATTGCGGTCATCTCCGCCGGGCTGACCTTCCTGCGTGAATCAGACCTCGATGCTGCGGCCTCCCCCAACGATCTTTTCGAGTTCCCCTTTACCCAGCGCGGCCTGCGCTATGGCCTGGCGGATACCCTGCGGGCACTGGCCCGCCAGGCGCCGTTCGCTCGCCACCGCTACGCGCTGGTGGACCTGGCCAACAAGGTCCGCCCAGTCACGATGTTCTAGTACAGGCCCGCCTCCCGGGCCATGGCCGCGATACCCGCGGACTTCTGTGCAATAGCCAGCTCCTCGTTCGTCGGCACCACGAAGACCTTGACCTGGGAATCCGCGGTCGAAATCATGCGCGGCTCCTTCGAGCGCACCAGGTTGGCTTCCTTATCGAAGTCAATGCCGTACATGTCCAGGTTGTACAGCGAATCCTGGCGGACCTCAGTATCGTTCTCACCCACGCCGGCGGTAAACGTAATCGCGTCCACGCGGCCCAACGCAATCATGTATGCACCAATGAAGCGGCGCAGCTGGTGGATGTAGATGTTATAGGCCAGCCAGGCATCCTGGTCCTCGTTGTTGATGCGCTCGCGCAGCACCCGGAAATCGTTGACACCCGCAATACCCTTCACACCGGAGCGCTTGTTCAGAAGGTTGTCGATCTCATCGATCGACATACCCGCCTCACGCGAGAGGTGGAAGATAATACCCGGGTCAATATCGCCCGAGCGCGTGCCCATGGCCAAACCTGCCAGCGGGGTCAGGCCCATCGAGGTATCGATCGGGCGGCCGTTGCGAATCGCCGCGGCGGAGGCACCGTTGCCCAAGTGCAGCGTGATCTGGTGAACATGCCCCGGGTCGCGGTCAAGAAGCTTCGGCACCTGCTGCGAAACGAACTCGTGCGAGGTTCCGTGGAAACCGTAACGGCGGATGTCATATTGCGAGGCCACATCATTGTTAATGGCGTAGAGTGCTGCCGCCGGCGGCATGTGGTTAAAGAAGGCCGTATCGAAGACCGCCACGTGCGGGATCTCCGGCAGCAGCTTGCGCGCCACGCGGATACCATCCAGGTTCGCCGGGTTGTGCAGCGGCGCGAGCGGAATGAGGTCCTCGATCATGGACTCGATCTGATCCACGATGAGCTGCGGCTCACTGAACAGGCGCCCGCCGTGCACCACGCGGTGGCCCACGGCGATGACCTCGACATCCGTCGGGCCCACGCCGTGCTCATGCATGATGCTAAACGCGCGGTCCAAGCCGAAGGAGTGGGTGGGAATCTCCAGCTCTTCCTTGTATTCCTCACCGCCCGTCTTGACGGTCACCGCACCCTGCGGCTCGCCGACCTGCTCCACCAAACCCGAGACCAGCGGGGTATCCGTGGCCGAGCTCTCCGGGTCCACGAGCTGGAACTTTACCGAGGAAGACCCCGAGTTGAGAACGAGTACGTACGCCATCTACTTCACCCCTGCCTGAATAGCGGTGATAGCCACCGTGTTGATGATGTCCGGAACGGTCGCGCCACGCGAAAGGTCATTGACCGGCTTGTTCAGACCCTGCAGAATCGGGCCCACCGCCAATGCACCACCGGTGCGCTGCGCCGTCTTATAACCAATGTTGCCGGCCTCCAGGTCCGGGAAGACGAAGACCGTGGCCTTACCTGCAACGTCGGATTCCGGCGCCTTCTTGGCTGCCACGCCTGGGTCGCAGGCAGCGTCGAACTGCAGCGGACCATCCACCGCCACGGAGGAGTCAATGCCGCCAGCCACCTCGACGGCCTTGACCACCTTCTCCACGTCCGGGCCCGCGCCCGAGGTTCCCGTGGAGTAGGACAGCAGCGCCACGCGCGGGTCCAGGCCGAACTGTGCTGCGGTCTGGGCGGACACGATGGCGATCTCGCCGAGCTGCTCCGGAGTCGGGTTCGGGTTCACCGCGCAGTCACCGAAGGCCCACAAGCGCCCCGGCATCACCATGAGGAAGATGGAGGAGACCACGGAGGCTTCCGGCTTGGTCTTAATGATCTGGAAGGAAGGCTTGATGGTGTGCGCCGTGGTGTGCGCTGCGCCGGAGACCATGCCATCGGCCAAGCCCTTGTGTACCATCATCGTGGCGAAGTAGGACACGTCTTTCATGGTCTCGCGCGCTTGCTCCAGCGTCACGCCCTTCTTCTTGCGCAGCTCCGCAAAGTCTGCCGCAAACTCTTCTGCCAGCGGGGATTCCAGGTGGTTGATGATGTCCACGCCGCTCAGGTCGATCCCGAGTTCCTGGGCGCGCTTTTCGACGCCCCCGTCACCCAAAATCGTCAGCTTCGCCACCTTGCCCTTAATGAGCTCCCCCGCGGCCTGCAGGATGCGGTCATCCTCTCCCTCCGGCAGCACGATGTGTGCCCCGACCTCGCGGGCCTGGTCCAGCAGCTGCTTTTGGAAGAGCTCCGCGCACATATAGGGCTCGATGTCCTCCAGGGAAGAAATCGCACTGGGAACGGAGGAGACGTCATCCACCGCGCCCACCACGGTGGCTCCCACCGAGCGCGCGTGGTTCAGCGCCAGCTCCGCGGCGCGTGCGGGTGCGGCGGAAATCAGCACGAAGGGCAGGCCCAGGGCGGCGGCGGCCTTGGCATCAAAGTCCATAACTCCGGTGCCTTGGAGGACCAGGTTGCCCGCGGGGGCATTCTCCAGGACTTCGCTGAGCGTGGTTCCCAAGTCATCTACCTGGGCGAAGGTGGCCCCCAGTTCCTGAGCCACAGCAGCAACGTCCAAACCGTCGAAGCCGCGCCCAATGACGCTAATGAAGGCGGAATTCCGTGAGGACTTGGCGGTCATGACAACCCTTTCTCTGCTTAGAAAGCGTGTACCCGGGATCACACAGTGGGGCACACAGTGACACTACGACACTTTCACAGTACGGGAACACACCCCTTCTCGCCGCCGACTTAACACTGACCATCAGCAACTCCCCAGGCCACTGCCACCTCACCCGAAGCCAAAGTGTGCTATCACACAGAAACTTGTCCTCCCTTGTTCCCTCGGAGTAGGCTCCTAACCAGGATTGTTACTTCGGGCAAGACCTAGGCTCCCCGCTCTTAGCCGTGTGGGGATGGTTCGCTTGTGAACCATTGTAGCCTAGGTCTTTTGTGGTTTTTAGCCACAGAGCTCACTTACTCTCGAAAGGATTCTCATGTCGACTGAAGTTCGCTCGGCAGCTGAGGCCATCCTGGATGGCATCGGCGGGGCGGAGAACATCACCTCTTTCACGCACTGTGCTACGCGCCTGCGCTTTGAGTTGGCTGATGCCTCCAAGGCAGACAAGGACGCCCTCGAGGCCATCCCCAAGGTCATGGGTGCCGTGCCCCAGGGCGGCCGCAACTACCAGGTGGTCATCGGCGGTGACGTGGCCACGGTCTATGACCAGATCAATGCTCTCCCCCAGATGAAGAACGCCGGCTCCTCCGCCGGCCGCTCCAACGATGATGTCAAGGCTGCCGCCCGCGCTAAGTCCAAGGGCAAGCTGCCGTGGATGGACACCTTCTTCGAGTACCTCTCGGATTCCTTCCGCCCCATCCTCGGCGTGCTGCTGGGCGCTTCCCTCATCATCGCCTTCGCCTCGGTGCTGGACGCCGCAGGCGTCGTGGACTTCCGCTCCCCGGATAAGCCCGCCTCCTGGTTCTTCGTGGACGCCATGTGGCGTTCCGTCTTCTTCTTCCTTCCCGTGATGGTGGCCTATAACGCGGGTAAGAAGCTGCGCATCGACCCCTGGGTTCCCGCCGCAGCCATGCTCGCGATGTTCACCCCGGAGTTCGCCGGCCTTTCGGAGAACCCCGCCGTGCAGTGTGTCACCAACGACACGCTGTCTGCTGAGCAGTGCTCCATCGATATCTTCGGCATGACCATGCAGCTGCAGGACTACGGCGGAAACGTCTTCGTCCCGCTCATCATGGCTGCCGTCGCGGCACTCTTCTACAAGGGATTCCAGAAGATCATCCCGTCTGCGGTGCACATGGTCTTCGTCCCCTTCCTGACTCTGCTCTTCGTTATCCCGCTGACAGCCTTCCTCATTGGCCCGTTCGGCGTGTGGGCCGGTAACGGCATTGGCGCCGGCCTGTCTTGGATGAATGACCACGTACCGTTCGTCTTCGCCCTGGCCATCCCGATGCTCTACCCCTTCCTGGTCCCGCTGGGTCTGCACTGGCCGCTCAACGCCCTCATGCTGGTCAACATCCAGACCTTGGGCTATGACTTCATCCAGGGCCCCATGGGCGCATGGAACTTCGCCTGCTTCGGCGCCACTGCAGGTGTCCTGGCACTGTCCATCCGTGACCGCGACACCGTGATGCGCCAGACCTCCGGCTCTGCCCTCCTGGCCGGCCTGCTCGGTGGTGTGTCTGAGCCTTCCCTCTACGGTATCCACCTGCGCTACAAGAGGATCTACCCGCGCATGCTGGTGGGCTGCTTCGCCGGTGGCCTGACCGTGGCTCTGCTGACCCTGGGCACGAACGGTATTACTACCGACGCCTTCGTCTTCACCTCCCTGCTGACCATCCCAGTCTTCACCCCGATGGCCAAGTACGCCATCGCCATTGCGGTGGCCTTCTTCGTGGCCTTCTTCCTCATCCTCTTCACCGACTACCGCACCCCGGAGGAGCGCGCTGAGGCCAAGGCCGCCCGCGAGGCAGCCGAGCAGGCCGAGCTCGACAACGCCAACAACGCCGGCAACGCTGACAACGCCGCGCTTGCCGACGCCCCCGCAACCACCGCTGCCGCCGGCGCTGGCGCTGGTGCCGCCACCGCAACCGCCACCAAGGCGGATGCCCCGGCCACGGCCACTGAGCCGGCCGCTGGCACCACCACCGACATCGCTTCGCCGTCGACCGGCAAGGTTGTCCCCATGGCTGAGATCGATGACCCGGTCTTCTCCGCCGGCACGCTAGGTGATGGCGTGGGCATCGTCCCCGAGGGCGACGAGGTCTACTCCCCCGTCAGCGGCACGATTGTCAGTGCTATGAAGTCCGGTCACGCCTACGGCATCAAGACTGAGGACGGCGTGGAGGTCCTCGTCCACATCGGCATCAACACCGTGAAGATGAAGGGCGAAGGTTTCGCCCCAGCCGTCAAGAAGGGCGACACGGTCAAGCAGGGCGAGCTGCTTGCCACCGTTGACTTCGCCAAAGTCACCGAAGCCGGCTACGACACCACCATCGTCCTGGCCGTGACCAACACCAAGGCGCTGTCCGCCGTCACCCCGGCTGGCCTGAACCACGCCGCCGCTGGCGATACGGTCATCACCACGACCCGCTAAAGGACCCACTAGGGAACCTTGAGCACGCCTTTAACGAACCCTGACTAAGCTGGCTCGATGGAACCACCATCGTGGCCGGCTTTAGTCGTTTTAGCTCCAATCGGCTAGCCTTAACCGGTTAACCCCAACCAGAAAGGTGCCTTGTGCAACTGTTGCGAGTGTTCAATAACAACGTCGTGCTCGCACGCCGCGGCGCGGAGGACGTCATCGTCACCGGCCGCGGAATCGGCTTCCAGGCTCACCCCGGCACTGAGGTTGACCCCGCCAAGGTGGTCAAGGTCTTCGTCCCTGATTCCGGCCGCGACCCGGACCACCTCGCCGCCATGATCGCCGGTATCCCCGGCGAGTACGTGCAGTTAGTCATCGATGCCATGCACTCCGTCGACATGTCTGAGGCACTGCGCAGCAAACTCACTCTGGTCGTGGCGATTGCGGATCACATCCACGGCGCGGTCAGCCGCGGCAACACCGTGTCCTATCCATTGGAAGCTGAGGTACGCCACCTCTACGCCGATGACTTTGCCCTCGCACAGCAGCTACTCGACGCCATCAACAGTGGCCTGCACAAACCACTGGCTCCTGATGAGGCCGTGGCCATCACCCTGCACCTAGTCAACGCTGGGTTCGCGGTGGGGGATCTCTCCGGCACCTACCGCATGACGGGCCTCATCCAACAGATCCTGGCCGTCATCGGTTCCCACAACGATACGGAGCTCAACAGCGAGGACATCTCCGTCGCCCGCTTCATCACGCACTTGCGCTATCTCTTCGTGCGCATGGCGGAGCACCAGCAGCTCGACTCCGACGACCGCCAGGTGGCCACCGCCATCTCCGCGCGCTACCCCGATGCCGTCGAGACCGCCCAGATGGTAGCCAACCTCATTGAGCTGCGCCTCGACAGCGCATTAACCCCCGATGAAGTCTCCTACCTGACGCTGCACATCGCGCGCCTGGAGGAGGCCTCCGCCTAAGCCACCGGCGCCTCAGCGCCACCTTCCACCGGTGCCACCGGCTCGGCTACGGTGATGATGTTGTCCTCGTAGCCCAGCTGGCCACCAACAAACTTGCCACCGCAGGTGATGAGGACCAGGCGGTTCTCTCCCTCCGTGTCATTGACCACGTCCGGGAAGCCCGCGCCCTTCTGCAGACGGTACGGTGCCTCAGTCACGCGGAAGCGGCGCTCCTCACCATCGATGAAGACGGTGAACTCCTGGCCCTGCTCCAGGGTGGTGAACTTCTCGGCGAAACCTGTTCCCTGCCCCTGGTAGTTGATGTGGCCGGTAATAACGCTGGAGCCAACCGGGCCAGCAACTCCCGGGACAGCGGATGCGGAGTACCAGCCCAAGCGCTGCACATCGCGCGGGGGAATCAGCATTCCGGTATCAGTGACCTGAATCGGGTCCACCGCGGCGAACTCATCGTTGATGCCCAGGGACATGGCACCAAAGCCACGGAACTCACCCGGTGCGGCATCAATCTCCTGATCCTGCTCACCGGAGTCATCCACGAAGGGATCATTGTTCGTCGTGGGTGCGGCAGACTCAGAGCTTTGCGACGTCTCCGCCGAATCCCCTGCATTATCTTCCGCAGAATCATCGCCATTGCGGCCCGCATAGATCACCAATTGCACGATGACCAAGATGATCGCAATGAGCGCCACCAGACCAATGAGGAGCTTCTTATTGCCCTTCTTCGGCTCGCCCGCTGACTGCTCCTCACCGGCACGGTGCTTCGCTGCGGCAGCCTCCCCGGCAGTCTCACCCGTGGAATCGGAGGGGTATTCCGGAATATCGTTCTGTTGGCTTTCGTCAGCCATAATCTCTGCTCCTTGCTCCTGTCTTCTAATTATGGGCGTCTAGCTTCTAAAAGTCTTCGCTATGGGGTTTCGCTGTAAACAATAGTCTAAGAGTCATACGACGAATCCCCTCCAGCGTTTTCACCCTGGAGGGGATTGTCCTAATCATTGTCTGCCCCTACCACGCCCAGCCGGTGAGGGCCGGGATGGTGTTGCAGTGCGGACTACTTGATGAAGTCCTGCATGCCTGGGTCAAGCTGGGTTGCACCGGAAGGTACGTGCTTGATCTCCACGCGGTGCGTGTTGGACGGCACCGGCTGACCGAAGTCCTGCGGCTGGTTGGCAGCATCCTCCGGCGGGGTTGCATCCAGGACGGTAACCTCGCGGTCATCGCGGCCGGTGTTGTCATGGGACTCACCGTGGTTGTTGCCACCATCGTGGCCACCATTGCCACCATCATGGCCACCGTCGGAGATGATCTTGATCAGGCCCAGACCCGGGATGAGCAGCAGCCACCACGGCAGGTCCTTCTTCGAGCTGCCCTTGTCTCCATCATTGTCCTTGCCGTCGCCCTTATCCGGGGTGTCGGAAGGCTTGTCGGAGTCAGAGGTAACCGTCTGGTTCTTGTCGTTGATGTCCTTGTGC